>CAMDNF010000060.1:0-17323 GCA_945902735.1 Rhizobium sp. Q54 | reverse complement strand
TCGGTGAACGTCCCTGGCTGGGTGAACTTGAGGATGCTATTGTCGGTCACGGCGTATCACTCCTTTGCTGGAGAAGTGGAGGCGTCGAACACCCCCACGATACGCCGCCTTACCCCGTCACGCCGTCACCAACTTCCGCGCATAGCTCTTGCCAAGTGAATGAGCTTGACTGTTTTCCGGCGCCACAAATAGGTTCGCGCAGCGAGCGGGGACTGAAATAGAGGAGTGTCAAATCGCATCCAATCGTGACCCCCTTTTCGCGTCCAATCGCGGCTCTGACTCAATCTCGGTGCAACGCGTTGTCGAGAGCGGTTCAGGGCCGTGATCTAGTGGGCTTGGGCGACTTCAAGCGTCAAAATGACTGCTGTGACGAGGGCGCGACGCGTGTAGTCCGGCAAAAAATACGAGCTGTCGCGCTGAATTTGCTTACCTGCACCGCAAGTGAGCCAGAGCCACTATTGCGCGCGATTTCACACCCAAGATGTTCTGGGCTCTGGCGCCCCTAGCCCTCCGATTCCCGCGTCAAGCAATCATGGTCGACAAGTCAATATCGCACCAGCGCTCGTACCGAGAGCGATGAGTCGCCGAGGTGCATCTACGCCTAACGAATTCGGAGGGGCGATTGAACCGGGTAGGCTCATGCTCGGACGTGTTGTATCCTATCCGTAGTCTGCTGCCGGATTGGTCATCTCGCCAACAACGCCGCACAATCTTTGAGGCTAGCAATGACCTACACACTCTACAGTCGCGATGGATCGGGCGGCTTTGTCGTCGAGGCTGCCCTTATCAAATCGGGGGCAGCCCACAAAGTGATCGCAGTCGATACGGCGAAGGGCGAACAGAACCTGGCGGAGTTCGTCGCAATCAACCCGATGCGTCAGGTTCCCGCTTTGGTTCTTCCCGATGGAACGGCGATGACCGAATCCGCCGCTATTGTCGTCCATCTCAGCAATGCGTTCCCGGGCAGGGGTCTAGCGCCTCAGCCGGCGACACCGGCGCACGCACGGTTTCTGCGTTGGATGTTCTTCATGGCCGCCAATCTCTATGAAGGCGATCTGCGCTACTTCTATTCCGAACGCTACACGAGCGACCCAGCGGGCGCTTCGGGCGTGAAGACCGCTGCCGTGGCCCATCTGAAAAAGAGCTTCGCCGTTGTCGACGAGGCCCTGGTGCCTGGGCCGTTCTTATGCGGGCCGACGCTGACGATTGCGGATGTCTATCTGGCGATGCTGACGGCGTGGTCGCCGGAGCCGATAACTTCCCGCAGGCTCCTCGCTGTCACCGCGGCTGTTGCCACCGATCCGCTGATTGCCCCCTTGTGGCGCCGCCATGGCCTTGGCAAGTAGCGGTTTAACCGGTTCGTCGGGTGAATGGCGGCGGAATGGGGCCAGTCAACTCTCGCTTATGCTTTTCGTAGCCGGCGCGGAGCCCATTGGCGAGACCGGTGCGGATCTCAGCGATGGAGATGAGGTGGAGCAGACGAAGTCATCGACCTCGATGCCGACAATTTCCTTGGCGTCGTGCCGACCGATCGTCGCGGTTCCGCGCTCGGCGCTCATTGCGGCCGTCGGATTGAGGGATTGGCTGCCAAGTACTCATCCAGGGCGCCCGGCCGGTCGATGTCCGTGAAGTACTTGTCGGCCGGATCGTAGGGGCGACCCAACAAGCCCGCGAACTTGCCGCCGTTGAATGACCCGCCGGCATCGACGCGCGAACGCGCGCTCGGCGTCATGCCGAACTCGACCGCGTAGCGCATCATCTCGCTCATCGCTTTGTTCGCCGTGCCGACCAGCGGGTTCTGAATCAGATTGCCGTTCGAGGTCTTGATCATCAGGCCGTGACTGAGCTGGTCGCGCTTCGCGAGTTCGGCAATCGCTGCCTCGGCCTGCTTCCACCGCCCGTAGGCCTGGCAATAGGCGGCGAGCGATGTGCGGTCCAGCTGGGAGAGCAGCCCCAACCTGAATAGTTGATCCGAGACCCGACTCCATTCCTGCTTCGCCTCGTCCGAGAGGAATTCGGGTGGGGAAGGGGTCGCGGGCTCGGGCATCGCTTCCGCGCCGTTCAATGGCCTCCGGCCTGGATTGCCGTGAAGCCTCTTGATGCGCGTCGGCTTCGGTTTGCGCCCACGGATGGCCATGATCGGCTACCTCGCCACCGGATGCACGCGGAAGGCGCGCATGAGAAAGTTGGCGGAGGGAGAGCGCCTGCCGTCGAACCTTCTCTGCGCATAAACCAAGGCGCTGCGCCTTGTGCGAGATGCTCCCGGAGGGGCCCGCTGCAGGCGTGCCAAGACAAGGAGGTCACTCTTCCCAAGGTGCCTAGAGGCTGACGACGAAATCTCCGTACCGATTGACGCTGAGGCTTTGACCGGCGAATAGCACGATCGTCGTGTTTGCCTGCTCGACGACCGCCGGTCCTTCGATCGTCATGCCGTGGCTAAGGCGATCGCCGTCATAGCAGCGCGTCGGCACGAATGCCTTGTCGAACATCACCTGTCGATCGGCCTTCAGGGCCGCGGCCTCGGGCTTCGGCTCGAACGGCATCTCCTCCGCCCGAATGCCCGCGGTTCGGCCGATGCCGGTGACACCCCAATGGAAAAAGTCGACCGAGCTCTGTCGTATGCAATAGGTGAACATGCGCTCATGCAGCGCATGGAAGCTCTCGAGCACGCCCTTCATGTCGTCGGCGGTGAGGCGTGCGGAGAAGGGCACCGGAACGGTCAGCTCGTGAACCTGGCTCGGATACTTCACATCGGTATAGCGACGGAGCTCGATCCGCTCCGATGAGAAACCCTCCGCCTCGAGCTGCGAGCGCGCCGCTCGCTCGAGCTCGGCGAAGAGCGCGCTGATCCGCTCTAAGTCGAGCCGCTCGCTGTTGCACGCCATGGTCTTGACGTGGTCGTGCTTCACGTCGCTCACCACCATGCCGTAGGAGCAGAAGACGCCGGCATAGCGCGGAATGATCGCCTTCTTCATGCCGAGATCGGCGGCGAGCTTCGCCGCATGAATCGCGCCCGCCCCGCCGCCGACCACCATGGCGTAGTGCCGCGGGTCGATGCCGCGCTCGATCGAGACGGCCCGGATCGCGCTGTTCATGTTGCTGTTCACAATGCGGAAGATGCCCCGCGCGGCCTCTTCGATGCCGATGCCGAGCGGCTTGGCGACCGCGCGCTCGATTGCGGCGCGCGACAGCGCGGGGTCGATCTTGCGCCGCCCGCCAAGAAAGTAGTCCGGGTTGATGTAGCCGAGCACGACATTGGCGTCGGTCACGGTAGGCTCAGCGCCTCCTTGCGCATAGCAGGCGGGGCCGGGGTCGGCGCCGGCGCTGCGCGGCCCGACCTGCAGTGCGCCGCCCTTATCGACCCAGGCGATGCTGCCGCCGCCCGCGCCGATTGAATGGACATCAACAGCGGCGACGCCCACTGGCATGTCCTCGACGCGCATCTCTTTGGTCATGGTGGCCTGGCCGCCCGTGACCATGCACACATCGAAGCTCGTGCCGCCCATGTCAACCGCGATGACGTCGGAGAGATTCTCCCGCTGTGCGCAATGGAGTGCCGCGGCGGGCCCGGCGGCGGGGCCCGAGGCCAGCGCGTAGATCGGCTTCCGCAACACGTTTTCCACGCTTGCGCAACCGCCATTGAGCTGAATGATAAGGAGAGGCCGCTTGAGTCCGCTCTCCTTGAGATAGCGCTCAAGCTCCCGCAAATAGGTCGAGATGCCGGGCAGCACATAGGCGCTGAGGAGCGTCGAGCAGGTGCGCTCCCACTCGCGAATCGCGGGCAACACGTCCGAGCTCAGCACCACCGGAACACCCGGCATCTCGCGCTCGATCAGCTCTTTGACCATGCGCTCGTGCGCCGGATTCACGATGGACCAGAGCAGTGCTACCGCGACCGCCTTCACGTTCTCGGCCTTGAGCGCTCGGGCGGCCTGCTGAACCGAGGTCGCATCAAGCGGGGTGATAACATCCCCCTTGTAATCGATCCGCTCCGTCACCCCGAGGCGCAGATAGCGCGGCACGAAATCCTCGGGCGGTTTCAAATTCCAGTTGAACCGCTCCGGTTTGAAGCCATTTCGGAGAAAAATGACGTCGCGGAAACCCTCGGTGCAAATCAAGCCGATCTTCGGGCCGTTGCGCTGAATGACCGTGTTGGTGGCGATGGTCGATCCGTGCACGAACAGGTCGAGCCCGTTCAGAAACGCTGCGAGCGAGAGTCCGCGTGCCTTGGCTAAATTGTTGAGGCCGGTCTTTATGCCCTGAGAGGGATCTTTTGGGGTGCTCGCTTCCTTCCAGAGCGTGATCCGGCCCCGATCGTCAACGAGCGAGAAATCGGTGAACGTGCCGCCGATGTCGATGCCGAGGACGTGGCCCATGGTATCGCGGCTCCCTTATTGCGGGTCGAGCAAGAACACATCGCCGGGGCGCATGTGTTGCTTGAGCCAGGGCGAGGCCGACGGATTCTCGGGAGTCAACAAGGGAAGTGGGCCGCGCGCCCCGCTAATGCGGGCGCGCATCGCGTCGGTTGCGGCTTCATCGACCGCAAAGGTCGTCGGGTTCCACACCAAGCCGTAGATGTCACGCGCGGTGGATTCCGAGATTACGCCGTCTCGCACATCACGGCATACGACATCGGCCGGGCGCTCGAGCGGGTCGCCATAGCCACCGCCACCGGTTGAGATGCTCACCCAGGTCTCTTCGGGCCCAATGGTCAGGTGTCCCTTCGCCGAACAATAGGTGCGCGGGCCGCCGGTCTTGCGATCCTCGCGATAATTGCCGCCGCCGATGCCGGGTGTGCCGCCGAGCACGCCATGCGGAGGGTTCGCAGCGCCGTCGCCGAACAGATGGCACTCCATGGCGCCTGTCAGGCCGCGCAGCACCATGTTGATGCCCGGGCCGCCGCGATGCTTGCCTTGACCCATCGAATCCGGCTCAATCTCCATGCGCTCGACATGCATCGGATAGAGCAACTCGGTCATCTCCGCGCCCATCGACTTGAGGCCGCCCGAGGCGGAAAGCGTCATCATCAACGGCCAGCCATCGGCGCGCGGCGCCGCCCCGCCGCCGGAGGCGCCGTTGAACAGCATGACTGCCCAGTCCTTGGCCAGGTTCGTTCGCCGATCCACGCCCGAAAGCACGGGTACGGACTGCACGCGGCCAAAGCCGGCGACCGCCCGGTCGGGCATAGCCTTGGCGAGCGCCTTCCACACCGCGTCTTGCATCGGATCGCCTGGCACCGTGGTCGCGATCGCCGTCGAGCCTGGATGCTTTGCGTTGCACACCGAGCCGAGCGGCGCGATGCCGGTGATGTGGCGCAGGCAGCCGTCATTGTGCGGAATCGTCGGGTCGATGCAGCAGAGGATCGGCACGCCACTCGCCGCCTGCATGACACCGATGGATGCGTTGGCGGCGCCCGGCGTCTGCGGCGCGCTGCCTGTATAGTCGACCGTAATGTGATCCTCGCCGATTGTCACCGCTGCGCGAATGTGAATGTCCGCGTTGCCCTGGCCGTCGCTATCCATCCAGGATTCACCGACGAACGTGCCCTTGGGCATGGCGCGGATCTCCTCGCGCATCCGACGATCCGCATAATCGTGGATAGCCTCGACATAGCGCGCGATGTTGTCCGCACCATATTCCGCGATCATCTCCTGGAGCCGCCGTCGACCATTCCAGATCGAGCCGAGCTGCGCCATGAGATCGCCATAAAGTTGATCGCTGTACCTAACATTGGCGAGGTACAGCCGGATGACGTCGTGGCGCGCCTTTCCCTTCTCGTAGAACTTGAGAGGAGGGATGGTGAGCCCCTCCTGATAGATGTCGCGCGCGGTCGCTGGCGTACTGGTCGGTATGAACGATCCAATGTCGAGCTGATGGCCCTTGGTCACGCTCCAGAACATCTGCCGGCCCTCGTGAAAGACCGGGCACGCCGTGACCACATCGCCGACATGGGTGTTGCCGCTATAAGGGTCGTTGCAGACGATCACGTCGCCGTCGTGGATGTCATTCTCGAAGACGCGCGTCATCTCTTTCAGCACGACATGAAGCGAGTTGGTATGGATCGGTATGGCGTCGGCCATGCACACCTGCCGTGCTTGGCCGTCGAAGATCGCGCAGGAGAAATCGCGAACGAGCGCAAGGATGGACGTCCATGCCGTGTACTCGAGCGACAGGGTCATCTCTCGAGCGATCGCGCTGAACCGATTGAGAAGGACGGAGAATGTGATCGGATCGATCAAGGCGTCGACGTCGGTCGCCTTAGCGTCCTGGCTCACGGACCCGGTCATGGCTTTCTCCTCCTCGTCGCGTCAGGTATGCGGTTCGCCTCAGCCTCGACGTCCACCGCCCCACCACGCCATCATAGGTAAATCCGCAAGGCTGGTCAGGCCGGGCGGCGCGGCGATCACATACGGCACCGCGTTGACGGCGCGTGCGGCGGTTGCCGCATAGACGCCCGTCGACTCGCTCAGCTCTCCCCGAAGCGATACGTCGACGCTAGGTACACCCTCGATCCGCACGCGCGTGCCCGGCTCGACGCCGTCCGTTGCGGGGTCAGGATGAACCACGCCGCAGTGTTCGAGCTTGATAGCCGGCCCGGTCGACGAGCGCGCGGTCGCGACGTGACGGAAGCCGCACACCTGCCCAGGCTCGATCGTCACGGCTTTGCCGGTCCGACGTGTCTTGCTGACGATCGAGAGACGCTCCTGGCGGAAGTCCTCCATCGTGCCGCCCATCGCGTGCGCGATCATGCCGACGGAATGGGCGATCTCGGCGTGCAGACTGATCTTGCCCGAGGCGACCCGCTCCTCGAACTCGTTGGGCCAAAGCCCCATGCCGTAGTTGTTGATGGTCTCGGGCCCCCAGGGCGAGAAGTCGGCCACGCGCGATGCGTGAATCAAATCGATCCGCTCGCACGCGCTCGACATCAGGATGGGAATGGCATCGAGCAAGAGTCCAGGGTTCAAACCCGTGCCAAGGATCGTCGCGCCGCCTTGGCGCGCCGCCTCGTCGACCCGGTGGGCCAGCGCCTGGTCATACGCTGGCAAATAGCTGATGCCGGAAATCGCGATGACGTTCACGCCGACTTGGAGGAAGGGGATCGCGTCGTCAGCGCTCTCCTTCGGGCGATAGCGGGTGGCGTGGAACATGACATCGGCGACGCGGCGATGGCAGAGCTTGTCCGGCGTCGTCACCGGCACGCCGATCGCCCCGATGCCTGCAAGTTCACCCGCGTCCTTGCCGAGCTTGGCAGGGTCGGCATCGATCGCGCCGACGAGCTCGACTCCCTTGGATCGAGCGAGACGAATCAGCTGGCAGCCTGCGGCGCCGAGGCCGAATTGAATCATTCGGATCGGCGCGCTTTCCTTTTTTTCTTTGCTGGTCATGCTGTCTCTTTAGTTTTTTCTTTGCTGGTCATGCTGTCTCTTTAGTTCTCTTCGAATGCCGTCGTGCGCTTCATGCGCTGATGCTGGCGTATCCGCAATCATGGCACTTGTCGGCTATTCGCGGTATCACACCAATCATGGCGCGCCGACTCCACGGCCCGTCAAGTCAGATATTCTGGAGCGTGACGGGAGGCCTTTGCAGGCCTAGCGCTTCTTCGCCGCGATGATCTCGACTTCCACCAACATTTCGGGACGCACGAGCGCGGGAACGAAAAAGCCGGTCATCGCGGGGTTGTGTCCGGCAAGATAGCCTTTCCGAACCTCGACGTATTTTGGGAAGTTCTCTTTGCCCACGATCAACTGGGTCACCTTGACGATGTCGGTGATGCCCATATCGGCACCTTTGAGGATCGCAACAAGATTGTCCCAAACTTGGCGAGCCTGATCGGAGAAGTCGGGCGGCAGCGTGCCGTCCTTGCGATTGCCGACTTGACCCGATGAAAAAAGCACATCGCACCCAGGTGGAATTACGACGCCGTGGCTGTAGGCACGAAAGATCGGCTCGGCAAGTTCGGGCGGGTTGATTTGCTTGAAGGTCATGCTTGGATCTCCCTGGTTTTGACGACTCGATGGGTGCTGCTCAATGCATGCAGCGGCGCGTGGTTGAGTTCTGGCTAGGCAGACAATCCGTCTGGCGAAGATAAGGTCAGGGGACGGATTTGCTCTCGTGGCTCATGCGCGTGTCGTTTGACCTTTTGCAGAAGGCGATCTCAGGTAACAGCCCCATGGCAGAACTCGGCTTCCTTCGCCTGCCCGGGGCGTGCCCATGAGTGCAACGGTCCTCCATGCAGTGTCGAACGACCGCGATGCGTGTTCCCCCGTGCGCCGACCATTGGGAGTCGCCTTGGAAACTTCTCATTCCGCGGCGGCTCGACGCGGATTGCGTGTCGCCTGTATTTCGTTGAGGAGCGCGATCGTCTGATCTGCCGTGCGGACGACGGCGGCGAAGCCACCCCGGAACGAAGCCAGCGTGGCGTCGTGGGAAGCCTGGTCGAACCCTGCGACCGCCTCGTCGATGACGACCACGGAAAAGCCGCGGTCGGCGGCGTCGCGCACGGTGGTCTCGACACAGTAGTTGGTGACGCAGCCCGTGATCAGAAGCGTCTCGATGCCGAGTTCATGCAGCAGGTTCTCGAAGTTGGTGCTGTTGAAGGCGCCGAAGCTCCGCTTTCGGAAGACGGTTTCGTGCGCAAGAGGGGTGAGCTCTTCGAGGATGCGAAATGTAGGGGACTGGGTCCAATAGAAATCCGCCATGCCCGAGCGCTGCTGAAGATCGAGGATCCAGGCGCGCATGCGCCGGTTGAAGTCCCTGAGGTCTTGATAGTCGGATCCGACGACGAGATGAATGATCTGCAGGTCCGTCGCGCGTGCGTGATCCAGCAGGCGCCGGATTGCCGGCACCGTGGTCGAGAGGCGCCGGGAATAATAGGCGGTCGAGCCGGGGTGAAGCTTCTCGAGCGCCGCCACGACGCCATGATCGGCGTGGGCATCGTGGTACTGCATGTCGATGATGACGAGCGCGGTTTTCCGAGGATCGACCTCGATCGGCGGCAGGAGCGAAATTTCGCCGGCCGGCCTGTCGAAATACTTGTCTTCGATCATGTCCATCGATACCCCCGTTTTTTCGAGCCTATGAATCTTAGGTGGCTTGCCATCAAGAGGCAATTCACCAATAACGGCGGATGACAGACCTCGGAGGAGCAATCTTGTTCAAGCTGCGGCACGAGACCGTTTTCGGCGCGTTCGGGGCATCGGCCCGAGCATTTCCCTCCAGCGGCGCTCTGTGCGCGCCGCCCATGCGATGCCGCGCCTATGCCCCGGAGGGCGTCGAGCTCGACTATGCCGCGGCGGCCGAGCGCGTCGCCGCGCTGCGTCGGTCCTATGCCGGGGCCGGCTATGGGCGCGGTCATCGGGTTGCGCTGCTGCTCGAGAATCGGCCAGAGTTCCACCTCCATTGGTTTGCCCTGAACGCGCTCGGCGTTTCGATTGTGCCGGTCAACCCGGCCTATCGGGACGAAGAGCTGCGCTATCTGTTCGAGCATTCGGAGGCGGAGCTTGCCGTCTCCGTTCCCGAGCGGGTCGAGGGGCTTCGGGCGCTCTCTGCGACGCTCGAGAGGCCTCTGCCGGTTGTCGATGTCGCCGGCCTGCCTGATCGCCTTCCCGGACCCATCTCGCCCGCGCGAGCCGGTGTACCTGTTCCGCGCGACGAGGCGGCGCTTCTCTATACTTCGGGCACGACCGGCCGGCCCAAGGGCTGCATGCTCTCGAACGCCTATTTCATACAGGCCGGGCGCTGGTATCTGGAAGCCGCCGGTGCCATGGGGATCGAGCTGGGCAGGGAGCGACTGATCAATCCCTTGCCGCTCTATCACGCAAACGCGCTCGCGATCTCGAGCATGGCGATGCTGATGAGCGGCGGCTGCATCATCATGGCCGATCGGTTCCACCCCAATTCATGGTGGCGCGACGTGGCGGCGACCAAGGCCACCATCATCCACTATCTCGGCGTCATGCCGCCGATTCTGCTCAATCTGCCGCCGGCCGATGAAGAGAGCCGGCATCGAGTGAAGTTCGGCGCGGGCGCGGGGGTCGATCCGGCCCATCACGTGGCTTTCGAGCGGCGCTTCGGTTTTCCGCTGGTCGAGGGCTGGGGCATGACCGAGGTCGCCATGCCGGCCTGGGCGAGCCGCGAGCCGCGCGAGGTCTCGACGCGTGCCTTCGGCCGCCCGCTATCGGGGGCCGAGTTCCGGGTCGTCGACGAGGACGACGCCGAGGTGCCTGTTGGCGCGTTCGGCGAACTCATCCTGCGAAGCACAGGCGACGATCCACGGCGGCACCAATTCTCGGGCTATCTGAAGGACCCGGCGGCGACCGAGGCTGCTTGGCGTGGCGGCTGGTTCCACACCGGCGACGTCGTGACCCGCTCGGCCGATGGCATGCATTATTTCGTCGATCGCAAGAAGAACATCATCCGCCGAAGCGGCGAGAACATCGCGGCGGCCGAGGTCGAGGCGGTGCTGCAGTCTCATTCCGACGTCGCGCAGGCGGCCGTGATCGCGGTGCCCGACGAGATCAGGGAGGAAGAGGTCTTCGCCTGTGTTCTCCCACGGCCGGGCGTGCAGGTGGATTTGGTCGCGCTGCAGGACTGGTGCCTCGCGCGCCTCGCCTATTACAAGGCTCCCGGCTACTTTCTGGTCGTCGATAGTCTGCCGACGACGGGCACGCAGAAGGTTCATAAGATCCGATTGTTTCCCGACGGCCACGATCCGAGGCGTGAAGCCGCCTGTCTCGACCTTCGTGCGCGCAAAAAGCGCTTGCAGGCGGCCGGCTGATGCGCGCGGCCCATCTGGTCGATCACGGCCGGCGCGAGAGCCTGGTTCTGGGCGAGCGGCCAAAGCCGAGCCCGGGCCCCGGCGAGGTGCTGGTTCGGCTTCGCGCCGCGGCCATGAATCGGGTCGACCTCTACATGCGCGACGACGCGAGCGGGATCACTCATGAGCTTCCACTGATCGCAGGCGTCGATGGCGCGGGGGAGGTGGTCGAGGGGGAGGCCGGGGGTGGTTTGAAACCGGGCGACCGAGTCATGGTGTTTCCCCCGATCGGCTGCGGCACGTGCGAGTTTTGCCGCGCCGGTGACCAAACTATGTGCCGACACCTTCGGGTCACCGGGGAGCACCGCCACGGTTGCTATGCCGAGTTCATTGCACTGCCGGCCCACAATCTCCTGCCGATACCGCCCGAGCTGAGCTATGAGCACGCAGCGTGCTTCGGCGGCGTCTATACGACCGCCTGGCGCGGCCTCTTCTCGCGCGGCCGCTTGATGGCCGGAGAGACCGTGCTGATCACCGGCATCGGCGGTGGCGTTGCGGTTGCCGCTCTGCAGTTTGCCGTGGCCGCCGGTGCGCGGGTCATCGTCACATCGTCGCGCGACGCAAAGATCGAGCGTGCAGTCGCGCTCGGTGCGGTTGGCGGCGTCAACTATCAAAGCGAGAACGTCGTGGATCGCGTTCTCGCCATGACGGTTGGCCGTGGCGTGGATCTGGTTTTCGACGGCGCCGGCGCGCCCACCTGGAATACGTCGCTGCGCCTCCTCGTGCGCGGCGGGCGGCTGGTGAGCTATGGTGCAACTGGCGGGGCCGACCCGTCCGCCGATGTGAAACGCCTGTTCATCAAGCAGCTCGAGGTGATCGGCACCGTGCTCTGCAGCCGCGGCGAGGCCGATCGCATGCTGGCGTTCTGTCAGGCGCATCCGATCGTGCCTGTGATCGACCGCCGCTTCGCGCTCTCGAATATCCACGTGGCCTATGATCATCTGGCGCGGGGTGATCAATTTGGCAAGGTGGTCATCGAGATCGGGTGAGCTCAGGCCGGTGGCTCGGTCGACGCCCGAAGAACAGGTGAACTAGCCCACTCGGTGCTCGGCGCGGGAGGATGCGAACCCGTCTGAGGCGGACGCGAAAAAGGGGAGGACAAAGAGTCATGGCCGTTGGTCCGAACGTTCCGACGAGAGAGCAGATCCAGGAAATCGCCGAAGACTTCGGCTTGTCGCTGAGTGGCGCCACCATCGAGGCCTATCAGGCCATCATGGGCGCGGTGTTCAATCACTACCGCACCATCGATGAGCTGATCGAACCGAAGCTCGAGGTCAAATATCCGCGCACGCCCGGCTATCGCCCGGAGCCGGAGGACAACCCCTACAATGGCTGGTACTGGAAGACCGACATCAAGGGTGCATCCAAGGGCATTCTCAAGGGCAAGACGATCGCCCTCAAAGACAACATTTGCCTCGCCGGCGTGCCGATGATGAACGGCTCGCGGGTGCTCGAAGGCTTCGTGCCCGATGTCGATGCGACCGTTGTGACCCGCATCCTGGATGCCGGGGGCACGATTGCCGGAAAAGCGAATTGCGAAGATCTATG
The DNA here is from genome assembly GCA_945902735.1 of Rhizobium sp. Q54. Classification (GTDB taxonomy): domain Bacteria; phylum Pseudomonadota; class Alphaproteobacteria; order UBA828; family UBA828; genus SHWC01. The sequence continues at coordinate 4,959 of CAMDNF010000060.1, read as the reverse complement.
TTTCTCGGGCGGCGGCCACACATGCGCGCTGGGCCCTGTGCGCAACCCCCGCAAGCCGAGCCATTCGCCGGGTGCCTCGTCGAATGGCTCGGGGGTGCTCGTCGCCAATGGCGACGTCGACATGGCGCTCGGTGGCGATCAGGGTGGCTCGATCCGCATTCCGGCCGCCTGGTGCGGCACCTATGGCCTCAAGGCAACCCACGGCCTCGTCCCCTATACGGGCATCATACCGATCGAGATGACGCTCGATCATTGCGGCCCGATGACCCGGTCGATGGAAGACCTCGCCCGCCTGCTGACCGCGATCGCCGGGGTCGACGGTCTGGACCCGCGCCAACCCGCCAACGTGAAACCCAAGGACTACATGGCGGCGCTCGAAGGGGATGTGAAGGGTCTCAAGATCGCCGTGCTCAAGGAAGGCTTCGGTCAGAAACCGCGCGATGATATCGGGCTGCCCGGCAGCGACCCCGCGACCGACCGAAAGGTGAAGGCCGCGCTGAAGCTGCTCGAGAGACGTGGCGCAACGCTGACCGAGGTCTCGGTGCCGATGCATGCCCAGGGTGTCGCGCTCTGGAACGCGATCATCATCGAGGGCTCGACCGAGTGCATGATCAAGGGTAACACCCTCGGCTCGAACTGGCAGGGCTATTACAACACCCAGGCTGCGGACATCTATGCGCGTGGCTGGCGTTCACGCCCGAACGACTTCTCCGACACGGTCAAGGTGGTGGCGCTGATCGGCGAGTACATGAACCGCAACTACCATAGCCGCTACTATCACAAGGCACAGAACATCAGGCGTGTGCTCCGCGCCAAGTACGAAGCGGTGCTCGCTTCCTACGACCTCATCGCCTTTCCCGCCGTCACGTTCCGCGCGACGCCGCTGCCGGCGCCCGATTGCACGCCCGGCGAATACTTCGCCGCCGCGCTCAACATGATCGGTAACACCGTCCAGTTCGATGTCAGTGGACATCCGGTGGCGAGCATTCCGTGTGGTATGGAGGATGGCCTGCCGATCGGGCTTGGCCTGTGCGGCCGCTTCTTCGACGAGCCGACCATCATCCGCGCCGGCGCAACGTTCGAGAAGATCGGCGACTGGACCAAGATGTAGGAGATCGAGAGGCGCCGAGCCTTCGGCGGTGCCGGCGCATCCGCCTGTGGCGCGTCGCCGCACGCGCCCGTGTGGGGCGGCCGGCCGCCAGGCAGGGAGCCGTGTAGGACCCCTGGCGTGGAGCCGATCACTCTGCTAGCAAATGGCGGCGGGCGGAGCAGGACTTCCGCTCGCCCATGGGCCGGAAGGCCGACGCTGTTGAGCAAATTGATGGAGCGAGTTTTGAGCCGGATTGAATTTGGCACGGTGATTTCCCCGGTCGGCGAGCCGGGCCTGTCGGATGGGGCGCAGTACGCCGAGGCCCTGGGCGACGCCGAGTATGTCCGCACGCTTGGCTATGATGCGCTGTGGGCAATCGAGCATCATTTCTCGGACTATTTCCCGACCCCGAGCCCGCTCTTGTTTCTGTCGCATCTCGCCGCGCGGATGCCGGAGATGGACCTCGGGACCTGCGTGATCGTGCTGCCCTGGTACAACCCGATGCGGCTCGCCGGCGAGATCGCCATGCTGAGCCACCTGACCCGTGGCCGGCTGCATCTTGGCATCGGGCGCGGCACGGCCCGGCTCGAATACGAAGCGCTCGGCGTGCCGATGAACGAAGCACGCGCCCGCTTTCGGGAATGCTTCGAGATCGTCAGCCGAGGGCTTGCCGGAGGCAAGTTCGCCCATCACGGCACGTATTTCGATCTGCCGCGCGACATCGAGATCAGGCCGCGACCGGTGATCGACCGGATCAGTTTCTACGGCGCCGCGCTCAGCCCCGAATCGTCCACGACAATGGCCGATCTCAACTTGCCCATGATCCGGGTGTCGAATTTTCCCCACAAGCATCATGCGGCGGCGTTCCGCGTCTGGGGCGAGCGGATGCGCTCGCTCGGGCGTTCGACCGAGATGACCCAGCCGCTCCTGCTGCACGCGGTGATTGCTGACACCGAAGACGAGGCCCTCGCGCTCGCCAAGGACCACCTGTCCCGCTACAATACGAAGGTGGTCGAGCACTATGAGGCGGACGCCGATCCCTGGAAGGACATCGACGAGTACCAGGCATTCAGCCGCTTCATGCAGAACGCACGCAAGCTGACCGACCCCGATGAGATGGGGCCCTGGCTGGAGTTCCAGTTGGTTGGTACGGCAAAGACGGTGCGCGAGCAGCTCGAGCGCTATGTCGATCTCGGCTTCAATCATTTCGTCGTGCAGAACGCCACCTATGGCATGCCGCGCGCCTATCGCCATGACATGTGGCGGCGCTTCGCGCGCGACGTGATCCCGCACTTCAAGGGCAGGATGTCGGCGCAGAAGGCCGGTTGAGCGTCGCCGCTCAGCGCAACCGCTCCAGAATCGAGCAGTAATTGGCGACGCCCATGCCTCCCATGTTGAAGACGCCGGCAAGCGTGGGGGAGGGGAGCTGCATCGCGCCGGCCTCACCGATGAGCTGCATGGCGGCGAGCGTGTGCATGGAAACGCCGGTCGCCCCAATCGGATGACCCTTCGACTTCAAGCCGCCCGACGGGTTCACCGGCAGCTTCCCGCCAATATCGGTCCAACCCTCGCGGATCGCGCGGGCACCCTCGCCGCGTGAGGCCAAGCCCATGGCCTCGTACTGCAGCAGCTCGGCGATGGTGAAGCAGTCATGCGTTTCGACGAAGTCGAGATCGTCGAGCGTGGTGTTCGAGGCCGTGCGGGCCCGGCTCCAGGCTTGTTCGCAGCCCTCCAATAGCAGCACGTCGCGCCGGCTCATCGGCAGATAGTCGTTCACGTGGGTGGCCGCGCGGAACACGATGGCGCGTTTCATCGTCAGCGCGGTCTCGACATCGGCGAGCACCAGTGCCGAGGCGCCGTCAGAGATCGGCGCGCAATCGGTGCGCTTCAAGGGCGCGGCCACGACGGGGTTTTTCTCGGACGCCGTCAGGCAAAACGCCACACCGAGATCCTTGCGCAGCTGGGCGTAGGGGTTGTTGACGCCGTTCCGGTGGTTCTTCGCCGCGATCATGGCGAGCGCTTCGCTTTGATCGCCATGGCGCTGGAAGTAGGCTTCGGCAACCTGCGCGAACAGGCTGGCGAAGCCGGCCGTCGCCCAGCTCTCCTCTTTCACGTAGGTCGCGCGCAACAGGTTCTTCGCGACTTCATCGGCGGACGCGCCGGTCATCTTCTCGACACCCACCACGAGGACGAGGCGGGCCCGCTTGGCTTCGATCGCCCGGAGCCCCTGGTGGATCGCGGCCGAGCCCGTGGCGCAGGCGTTTTCGACCCGGCTCGCCGGCTTAAAGCGGAACGCGGGATCGGCCTGAAGCACGAGGGAGGCCGGAAAATCCTGCGGCGAATAGCGCCCGACATTGCCGACCACGATCTCGTCGATCTCGTCCGCGTTCACCTCAGCGTGCGCGAGCGCGTCCTTGGTCGCGCGCACGATCAGCGATTCGGCGTCTTCCGTGTCGAGCTTGCCAAATTTTGTGTGGCTCCAGCCGACGATGCAGGCGGTCATGCGGGCCTCCCTACGAGATTGCGGCACTATGGCGATTCAGCGCGATTCACTCAATCCGGCATGCCGACATTGACATCCGCGAGGCCGCTCCGGACAGTCCGGCGTCGGTCAAAGGGGAGAGCCATGAGCGCTGATGAGCTGCGACAGGTCGTCGATTTCCTGACGGCGAAGCCGCCGCCGATCAACCCGAGCGTGCCCCATCAGCGCGCGCGCTTCGTCAAGCTGGCGCGCTATCTTGCGGGCGAAGCCGTTGTGCCAGTCGAGACGGTCGTGGTTGGCGGTGTGCCGGCGGCCTGGATCACGGCGCCGGGCGCCGGGACCGGCCGGACGATTCTCTATCTTCACGGGGGCGGCTATTCGATCGGCTCGATCGAGACTCACAAGCTGCTCTGCCATGATCTGTCGGCGGCGGCTGGCGCAAGGGTGCTGGCGCTCGACTATCGCCTCGCGCCCGAGCACCCGTTTCCTGCCGCGGTCGAGGACGCCGTGGCCGCGGCGCGCTGGCTGATGGAAGACCAACGGGTGTCGCCAAGTCAGCTTGCGATCGCGGGCGATTCGGCCGGTGGCGGCCTTGCGCTGGCGGCGTTGGTTGCGCTCCGCGATCGCGGCCACGAGCTGCCGGGTGCGGCGGCCTGCTTGTCACCCTGGGTCGATCTCGAGGCGATCGGCGAGAGCATGAGCGCGAAGGCGGCCGAGGACCCGGTTGTTCAGCGCGGGCCCCTCCTCGAACAGGCAGGTCTCTATCTGGCGGGCGCCGATCCGAGGGCGCCACTCGCCGCGCCGCTCTATGCGGATCTGGCGCGGTTGCCGCCGTTGCTGGTCCAAGTCGGTACGGCGGAAATCCTATTCGATGATGCGACGCGGATTTCTGAGCGCGCCTGGGCCGCCGGCGTCGATGTCACGCTTCGCGTCTGGCCGGGGATGATTCACGCCTGGCACCTGTTCGCACCGATGCTGGGGGAGGGTCGGGCTGCGATCGTGGAGGCAGGGGGTTTTCTGCGAGACCGTCTCGCGTGATCACGCACGTTCCTGCGCCAGCCGCTCGATCGCTGTCTCGCGCAGACGGAATTTCTGAACCTTGCCGGTCGGCGTCATCGGCAGCGCATCGACGAACAAGAAGCGGCGCGGCACCTTGAAGCCCGCGATGTTTCCCCGGCAGAACCCGATCAGCTCGGTCTCGGTGATGCTGGCGACGCCGGGGCGAAGCACGACAAAGGCGACCGGCACCTCGGCCAGCCGTTCGTCCGGGTGGCCGACCACGGCGACCTGTGCGACCGCCGGATGAGAGAGTAGATAGGCCTCGACGTCGGCCGGCGAGACGTTCTCACCGCCGACCTTCAAGATGTCCTTGTAGCGGCCGATGAAG
>CAMDNF010000059.1:0-17752 GCA_945902735.1 Rhizobium sp. Q54 | reverse complement strand
ATGGCGTCAAACTTGGCCAAGGCTCGGCGGGGCTCTACTTCCAAGCGAGCGACGCAGCGACCGCGGGCGGCGAGGCCCCGAGCCTCGGTCGGCACATGATGCTCGGCCTGAACGAAGCGGGCGATGTGTTCAACCAAGGCAGCTTTGCCGATGCGACGCTCGCTTTGAGCGACGCCGTTTCGGTCGGGGCGTTTTTTGCATCGAGCACGTCGCTAACCCCGATTGAGGCCGAAAGCGGCTTGGCCGCCGCATTGAACCAGGATGCCAGCCAACCTCAGGCTGATATGGTCGGTTTACAAACCAGCTATCAGGTCAGCCAGGGGGTCACGGTCGGCGTGAATTATGGCCGGTTGGTTGAGCAGGATCAGTTCCTCGGCGCAACCACGATGGGCGCCTTCGCGCTAGGCCAAAGCACCACGACACAAACTTATGGCGCCAGCTTGTCGGTCGCGCTGACCGAGAATCTCTCCGCGGTCATGTTCTATGACTACGCGAGCGTTGATGCGCCGGCGGCGAACGGCTCACTCTATCAAGGGGTCGAAGGTTGGGCCGGTCAAAAGTTTGGCGCGACACTCGCGCTCAATGGCCCGATCACCGGAACGGACGTGATCAGCTTCACCCTGATGCAGCCGCTCCATGTCGCTTCGGGCAATGGTAGAGCCAAGGTTCCGGTCGGCCGCGACTATGACGGCAATGTGATTTACGAACTGCGCGACTACTCGGTTGATTCGAGCGCGATGCCGCTCGAAATGGCGCTGAGCTATGTGGACCTGGGCGAGACCGTCTCGAAGGGCCTCACCCTTGCGGTTGACGATGCCGATGCACGCGATCGCCAAGGCGTCAATTTCAGTGCCGTAGCGGCGTTCAAGATCAAATTCTGAGCGAATTAAGGCGCGTTCATTCGATCTGAGCGGGAGAAATCTCGCTCAGATCGGATGGCTCTCCAGCCATTTCGCGTAAGCCGCCAAGCCCTTATCGAAGGGCCATTTCGGCGTCCAGCCAAGGTGCTTTGCGGCAGCCGCAATATCAAAGCGCGCATGGACTTGATCTTGCGGGTCGGCGCCCGGCGTCAAGGTAATGGTGGCCCTCGGATATAGCGCCTTCACCTGGTCGACGATTTCTTCGAAGCTGAGCCGCACGCCCGCCGTGATATTGAAAGCGCGAACATCGAGTTTCGGCCGCTCCAAGGCGGCCGCCAGCGCATCGACGACATCCTCGATATAAACATATTGGCGGTGGAAGCCGCCGCCATAGGGCAGGCGGGTCGACGCGCCGCTTTGTGCATCTTTCAGCATCTGGCGAATCACGCATTCCGTGCGCCGACGCGGGCCATAGACCCAACAAAAGCGCAAAACTACCGCATCGACGCCGGCGCTTGCCGCATAGGCCCGCGCCAAAATATCGCCGCTCGCCTTGGTCGCGCCGTATATGTCGGTTGGCGAAAGGGGCGCGTTCTCGCTCAACAATGTCGCTTCCTTCATGGAATCGCCATAGGCCGAGGTCGATGAGCAATAGACCACGCGCCGCACTTTATGGATGCGTGCCGCTTCGAGCACATTCGCCGTGCCTTCGATATTCGAGGCCACCACCATGCGTGGATTGTCGCGCCCCAGCATGGGACCAGAGACCGCGCCGCAATGGGCGACGCTATCCAGGCCCTCGGCGAATAGCCCGTGCAGCCGATGAATGTCGGTGAGCTCCGCGCGTACAAAGCGGAAGCCACCGTCTCCATCGGGCGCGATTGAGTCGGTCCCAATCACCGTTCGACCGCTCAACGCCAAGCGTTTTGCCAAGGTGAAACCGATCAGCCCTGCAGCACCGGTCACCAGAATTGTGGCATTCGACATGGTTTACCTCATCGGCTCATCGTGGAAGCGTTTGGGGAACACAGGGTCACCGGCGCGATTAAGCGTCATCGCCGCGACCCAGAGCGCCGCGCCCACCGGCAGGGCCCCATAATAATGCGGGAATAACGCGCCACCGCGAGACGGCTCATACTGAAGGGCCGCGCCGAGCGCCGCGGCGTCGAGCGCAACCAATACAAGGTCGCGCTGTCCGCAAAAATGTTTGGCGGCGGTTTCTTCAACTTGCGTGCGTGTCGAGAGATGGATGAAGCCATCGCGAAGATCGACGGCCGACCCACCATAAGCGCCGCGGTCTACGGCTTCATCCCAGGCCGCGCGAGGGCAAATTTTGTAGACGATCGGTATGGCCATTGGTGGAAGGAGAGGGGCCTGCCTTCGCCGGCCCCTCTCTAATTCTATTCGGCGGCCTGCTTTGTTGGGGCCGTCTTATCCCAATGGACGACGGTACGGCGCTTCACCATGCGTCGAAACTCGGCCGTCGTCTTGGGCAGCACCTCACCGGTTCCCCAATCGACGATCACGCCATAGCGCCGCACCATGTCGAACGCGTTGATCTCGCCCTTCCGGTAACGCGCCGCGACGCTCTCGGCGTTCTCTTCAAGCCAGCTTTTGCGTTCGGCACGAATTTTTGCCCGCTCGCGCACGGTCGCCGCTTGGTCGACCTCATAGGTCGCGAGGTCGGCATCAATCACCCGCAGCACCACACCATAATCGAGCCGCGCCCGTTCGACCGAGACGTACTCATCGGTCGCATCTTCGGCCACCGATTTCGGATCGCGCTCCAACGGATCGCCGAGACCGCCGCCGCCGCCCGCGACGCGCGCATACACATCGCCCTCTTCGATTGGAACGTCCGAGAACACCGCGCCGAGCCATGCGGGCCGGTTCTCGCCCTTGCGATGCAACCAAAGACCATGCGGGTTGGAGGGGAGGCCGCCCTTAATGCCGAAGGCGATCGAGCGTTCACGGTCGCAGATATAGGAGAGCACCGTGCCATTGGCCTCGGTCAAACGGGACGTCTTATTAATGCCAACGCCGCCGCGCCATTTGCCCGGGCCGCCCGAATCGGTGACCAGGGTATTGTCTTCGATCAGAATCGGAGACAGCCGCTCCTGACCCTCAATCGGCTGCACCATGAGACCGACGCCGAAGGGTGAGCAGGTCGAGTTGCAGCCATCCTTGCCTTGTCGACCGCCCCAGCCGCCGGGCAGCCAGTCGTAATACATGAAATAGGGCTTGTCCTTGGTGCGCATATCGGTGCCGCCGGTCAGCAAATATTCGAGCTGATAGGCGGCCGCGATCGCGCGCTCGGGCATGATGTTCGACCACAGCTCGAACATCATCGCCATGATCTTTTCGAACACCATGAGGAAGCCCGTCACCGCCACCGGCCAACGCGCATCGACGATTGAATTGGCGGGCGCGATGATCTTGATCGGTCGGTAGAAGCCGGAATTCAACGGCAAATCAGGGAAGAACGTCTTCATGCCGGCGACCACGCCGGAGAATGTCGTGCCGAACGCGGAATTATAGAGCGTACCGATGGTCGGGTGGCTGCCGGCGAAGTCGTAGATCACCTCGTCATTGTCGATGGTGAGCTTGACCTTGATCGGGATCAGGCCTTCACCGCCAGCGGGGTCCTGATCGACATAGTCGGTGGTCTCCCAACTGCCGTTCGGCAGCGCGCGCAGGCGCTGGCGTGTCGCGCGTTCGACATAGTCTTGCACGCCGCTAAAGCCCGCCATCACCGTGCTCTTGCCGTATTTTTTCACCAACCGAAGAATCTCGCGCTCGGCCACGCGCGTCGCTTCCGATTGTGCGCGCATATCGCCAAGCACGGTTTCTGGGTCGCGCGTGCTGGCCGCGATCAGCCGCGCCACATCTTCGCAGAAGCGGCCTTTGTGATAGAGCCGCGTGGGCGTAATGCGCAGGCCCTCGCGGAACATATCTTTCGCTTTCACGTCGAACGAACCCGGCGTCGAGCCGCCGATATCGGCCCAATGACCGTTGGATTGGGCGTAGCCGATCAATTCCTTGCCGACAAAAATCGGACGGATCACCCGTACGTCATTGAAGTGCGTGCCGCCGGCATAAGGGTCGTTGACGATGAAAACATCGCCCGGGCTGATATCGCCCTTGAAGGCATTGATCACGGCCTTGCAGCTATAGTGCAGCGTGCCGACATGCACCGAGATGTCTTGATTGCCTTGCGCGATCGAATCGCCGTTGATGTCATTCAGCGCCGACGAAAAATCGCGGTTGTAAATGACGAACGAGTAGCACGTCCGAATGATCTGCTCGGCCATCTGGTCAACCGCCGAGATGAACGAGTTCTTCAGAACCTCGAAGGTCACCGGGTCGAGCGCTTTGGCCTTCGCCGTTTTTGCGGGCCGCTTCGTGACCTTTGCGGTGGTTCTCTTGAGCGCTTTGGCGCGTGTCGTGCTCATCACTTGGCCTCCGAGACTTGCATGATGATGTTCATCCAGGGGTCGACCCGCGCAACGACGCCAGGGGGTATCAGCGTCGTTGAATCCATCTGGTCGACCAACGCCGGGCCCCTAATCGTGGCGCCGGCAAAAAGATCATGACGGGCATAGACCGGCGTTTGGATTGCCTTTGGCTTTTCGTCGAATACCACCGCCCGTTTGCCGATCGGCTTTGGCGAGCCTTTCTTGGTTTTCTGCTTGGCGACCTCGGCCTTGGGCGACAAGCCGATCGCGCTCAAATTCAACCGGAACAGATCGACCGGCGTATCGTCACGCCGGAAATTGTATTCACGATCATGGTTGGCGTGGAACGCATCGATCGCCTTTTTGACTGAAGTAAAAGGTGCTGCGACCTGAACGTTCAGAGTGCGCCATTGGCCGCGATACATCATATCGATCGAGCGTGTCAGCACCATGTTCTTGGGTTTGACGCCCTCGTGCTCGAGCCGATCGCGCGCCTCGTCTTCCATCTTGCGAAATTCGGCTTCGACCGTCTTCGCATCGACATCTTCCGCCGCCGCGATATAGGTGAAGGCCAGATCGTGGCGGATATCGACGAGCAAACAGCCCATGGCCGACGTGATGCCCGGGTTGGGCGGCACGATCAGTGTCGGGATCGAAAGTTCGCGGGCCAACGCAACGCCGTGCAGGGGCCCAGCGCCACCAAAGGCGACGAGGGCGAAGTCGCGCGGGTCATAGCCGCGACTGATCGAAATAAGACGAACCGCCGCCGCCATATTGGCATTGGCGACCGAAAGAATCGCCTTCGCCGCCTCGGCGACATCCATTTTGAGCGGCTTCGCGATCGCATCGCGCACCGCGGTCTCGGCCAACGCCCGATCGAGCTTGAGGCCGCCACCAACCAGACCGCCACCGAGACGCCCGAGCGCGAGATTGGCGTCTGTGTTCGTCGGCACTTTGCCACCACGGCCATAACACGCCGGGCCCGGGTCCGCGCCGGCGGATTGCGGGCCATTGCGAAGCGAGCCGCCTTCGTCGATATAGGCGAGTGAGCCGCCGCCCGCCCCGATGGTGAGCACTTCGATACTCGGGAAGCGGATCGGATAGCCATATTGAATGAACCAGTCCTTGGTCACCCGGTTCTGGCCTTCCCAAGCGAGCGAGACATCGGTGGAGGTGCCGCCCATGTCGAGACCGATCGAGTTTTCATAGCCGCAAAGCGTTGCCAAATAGCGGCTGGCGATAGCGCCCGCCGCGATGCCTGACCCGGCGAGGCGCCCGGCGAATTGGCGGGCCGTCCGGCCGGTCACCACGCCCCCGCCGCTATGGAGCAACAAGAGGTCGCTCTTATAGCCCCGAGCCTTCAACTCATCGGCCATACGGTCTGCGTAACGGCCGGCGATCGGGTTGAGGATCGCGTTAACTACGGTCGTCGAGAAACGCTCATGCTCAAAAATCTCGGGCAACACTTCGGACGACGACGAAATCTCGACGCCCGGTAGCTCTGCCTCGAGAATCTCCTTCATGCGCTTTTCGTGGGCGCCATTGATGTAGGAATTGATAAAGCAGATCGCGACCGCCTGCACATCGCGTTTTTTCAATACGCGCGCGACCTCGCGGGCCTCGGTCTCATCGAGCCCCTTGACCACGCGGCCCTTGAAGTCGATCCGCTCGGTCACCACAACACGGTCGCGCCGGCGCACATAGGGCGGGGCCACGTCGCGATAGGTATCCCAAAGGTCTTCCTTCGTGCCGCGCCGGACCTCGATCACATCGCGGAAGCCTTTGGTCATCACCATGGCCGTGCGTGGCAGGCGGCGTGTGATCAGCGCGTTGGTCGCGACCGTCGTGCCGTGCGAGAAGAGGCTGACCTCCTTGAGATCGACGCCCGCTTGCGACAAGCCCGCCAAGCACCCGCGGATCGGGTCGTCGGGCGTCGAAGCAATCTTGTTGGTACGAATCTGGCCGGACTTCTCGTCCATGATGCAGATATCGGTGAAGGTGCCGCCAATATCGACAGCCACGCGTATTTGAGGCATCCGCTGCTCCGATCTGTCAAAACTGTATGTAGCCCCTTGGGGGCTGACCCGCGCCGACGATTACCGGCCCGATGGGGTTCGTCAAGCCCCGCCTCGCCGGGAAATGAACCCAACCGTGAAGGACCTGGCAATGGACCCCGTATTAGGGGCTCCCTATTGCCTTGGTCGGTCAGTTCTGTCGCTCGATGCAGAAATCAATCACGCCCAAAAGCGCCTGCTTTTCCGCGCTGTCAGGGAATAGGCCGAGCGCATCGCGCGCCATGGCGCCGTAATGACGGGCCCGTTCGTGGGAATCGGCGAGCGCCCGATGGCGTTCGAGCAGCGCCAAGGCATGCGCGAAATCGGCCTCGCTCTGTTCGCCTTCTTCCATGACCCGCCGCCAGAACGCGCGTTCTTCCTCATTGCCTCGGCGGAAGGCGAGCACCACGGGCAAGGTGATCTTGCCCTCGCGGAAATCGTCGCCGGCGTTCTTTCCCAACGTGGTCGCGGCGCCGGAATAATCGAGCGTGTCATCGACGAGTTGATAGAGGATGCCGAGATTGAGACCGAAGGCCTTTAACGCGTCCTCTTCGCCGGCTGGCCGGCCCGCAACCACGGCGCCGAGCTGGCAGGCGGAGCGGAAGAGCGCCGCGGTCTTTGCCGTGATCACGTCGAGATAGGCGGCCTCGCTGGTCGAGGTGTCGTTCGAGGTCATCAATTGCATGACTTCGCCCTCGGCCAGAATCGCCGAGGTCGAGGCCAGGATATCGAGCACTTTGAGCGAGCCGTCCTCGACCGAGAGCTGGAAGGCACGGCTGAACAAGAAGTCGCCGACCAGCACGCTCGGCTTGTTGCCCCAAACCGCATTGGCCGTGGCATTACCGCGCCTCAGCGCACTGTCATCGACCACATCGTCGTGCAAAAGCGTCGCGGTGTGGATGAATTCGACGCAGGCGGCGAGGTTGATATGGCGCTTGCCGGCATAGCCGCACATTTTGGCCGAAGCCAGCGTCAGCATGGGGCGCAGCCGCTTGCCGCCCGAGGCAATGATGTGCCCGGCGAGTTCCGAGATCAGCACGACCGGGCTCTTCATTCGCTCGACAATGACCGAATTGACCTCGCGAAGGTCCTCGGCAACGAGCCCATGGAGCGCCTCGATCGGGTTGTCCCGGCCGCTGCCCTTTTTGACCTTGCCTTGTTCTAACCGGATAACCGAACCCACCTGTCTGAAACCCTCGCGCTTGACGTTAGCGGCGGCACCATCGAGCATGGCGACCTGTCGCGTCGTACTCTAGCACCGGTTGGGCATGCCGTTAACTGTGCATTGCCGGGCAAGGTCTGAGGGTAGATGGTCGAACTCTTGCGTCTCAACGATCCGGTCCGACTTTCCTGGCTGTTGGCTCTGTTAGAAGACGGGGGCATCGCGGCGGTCGTGCTTGATTCTCATGCCAGTGTCCTGGAAGGCAGTGCGCCGGCCATTCCCCGGCGCCTGATGGTCGCCAATGAGGACGAGGCACCGGCTCGCCGTATTTTGATTGATGTGGGGGAACTCGATGGCTGAACCGGCCATGGTTGGCGCAAGCACCGGCGCCTTGCTCGGCGGTCGGGTGCGCCTGCGTCAGCCTGCGGTCGGCTATCGCGTGGCAATCGATCCCGTCCTGTTGTCGGCCGCCATTCCGGCGGTTGATGGGGAGACCGTGCTTGATGTCGGTGCCGGCGTCGGAGGCGCGGCTCTGTGCTTGGCCGCGCGCGTACCGGGCTTGCGTGTGGTTGGGCTAGAGATGCAGCGCGAGCTTGCCCGCCTCGCCGCCGAAAACGTAATCGATAACGCACTTGATGATCGCGTCGATATTTTGATCGGCGATTTGAAACGCCCACCGCCAAGGCTCGGGCCGCGGAGCTTTGATCACGTCTTGGCTAATCCGCCCTATCAGCAGGCGGAACGCGGCAATCCTTCACCCAACCGCCTCAAAGCCGCTTCGAATGTCGAAGGAGAGGCAAAGCTCGCCGATTGGCTGGCGTTCTGCCTGACCATGGTGAAAAGCGGAGGTACCGTCACGGTGATCCATCGAGCGGATCGATTGCCTGAGATTTTGGCCGGCCTGACTGAGCGAACCGGCGGCCTCGTGGTCTTTCCGATCTGGCCGCGCGACCCGGCCTATGCGCCTGACGTGGTTGCAAAGCGGGTGATTGTCCAAGCCAGGGTAGGTTCACGCGCCCCAATGCGCCTGCTCGGCGGCCTAATCGTGCATGATGCGGACGGCAAATATACCGAAGCCGCCGAGACCGTGCTGCGTCATGCTGGCGCGCTCGTGCTCGATGGCCAAGGATGAAACAATGATGCTCGGTTTGATTCTTGCTCGTTTGGGCCTTCGAAACCCATCGCCCGTGGTTTCCGTGATTCGTCTAACCGGGGTGATTGGCGCCGCGCGCCCGTTTCGGTCTGGTCTCAGCCTTGCGGGCCTCGCCGAAACGATCGAACGCGCCTTCAATCTCCCAGGCCTAAAGGCGGTGGCACTCGCGATAAACTCGCCTGGCGGTTCGCCCGCGCAATCCGCATTGATTATGGGGCGCATCCGTGCGCTGGCCGACGAAAGACAAATTCCGGTCCTTGCCTTCGTCGAGGATGTCGGCGCGTCGGGCGGCTATTGGCTTGCGCTCGCGGGCGACGAAATCTGGGTCAATCTCAATTCGATCGTTGGCAGTATCGGCGTGATCTATTCCGGGTTTGGCTTTGTTGACGCCCTGCAAAAATTGGGCATTGAGCGTCGCCTTCACACGTCTGGTGAACGCAAATCGCTGTTGGATCCGTTTTTGCCGGAACAACCGCACGACGTTGAGCGCCTCAACGCGGTCCAAACCGAGATCCACGCCAATTTTAAAGAGGCCGTGCGGGCGCGTCGGGGCCGCCGATTGAAAGGCTCGGACGAACAGCTCTTCAGCGGTGAATTCTGGGTTGGGCGCCGCGCGGTCGACATTGGGTTAGCCGATGGTATTGGCGAGCTTAGGGGTGTCATGCGGGATCGCTTTGGCAAACGCGTCAGGCTTCGGCTCGTCGGGCGCCGCGAGAGCTGGTTGCGCCGGCGTTTCGGCCTACCGGTCGGCCGGAGTGAGGATGGCCTTGGTCATGGACTGGTTGAGGGGGCCTTAGGCGCCCTTGAAGCCCGCGCCTGGTGGGGACGCTACGGGCTTTAGCGGCTTTAGGCCGTTTCATTACCCTTGACCACCCGGCCCGGGCTGTCTGACAATAAAGGGTCAACGGGCGTAATAAGGCCACCTGCGGCGACGACCCGGTTAAGATAGCCGGCCAATTGTCGGCCGCCTGGGAGGATAAGATGTTCAGTCTGCCGAAAATTCTGATCTTGGTCCTGGTGATTGCTGTTGTTTGGTTTGGCTTCAAGGCAATTACACGGATCAAGGCCAATAACGAGGCGAAGGCGGCGGCAAAGGAAGGCGACGGTCAGGCGCAGGAATGAGCCGGCCCCGGTCGTACTAAGCGGTTGTCGAGTTCACCGTGGTAAAGCTGATTATCTTGGTCGTGGTCATCGCGGCCGTCTTTTTCGCCTTTAAGCACATCAAGAAAATCAAAGCGGAGCGGGACGCAAAGCCCACGCGTCAAGCCTCGGCGCGCGACTCCGGCCAACGGCCCGGCTGGGCGCGCCGCGTGTTCAAGAGCGAGGTGCTGGTCGAATGCCCACGCTGCCGCACGTTCGTCGCATCGCTGAACGACCACGCCTGCCGCGGCAAATCCTGACCTTCCCGTTCGTCAATTTAGGCCCCACCAACAAGCGCGTTGACCAGCAAAGC
The DNA here is from genome assembly GCA_945902735.1 of Rhizobium sp. Q54. Taxonomy (GTDB): domain Bacteria; phylum Pseudomonadota; class Alphaproteobacteria; order UBA828; family UBA828; genus SHWC01. The sequence continues at coordinate 7,615 of CAMDNF010000059.1, read as the reverse complement.
TGGGCGCGCATAGGGTTGCGCCGCTTTTCAACCAACAAGCACGGTCGGACCAATGGCTGATTCGGGTCCGCGCGGCACTTCGTTCCAGTCGCTTATCTTGACGCTTCAAAGCTTCTGGGCCGAACAAGGCTGCGTCATTTTGCAACCCTATGACATGGAAGTCGGCGCGGGAACGTTCCACCCCGCGACGACGCTGCGCAGCCTTGGGCCAAAACCGTGGCGCGCCGCCTATGTGCAACCCTCGCGCCGGCCGAAGGATGGCCGCTATGGCGAGAACCCCAACCGCTTGCAGCATTACTACCAATTTCAAGCCATCCTCAAGCCCTCGCCGCCGGATGTGCTCGACCTCTATCTGAAAAGCCTTGAGCGCCTCGGCATCAAGGCCAAGGACCACGATATCCGCTTCGTCGAGGACGATTGGGAAAGCCCGACGCTCGGCGCTTGGGGTCTAGGTTGGGAGGTCTGGTGCGATGGCATGGAGGTGACTCAGTTCACCTATTTCCAGCAGGTCGGCGGCATTGATTGCGACCCGGTCTCGGCGGAGATCACCTATGGCCTGGAACGTTTGGCGATGTACGTACAGGGTGTTGATCGAGTCTATGACCTCGATTGGAACGGCGTCACCGGCGAGAATGCGGTCAAATATGGCGACGTCTTCCTGCAGAACGAGCGCGAGTTTTCCGCGTTCAATTTTGAACACGCGAATACAGCGCAGCTCGTTCGTCACTTCAAGGATGCGGAAGCCGAATGTTTAGCGCTGCTTTCGCAGAATCTCCCGCTACCCGCCTATGATCAATGCATGAAGGCAAGCCATCGCTTCAATTTATTGGATGCGCGTGGCGTTATCAGCGTCGCCGAGCGCGCCGCCTATATCGGGCGGGTCCGCACCCTCGCCAAGGGGTGCTGCGAAGCCTGGCTGGCTTCGCAAAGCGTGGGGGTCTGAGCGTTGGCGCGGCTCCTGCTCGAAATTTTCTCGGAAGAGATTCCGGCGCGCATGCAAACCCGTGCCGCGGAGGAACTGAAACGCCTCGTCACCGAGCGTTTGACCGCCGCGCGCCTCGACTTTGCCGCCGCGCGCGCCTATGTCACGCCGCGCCGGCTCGTGCTCATCGTCAAGGGCCTTCCAAAAGCTCAACCGGATGTCACGGTGGAGAAAAAAGGCCCACGCATCGGTTCGCCGCCGCAAGCAATCGAGGGTTTTTTGCGTGCAGCCGGCGTCGAACGGATAGAGCAGTGCGAACAACGCGATTCCGGCAAAGGGGTTTTTTATTACGCGGTCAGTCATGAGAAGGGCCGCCCAAGCGAAGAAGCGCTCGCCGTGCTGCTCCCCGAAGCACTCGGTGCGCTGTTATGGCCAAAATCGATGCGATGGGGCCGGCATAAATTACGGTGGGTCCGCCCCGTACATTCGATCCTCTGTCTGTTCGACGAGCATGTGGTACGGTTTGATTTCGCTCATCTCAGCGCGGGCGATTCAACATGTGGTCACCGCCATCTGGCGCCCGAACGTGTGATTGTCAAAAACATCGCCGACTACAAAATCAAGCTCAAAGCGGCCTATGTCGAGCTTGATGCCGCCCGTCGCGCTGAAACGATTCGCCTCGCGCTTGAACGTCTCGCCAATGGCGAGGGATTGCGCGTCAGGCCTGACGAGGCGCTGATCGCCGAGAATGCCGGCCTGGTCGAGCACCCGGTTGTCTTGATGGGCACGATCGACGCCGCGTTCATGGACGTGCCGCCCGAGGTACTCACCACGGCGATGCGCACGCATCAAAAATATTTCGCGCTGGAAACGGCCAATGGCGCGCTCGCACCGCGGTTCGCCCTCGTTTCAAACATGGCGACGGCGGATGGCGGAAAGGCGATCATTGCCGGGAATGAGCGTGTGCTCCGGGCGCGCCTCTCGGATGCCAAATTCTTCTGGGATCAGGATCGTGCGCACACGCTAAAAAGCCGTATACCGCGCCTCAAGAAAATTGTCTTTCACGCCGCGCTCGGTACTGTTTATGAAAAAGTCCACCGTATGCATAAATTGGCCGAGAATCTGGCACCCCACGTGCCCGAGGCCAAACTTAAGCGGGCCCAGCGCGCCGTGTTGCGCTGCAAGGCTGATCTCGTCACCAACATGGTGGGCGAGTTCCCCGAACTTCAGGGCGTGATGGGCGCCTATTATGCCCGCCATGATGGCGAGAGCGAGGCTGTGGCCCGGGCGATCGCCGAGCACTATTCGCCCCTTGGGCCTTCGGATCGCTGTCCCCGCAAGCCGACGGGCATCATCGTTTCGCTCGCCGACAAAATCGATACGCTCGTCGGGTTTTTCTTGATTGGTGAAACACCGACGGGCTCGAAGGACCCCTATGCCCTCCGTCGCGCGGCCCTCGGCGTCATCCGCTTGATCTTGGAGAACAACCTACGTCTGTCATTGCTGAATATCTTTAAATCAGCCCTTGTCATGCATGATCAGGGATTTCGCTCACGTGCGGAAGCAGCGTTCCAAGAAGATGCGAGCGCGGATCGCAAGCGATCGTTCCTCACCTATGCATCCATGCCGTCTGATGAGCAGTTGAATTCGCTTCAGCCGGTGCTGAATCAACTCCTGGAGTTTTTCACGGACCGTTTGAAGGTCTATATGCGTGATAAGGGTATCGGCCACGACCTCATCAATGCCGTCTTCGCAGGGCATGTGGACGACGATCTATTTCGCCTGACGGCCAAAGCCAATCGATTGGCGACATTTCTCCAATCGGATGACGGCGCCAATCTTTTGATCGCTTATCGGCGTGCCAGCAACATCGTCCGTGCGGAAGAGAAAAAGGGTTGGAAATCGGACGGCATTCCCGTCGATCGTTCGGTCTTTCGCGCGCCGGAGGAGCACACATTAAATGATGCGTTGGGGCGAGTTCGCACCGTCGATCTCGGCATGATTGAGGCCGCTATGTTCGATGGCTATTTGATGGACCTTGCAAGCCTGCGTCGTCCGCTCGACGAATTTTTCGAGAAGGTCACGGTCAATGCCGAGGAGGCGGGGCTCCGCGACAATCGCCTGAAGTTCATGCAGGCGATCCGCGCCAAGATGGATGCTGTGGCCGATTTCTCGAAGCTTGAGGGCTGATGGCCCACCTACGTTCGACGGTTCAAGGCAGCGACATGCCGAAATGGGTTTATAGGTTCGGTGACGGCGTGGCGGAGGGAGCCGCCGCGATGCGTAATCTTTTAGGGGGCAAGGGCGCGAACCTTGCCGAGATGGCCAATCTCGGCCTCCCCGTTCCTCCAGGTTTCACGATCACGACCGAGCTCTGCACGGCCTATTACAGCACAGGCAAAACCTTGCCCGCCGGGCTCGAGGCCGAGGTTGATGCCGGCATTGCGCATATCGAACGGGTCGTCGGCGCGCAATTCGGCAGGGCGGAGAACGTGTTGCTCGTCTCGGTGCGCTCGGGCGCGCGGGCCTCAATGCCGGGCATGATGGATACCGTGCTCAATCTCGGGCTCAATGATGAAACGGTTGAAGGCTTGGCCCGCCGGAGTGGCGACGCACGATTTGCCTACGATTCCTATCGTCGTTTCATTCAGATGTACGGCGACGTTGTGCTCGGCGTAGAGCACGAGGCCTTCGAAGATCTGCTTGATCGGCATAAGGAGGACAGGGGCTACGTCCTCGACACCGATATGGCGGCTGAGGACTGGCGCCTTTTAATCGAGGCCTATAAGCGCATGGTGCGCGAGCGCTTAGGCACGCCTTTTCCGCAAAGTGTCAAAGAGCAACTTTGGGGCGCCATCCGCGCGGTGTTCGATTCGTGGATGAACAATCGCGCGATCACCTACCGCAAGCTGCACGATATTCCAGATTCCTGGGGCACCGCCGTCAATGTGCAGGCCATGGTGTTCGGCAATATGGGGAATGACTGTGCCACCGGCGTTGCGTTCACGCGCGATCCCTCAACGGGCGAAAACGTGATCTATGGCGAATATCTCGTCAACGCGCAGGGCGAAGATGTGGTGGCGGGGATCCGCACACCGCAGCCTTTGACGGAAGCGGCCCGTCGCATCAATCGTGGCAGCGGTGCCTCGCTTGAGCAAACCATGCCCGCGACATTCCGAGAGCTTGAAGCGGTATTCACGCGCCTCGAAAAGCACTACAGCGATATGCAAGACATCGAATTCACGGTGCAGAAGGGAAAACTCTGGCTCCTTCAGACCCGGACCGGCAAACGAACCGCGCGCGCCGCGTTGAAGATCGCGGTCGATATGGTGGGTGAGCAGCTGATCAGCGAATCCGACGCGGTGCGGCGGATCGATCCGCAAGCGCTCGAGCAATTGCTGCACCCGGCCCTTGACCCGAATGCGCCCCGTGAATTGATCGCGCGCGGCCTGCCGGCCTCGCCCGGGGCCGCTGTCGGCCGCGTCGCGCTGTCCGCCAATGAGGCTTATGACATCGCAACAAAGGGCGAGGCGGTTATTCTCGTGCGGGCCGAAACCAGCCCTGAAGACATTCACGGCATGCACGCGGCCAAAGGAATCCTTACCAGCCGCGGCGGCATGACAAGTCACGCCGCGGTGGTCGCGCGCGGTATGGGACGACCCTGTATCACGGGCGCCAGCGAAATTCGCATTGAGGAAGACAAAAGACGATTCACCGTCGCGGGCGTGATTATCAACGCGGGTGACGTGATCACCATCGACGGCACGCGGGGTGAAGTGATCAAGGGGGCGGTGCCAACCGTCGAGCCGACACTCGGTGATGATTTTAACGCGCTGATGGTTTGGGCCGATCGAATCCGCACCCTCAAGGTGCGCGCCAATGCAGAGACCCCGACGGACGCCCAGGTGGCGCGCAGCTTCGGCGCCGAGGGCATTGGCCTTTGCCGCACGGAGCACATGTTTTTCGATGCCAAGCGCATTGTTGCGATGCGCGAGATGATCCTGGCCAACAATCGAAAAGGCCGCGAGGCCGCGCTCACCAAGCTATTGCCGATGCAGCGCGACGATTTCATCGCGCTATTCCGAATCATGGCGGGCTTGCCGGTGACCGTTCGCCTGCTCGACCCACCCTTGCACGAGTTTCTGCCCAACACCGACGAGGAAATCGCCAGCGTTGCCAAAACGACCGGCCTTCGATTTGAAGTTTTGAGAGCGCGCGTCGCTCAATTACATGAAAGCAATCCGATGTTAGGGCATCGCGGCTGCCGGCTCGGTATTTCCTATCCCGAGATCTATGAGATGCAGGCCCGCGCGATTTTCGAGGCGGCGGTTGCCGTCGGGGCCGAGCGCGGTCAGACGGTGTCACTCGAAATCATGATTCCGTTGATCGCCACGCGCCGCGAACTCGATATCCTCAAAGAACTGGTCGATAGAGTGGCAGCCGATGTCATGCGCGCGACACGCGCCAAGCTCGATTACATGGTTGGCACCATGATCGAATTGCCGCGCGCCGCACTCAGAGCCGGAGAAATCGCCGGGGCCGCGGCATTTTTTAGCTTCGGCACCAATGACCTGACGCAAACCACGCTCGGGCTTTCGCGCGATGATGCAGCAAGCTTTCTCGATGCCTATGAGCGTGCCGGAATTTTCGCGCATGATCCCTTCGCGTCGCTCGATGTCGAAGGGGTCGGCGAGTTGATCGAAATCGCCTGCGAGCGCGGTCGGGCGGCAAATCCGGCGCTCAAGCTCGGCATTTGCGGCGAGCACGGCGGCGACCCGGAATCGATTCGGTTCTTCCACCGTGTTGGGCTCGATTATGTCTCGTGCTCGCCCTATCGCGTTCCTGTGGCGCGTCTTGCGGCCGCTCAAGCGGCGCTCGCCCTGCGGGATGAGAAGGATTAAGGCGCGATCAGGCCCTGCTCGTGCGCGGCGGCTTTGTAGGGAAACACCACCATACGATCGGCTCGAACGAGCCGCTTGTCCTTGCCTGGATATTCCACACGCGACAATAGATCGCGCAGCACATTGAGCCTAGCGCCATATTTGTCGCCGGCGTGCACGACCGTCCATGGTCCTGCTGGATGGTGGGTGCGCGCGAACATGGCGTCGCGCGCCTTTGAATATTGCGTCCAGCGCCGGATCGCGGCGGCATCGATTGGACTGACCTTCCAATGCGCCAGGGGATCGGCTTTGCGCTTCGCCAACCGACGCCTCTGCTCAGCGCGGTCAATATCGAGATAATATTTGAAAAGCTCGATACCCGAATCGACCAACATGGTCTCGAAGGACGAGACCGTATTCATGAACGCCTCATACTCATCGCCTGAACAAAAATCCATCACCCGCTCGACACCGGCGCGGTTATACCAACTGCGATTAAACAGGACGATTTCTTGCGCGGCCGGAAGATGCTGCACGTAGCGTTGGAAAAACCAAAGGGTGCGATCGCGGTCTGAAGGCTTGCCGAGCGCGACGGCGCGCGTTTCGCGCGGCGCCATGTGCTCGGTAATTCGCTTTATGAGTCCATCTTTGCCCGCTGCGTCGCGGCCTTCGACAATGATCAACACGCGCCGATCGCGAGCGATCACATCGCGCTGAAACTTCACCAGCTCGATCTGGAGCGCACGCAATTCCTTCTTATAGCGGTCCTGCCCGATGCTGCGCGTGCGTGCCGAGCTCATGGTGCTTCCCCGTCAGCGAGCGGCTGAACCCTGACCCCGTCGGCCAATAAGGGCGCCTCCGGCTCTGCCTCGAGCCGATCAAGCCGGATCAAGGCGAGGCCAATCGTGCCGAACCCACTTTTCATTTCGCCGGCCTCTTTGCCATTCTGCAATAGGGTGGTACCGGGCGGCGGCATCGGGCCCTCGACGCGCACGCGCATGAGCCGTCGTTTGACCAGACCGCGATATTTGGTGCGCGCGGTTAATTCCTGGCCGACATAGCACCCCTTGGAAAAATCGACGCCATTCAGCGCCTCAAAATTGCTTTCGAGCAATGTCGCCTTGTCCACGGCCATGTCGCGGCTACCATCGGGTATGCCGAGCGAAAGCCGGAGCCGTTCATAGACGTCAAACGGTGCAGGCGTGAGCCCGGCCGCCTCCAGCGGTTTGAAACCGCCCCCGACGGGTAATAGGGCGCGGGCCCCGAGCGCTGGATTGCGTGGATCGCAATAAACCATACCGTCGCCAAGGGGGCGCGCGGCACCAGCCTCGAGCGGCAGGCCGAGGGGCGTGATCGACGACGGGCCAATAAGGGCCGCGACAAGATAATCATCGGTCGCGTCGGCAAGCGTGATTTTGGCGCGCAGCTTGTAGGCGGCCAGCCGACGACCGAGATCGGCGACCCGAGCCTTCTCGCAATCGAGCAACAGCGTTTGGCCAAGGGCAACGATGATAAAATCGTGCAAAAACTTGCCCTGCGGGCTCAACAAAGCGGCATAGATCGCCCGCTCGGGGCTGACCTTTTCAACGTCATTCGAGATCAGGCCTTGCAGAAACGGCCGCGCCTCATCGCCAGCAATGGCGATCAGGCCGCGCATGGGCAGGGGGACATACTTGGCTTGGTTCGTTGTCATAGCCGCTATGACTAGAGCATATTCCGATCAAGTTCGACCGGTTGCGTTGCGTTTTGGCGAGGCGATCCGCTTGGCGCTACGCGAAAAGCGATGCCGGGCCATCGGTTGAGCGGCGCAACG
>CAMDNF010000058.1:0-17767 GCA_945902735.1 Rhizobium sp. Q54 | reverse complement strand
GTCAAGACCATGTGCGGTCATGGCACGGTGCCGCGTCCGGGCGGCGCCCCGTAGCGGTTTCGGTCGGGTGGCGCGCGGTCGTCGAGCTTCGGCCAGCGCGTATAGGCCAGGACCCAAACCAGCGCCAGATTGATCACCGGCACGATCATGAGCAGGGCCCAGGCGCGGTTGTGACCGGTGCGCCCGAGGATGCGCGCGCAACACCACAGCCCATAGGCCAGCGCGAACAGAACAAAGAGGAACAGAACGATCACGCCGCTGCTATTGCCGGGATCAGCGCCCATGACGCGGCTCCTTGGGCCAGCGCGCGAAGGCCAGAATGCAGGCGACGAAGAGCGGGCCGGCGATCGGAATCAGCACGATGAGCGAGAGCCAGGCCGGGAGCCCGGTGCGCGCGAAGATGCGCCAGGCCGGGTAGAGGATGACCGGCCCGATGGCGATCAGAAATATCGGCAAAGGATGCACAGGCGTCGCGACCCTATTCAGACCGGTGCGAGCACAGGCGCTGGGCCCTCGGCCACGCGCTTCGGCGTGCGCTGGCTGGCCGATTTCAGCTGGCCGCAGGCGGCCAGAATATCGCGCCCACGCGGCTGGCGCACGGGCGCCGAATAGCCGGCGCGATTGACGATATCGGCGAAGCGTTCGATCGCCTCGTCGCTCGAGCATTCGAATGGCGCGCCCGGCCAGGCATTGAACGGGATCAGATTGATCTTGGCCGGAATGCCGGCGATCAATTTGACCAGCGCCTTGGCATCGGCCGGCGAATCATTGACGCCTTTCAGCATGACATATTCGAATGTGATGCGCCGCGCATTGCTGGCGCCTGGGTAATTTCGGCACGCCTCGATCAATTGCGCGATCGGGTACTTGCGGTTGATCGGCACGATCTCGTCGCGCAATTCATCGGTCACGGCATGGAGCGAGACCGCGAGGTTGACGCCGAGCTCACTCCCGCAACGCTCCATCATCGGCACCACGCCCGCGGTCGAGAGCGTGATGCGCCGACGCGAAATCGAAATGCCCTCGGAATCCATCACGATGCGGAGCGCCTTGGCGACATTCTCAAAATTCAGCAGCGGCTCGCCCATGCCCATCATGACGATGTTGGAGAGCATGCGCTCGCCGCTCGGGCTCGGCCACTCGCCATAGGAATCGCGCGCCACCATGAATTGGCTGACGATTTCGCGCGCGCCCAAATTGCGCACCAGGCGCTGCGTGCCGGTGTGGCAAAACTTGCAGGTCAGCGAACAGCCGACTTGCGAGGAAATGCATACCGCGCCGCGATCTTCTTCGGGGATGTAAACAGTTTCAACCTCTTGGCCATCATCGAAGCGCAGCAGCCATTTGCGTGTGCCGTCATTGGAGTGTTGCTCGCGGGTGATCGCGGGCCGGGTGAGCGTGTAGCTCTCCGCCAGTTTCTCGCGCATCGGGCGCGCGATCGAACTCATGCCATCGAAGGAGCGGAGGCCATGGTGATAAATCCAATGCCAGAGCTGGCGCGCGCGCATGCGGGCGGCCTTGGCGGATTCGCCAAAGTCGATGAGCTCGGCCTCAAGCTCCGCCCGGCTCAGCCCAATCAGGGATTTTCGCGCGGCCTCGGCGGCCGTGGCGCTGGTGGTGTCGGTCAGCATTGCGCTGATATACGCTTTAGGCGGCGGCTTTTCCACCACCAGGCGGCGATTAACCTCGTTAAACCTAGCTACAGGCCTCGGCGATCGCCTTACGCGCGGCGGAAAAGCCCTTCAGCGAGTAGGTATCGGCCGAAGTGGTGCCGACCCGCGATTCGGCCTTCACCACCATATTGTTGCCACGCGCCATGGCGGCGACCAATTCCGTGTCTCCGGCCGCGTTCGGGGCCCAGGCCCACTGATCCTTGACGAACAAATTGAACTGGGTCGAGCCGATCACGACCTCGACCTTGCCGTCGTCCTTATAGGGGTAGCCGGCGGTTACCGAGACTTGCTCGTCATCCTTGTCCGGCCCGCGACGCGAGACCATCACATAGGGTTCGCCGCGCTTCTTGAAGGTGCCCTCCTGCTTCGAGGGCCGGCTCGCGATGTAACAGACCTTGAGGTCATTTTCCCGATCGACGTAGCTCGTCCAATCGTCATGAACGGAAATAACTTCCTGCGCCTGAGTGGACGAAGGGCCGACAACGCTCAAACCGAATGCGGCCAAACCGAACGCGAGAATCGAGAATGCTTTCAACGTCATTTTTCCTAACCTCGCTAGCGCGCAAGGATTAGCCCAACACGCGCGAGTCGCAAAGCCCTTCCTGATCAAATCATTCTGAAGGCTGGCGGATATGCCGTGCGCCATAAACATGAATGGGTTTCGGTTCGAGCGCCGCGCGTGGATTGGTCGGCCGGGCGGCGAATCGGCCGAGTGCGAGCATACGATCATACATCACGATGGCGCCCGCGACGCCGACATTGATCGAAAACGCGCTCGGGATTCGCACGACATGGTCACAGCGCTCGATCATCGCGGGTGAGAGCCGGCCGCGCTCAGGCCCCAGCACATAGGCCGCCGCAAGCGGGTGAGGGAAACTCGGCAGCTCGACCGCTTCGTCCAGAATCTCGACGCCGACCAGCTTGCAACCCTCCGGCAAAACCAGATCGGCCGCGCGGTCGAAGCGATAGAACGGCACATGCGCCGGCGAATCGGCGGTATCCGAAATCGCTTCCGCGGCGGGTTCTACCGCCGTATTGACGGCAAAAAAGAAACGCGCGCCGAAGGCATGCGCCGAGCGCCGCAAATTGCCGAGGTTCATCGCCTTGCTGATGCTCTCGACGCCGATTCCAAAATAACCACGCATGGCGCTGAGCTTGCAGGCTTCGCGGGCGGCGTGCAAGGTTCCCCGCTTGGGGTGAGCCATGGTGAGCGAGCGCGATACGGGCCTCGAGGTCCGCGACCAATATGAGGCCTATCCCTATCCGCCGCGCGATCCCGCCGATGAAGCCAAAAGGCTGGTGACCGGCTCGCCGAGCCATTTGGACGAACTGAATCACTATGTTTTTGGTGGGCGGCGCGAGTTTAGCCAGCCCTTCCGCGCGTTGGTGGCCGGCTGCGGCACGGGCGATGGCGCGATCATGCTGGCGCAACAATTGGCTAATCGCGGCGGCCCGGCCGAGGTTGTTTGCCTGGATCTCTCGACGGCGTCGCTCGGCATCGCCACGGCGCGGGCCAAAGCGCGCGGGCTTGGCAATATCCGCTTCCATCACGCGTCATTGTTTGAGTTGGATGGGCTTGATTTAGGTCGCTTCGATTACATCGATTGTTGCGGCGTCTTGCATCATCTCGACGATCCACCGGCGGGCCTCGCGGCGCTCAAACGCGCGCTCAAACCGGGCGGCGGAATGGGCCTCATGGTCTACGCGCCTTTGGGTCGGGCGGGTGTTTATGAAATCCAAAGCCTGTTGCGTTTGATCAGTGGCCATGAAGCGCTCGAGGCGCGCATCGCATTGGCGCGTCAGGCCTTGGAGGCGCTCCCGGAGAACCATCCCTTCAGGCGCAACACGATCCTCGGCGATCATCGCCAGCTCGGCACCGCCGGGTTGGTTGACCTGCTGCTTCATGCGCGCGACCGCGCCTATTTCGTGCCGGAATTGATTGCCCTGGTTGAACAGGCGGGGCTTGCCATTAGCGCTCTCATCGAGCCCGTGCGTTACCGACCGGAGCATTATGTGGCCGATCCAGCGTTGAAGCAGCGTTTGGCGGCGCTTGATGCGGCCAAGGCCTGGGCCGCGGCCGAATTGATCGCCGCCAATCTCAAGCGGCATATCGCCTATGTGGTCGAGCCTGAGGCCCTGCTACAGGCGGTGGCGCGACTGAACGCGTCCGCCATTCCGGTGCTAAAGGACGTCAGCGCGAAAGCGCTGGGTCGCACGCTCGGCGCGGCCGGGGGGTTGGTCTTGAATTATGACGGGGTCCGCATGCGGTTCCCGCTGCCGCCCGAGGCGCGGGGGATCGTTGAAGCGATCGATGGCACCCGTACGCTCGGCGAGATCCATCGCGAACTCGGCCCGTTGTTTCCTCGCTATGAGGATTTCAACGCCGCGTTCGATGCCCTTTATGACGCGCTCAACGGCGCCAACATCCTGTTGCTTCGTTATGACCCATCACGCAGATAAAAAATCAGGTCGAGTGAGGGCGGGGGTATATCGGTTTGCGACAACAGGCTATGGGCGTGGCCGCGATGATGGATCTGGTGGTTGAACAAGTGGCCGAGCACCAGATTGAGCGGGGTCGCCATTTCGGATTGCGGCAAGGCCATGGTTCGGTAGCGCAAGACCCCGAGGAGGTCGGCATCGGTAAGGCGCGCGGTGAAGGCTGTGATGCGGGCGTCTTCGGCCTCGCGCGCGGTGCGGAGGTTGGTGAAATCGTTATAAAGGGTCTGATTCAAAGCTGTGATACCGGAGGGCACGCCCTCGAGCCGCCCCAGCCAGATCCGGTCGCCGACCAAAAGGTGATTGAGCGTGCCATGGATCGAGCCGAAAAAGACCGGGCGCGCCTTGCGGTATTCCGCCGCTTTCAAACTTGCGCAGGCGTCAAAAAGGCGGCGATTGGCCCAATTGTTATAGCGGGCAAGGGTCCGGAAATAATCTGCCATCATGATGCGGCTCCAAACGCGCTATATTAAAATTCCGAGACCAGACGAACGCGGCACAGGATTGCTCCCGACATGACGATTTTAGCGGCTGAACCGCCGCTCATCGAGCGCCGCGGCCTGGGCGTTGCCCTCGCGACCCTGTTCGAGGCGGCGGGCCACGATGCGCGGGTCGCGCACGCGCCGGTGCTGGCGCAGCTCAAGCTCGCGCTCGACGAGGGTCGGGCAAAATTGCTTGCGCGGCTTGAGGCCGGCGCGCGCGGCCCCGAGATCGTGGCGGGTCTTAGCCGATTGGTCGATGAGCTATTGCGCGTGATCTACGACCATGCTGCCGAGCGCGTCTTTCCCTCGCCCAATCCAACCACAAGCGAGCGTCTTGCGCTGGTTGCGGTCGGCGGTTATGGCCGGGCCCAGCTCGCGCCGCATTCGGATATCGATCTTCTTTTTTTGCATCCCTACAAATTGACGCCGAACGCCGAGCAGGTGATCGAGCACGTGCTCTACACTCTGTGGGATCTTGGTTTCAAAGTCGGCCACGCGGTGCGCTCGCTCGATGAATCGATCGCGCGCGCGCGGGCCGATATGACGATTCGCACCGCGCTTCTTGAAGCGCGTCATGTGCATGGCGATGCAACGCTGTTGGATGAATTGCGCCGCCGGTTCGACGCCGAGTTGGTGCCCGGCAGCGAGGCAGAGTTCGTCAAAGCCAAGCTCGACGAACGGGATGCGCGCCATCGACGGGTTGGCGATTCGCGCTATTTGCTCGAACCCAATATCAAAGACGGCAAAGGCGGCTTGCGTGATCTTCACACGCTATTTTGGATCGCGAAATATTTGTACCGCGTGCCGCGCTTCGGCGATCTGGTCGCCCGTGGTGTCATCAGCAGTAAGGAACATGCCCGCTTCGCGCGCGCGGAGGCATTTCTGACGACCGTGCGATGCCATTTGCATGCCGTTACGGGCCGCGCGGAGGATCGTCTGACGTTCGATGTGCAGCCGAGCATCGCGCGGCGCATGGGTTATGCGGATCGACCGGGCTCGCAAGCCGTCGAGCGGCTGATGAAGCATTATTTTCTGGTCGCCAAAACCGCCGGCGAATTGACCCGCGTGCTGTGCGCGACACTCGAGGGCGAGCGGCTGATGCCCGGTCCGACGAGCGGTGGCGGCGCGTGGCTCGGGCAAGAGCTCGATAGCTTTCGGGTTGAAGGCGGGCGGCTCAACGTGGCGCGCGAGGACGTATTCGACGAACGCCCCATCCGCTTGATCCGCTTATTCCGCTTGGCGCAACAGCATCAGCTTGAAATTCACCCCGCCACGCTCCGGCTCGTGCATCAATCACTGAAGCTGATCGATGCCACGCTGCGCGAGAATGCCGAGGCAAACGAGATATTTTTGGCGATGCTGACGGACCGGCACGATCCCGAGACCGCGCTTCGGCGCATGAACGAGGCCGGCGTGCTCGGGCGGTTTGTGCCGGATTTCGGGCGCGTCGTGGCGCAAACGCAGCAGGACATGTATCACGCCTATACGGTCGACGAGCACACGATCAGGGCGGTCGGCGTGCTCTCGCGTATCGAAAACGGGCTCTTGGCGGCCGATTTGCCGCTGGCCAGCGAGATCGTGAAGAAGCCCTTGTCGCGCAACGCGCTCTATCTCGGCACGTTCTTGCATGATGTTGCGAAAGGCCGCGGCGAAGACCACTCGATCGCCGGCGAGCGTCTCGCGCGAACGCTAGGCCGGCGGCTCGGCATGAGCGAAGAAGAAACAGACCTCGCCGCCTGGTTGGTGCGGTGGCATTTGTTGTTCAGTCACACCGCCTTCAAGCGCGATGTCAACGATCCGCAAACCGTGACCGCCTTTGTCGCCGACGTGCAGACCATTGAACGCTTGCGCTTGCTGGCGGTGTTGACCGCCGCCGATATTTGGGCAGTCGGTCCTGGGCGCTGGAATTCTTGGCGCGGCTCGCTGTTGCGCGCGCTCTATTATCACGCTGAGGAGCGCTTGACCGGCGGCCATGCGGCGGAAGCCGGTGAGTCGCGTGCGGCGCGGGCGAAGGGTGATTTGCGTCATGCGCTTTCTGGCTGGCTCGACGACGAAGTGGAAAGGCATGTCGCGCGGCTGCCGTCCGCCTATTGGCTTTCGACCGACCTCGACACCCAGGTTCGCCATGCGCAATTGGCGCGCGATGCCGCGTCGCGCCGCGCGCCGCTGGTGCTCGACATACATCCGCATGATGCGCGCGCGGTGACAGAACTCACGATTTTTGCGGCCGACCACGCCGGCCTCTTCGCGGCAGTCGCCGGCGCGATCGCCATGGCGGGCGCTTCGATCGTCGATGCCAAGGCCTTCACGACCACGGATGGCATCGCGCTCGATACGTTTTGGGTGCAGAGCGCGGATGGCGATGCGTTCGACGACCAGGAGCGCTTGGCGCGCATGGTAGCGCTCCTTGAGGCCGCGCTCGCGGGCGAGCTTCGGCTCGACAAGGCGCTCAACCGACCGCTGGCCTTTCCGCGCCGCCTTGGCGCGCTCGATGTAGAGCCGCGTGTCCTCATCGACAACGAGGCCAGCGCGCGCTACACCGTGATCGAAGTGGTTGGGCGCGACCGCACCGGCTTTTTGCACGATGTCGCGCGGACATTGACAGCACTCGGCCTTTCCATCGTCAGCGCGCACATCTCGACCTATGGCGCACGCGCGGTCGATGTGTTCTACGTCAAGGATCGTTACGGTTTGAAAGTGTCTAAGGCGAGTCAAATCGAGAATATGCGTAGTCGTTTGCTCGAAGCCGTCGCCGAGCCACTTGCCGCCCTTTCGGAATCTGTTGCTGGCTAGGCCGGCATTCCCTCCGACGAGAATCAATTATGGCAATGGGACGTTGGATTGTGACCGTGGGGGGCTACACCCTCGGCTCGCGCGTGGTTGGCTTCGTGCGCGATATTCTGATCGCTTGGACCATCGGCACCGGGCCGGTGGCCGACGCCTTTTTTGTTGCCTTGCGCATTCCAAACTTCATGCGCGCGTTGTTCGCCGAAGGGGCCTTCAACGCGGCCTTCGTGCCGCAATTTGCCGGGGCGCTCGAGCGCGATGGCATGGCGGCGGCGCGCGACGTGGCCGAGGAGGCTCTGGCCCTTCTGCTCACGGCGCTGCTGTTTGTCGTGGTTGCGGCGCAAATCGCGATGCCGTGGCTTATGTATGTTTTAGCGCCGGGTTTTGCCGACGATCCGGTTAAATTCGATCTCACGGTGACGCTGACGCGCATCACTTTTCCTTATTTGTTGTTCATCTCGCTCGCGGCGCTTTTGGGCGGCGTGCTCAATTCGCTTTATCGCTTTGCCGCGGCGGCGGCGGCGCCGATCTTGCTCAATCTCTGTTTGATTGTCGCGCTGCTGACCATCGGCAAAATTACCGAGACGCCAGGACACGCGCTGGCGATTGGTGTCGCGGTCGCTGGCGTTGTGCAATTCGTTTGGTTGATCGTGGCCTGCTCGCGCGTTGGCATGGGTCTCAGGCTCCGCCGGCCGCGGCTGACGCCAAGCGTGCGGAAATTATTGAAGGTGATCGGCCCGGCCGCGCTCGGCGCGGGCGTCGCGCAGGTGAATTTATTCGTCTCGGTGATCATTGCCTCGCTGCTGCCGGATGGCGCGGTCTCTTATCTCTATTACGCTGATCGGTTGAATCAGGTGCCGATCGGGGTGGTCGGCGTGGCGGTCGGCACCGCGCTCTTGCCGCTGCTCTCGCGTCAGATTCGCTCCAATGAGGCAGCGGCGGCCTCCCATAGCCAAAATCGCGCGATCGAGATCGCGTTCTTTTTGGCGTTGCCGGCGGCGGTCGCGCTCATCGTATCGGCTGAGCCGATCATGCGCGTGTTGTTCGAACGCGGGGCATTCGATGCCGGCGCGACCAGCGCGGCGGCGGGCGCGCTGATGGCCTATGCCGCGGGCCTGCCGGCCTTCGTCTTGATCAAGGTCTTGGCGCCCGGCTTCTTTGCGCGCGGCGACACACGAACGCCGGTGATCATCGCGATCATCTGCGTTGCCCTCAATGTTGGGCTCAACCTTGCGCTGATGCATGTGCTCGGCCATATCGGGCTTGCGCTCTCGCTCTCGATCGCCGGTTGGCTCAACGTGATCCTGTTGGGGCGCGGCCTGCACCGGCGCGGGCACTTCCGTGTCGATGCGCGCCTGAAAAAACGGCTCATCGCGATCACTGGCGCATCCGCGCTCATGGCGGTCGTGCTTTTTGTCTTGGGCATGGCGCTCGATTCCGCGTTATCGGGGAGCCAGTCGATGCGCGTTGTCGGGTTGGCCGCGCTCGTCCTTGGCGGTCTGGTCGCTTATGTCGGGACCGCGCGCCTCTTTGGCGCGTTCAAAGCGCGCGAACTTATCAGTGCCTTGCGGCGACGCGATGAAGGCGCGACCAAGGGCCCCGTGACGCCCGATGACGGGCCAGGCCTGGCTTGACCGTGTTGGCGCGTCACGCCATAAGTGCCGCGCCAAACAACGCCCAAGTCTGCCAGCGGACCAAAACCCCATGAACCGCGTCTTTTCCGGCGTGCAGCCGACCGGCAATCTGCACCTCGGCAATTACCTAGGCGCTATCAAGAACTGGGTCACGATGCAGGCCCACTATGATTGCCTTTATTGCATCGTCGATCTCCATGCCATCACCGTGCCGCAAGACCCGAAGGTGTTGCGGGCCGCGACACGTGAAGTGGCCGCCGGGCTGATCGCGGCTGGCATCGATGCCAAGTCGAGCATCGTGTTCAATCAAAGCCAGGTGAAAGGCCATGCCGCTTTGGCCTGGATCCTCAATTGCCAGACGCCGATTGGTTGGCTCAATCGGATGACCCAATTCAAGGAAAAGGCCGGCAAGGCGCGCGAGCAGGCGGGGCTTGGGCTCTATGCCTATCCTGTGCTGATGGCGGCGGATATCCTTCTCTACAAGGCAACTCATGTGCCGGTTGGCGAGGATCAAAAACAGCATTTGGAGCTGGCGCGCGATATCGCGGGCGCCTTCAACCGCGCCTATGGCAGCGATTGTTTTCCACTGCCCGAGCCGATGATCCTCGGCGCCGCGACAAGGGTTATGTCGCTCCGGGATGGCACCAAGAAGATGAGCAAGTCCGATAGCTCGGACTATTCGCGGATCAATTTGACCGACGACGCCGCGACCATCGCGCTCAAGATCAAAAAAGCGAAAACCGATTCAGAGCCGACCGTGAGCTATGAGCCCGAACGGCGGCCCGAAGCGGCCAATCTGATCGACATCTACGCCGCCCTGGCCGGACAGACCTGCGAGACGGTAACCGCGGAATATTCGAATGCCGGCTTTGCCGCGTTCAAACGCGCGCTGGCGGAACTGGCGGTCGAAAAGCTCGGGCCCTTGGCCGCCGATATGCGTCGCCTGATGCAGCATCCAGACTATATTGATGAGGTGTTGCGCGCTGGGGCGGAGCGTGCGTCACATATTGCCGAGCGAAATCTGCGCGAGGTCGAAGACATCGTGGGTTTTTTGAAGCCTTAACCGCAAATCCTTAGGTTCGTCGGCGCCACTTTGGGTTTGCCTGGGTCTAAGAGCCTTGTCCGATGGACGTTTATCTGCCGATCGCTGAATTATCGCTTAACGCGCTGATCCTGCTTGGGCTCGGCGGCGCGGTCGGTTTCCTATCGGGATTGTTTGGGGTCGGCGGCGGTTTCTTGATGACGCCGTTGCTGATCTTCCTCGGTGTCGCGCCGGCGGTCGCGGTGGGCACCGGCACCAATCTGGTGGTGGCGTCCTCGGTTTCCGGCCTGATGGCGCATTGGCGGCGCCGCAATGTCGATTTTAGAATGGCCACCATCATCCTGTCGGGCGGCGTCATGGGCGCGGGGCTCGGCATCTGGCTGTTCAGCCTGTTGCGCCGGGCCGGCCAACTCGATGAGGTGGTTGCGCTTCTTTACATCGTCTTTCTGGGCGCGATCGGCGCGCTCATGGGGGTCGAGAGCCTTTCAAAGCTGCGACGCCGGCGCCAACCCGTTTCAAGCCGCCGGGCCCACAGCCATAATTGGGTGCACGGACTGCCGTTCAAACTGCGCTTCCGGCGCTCGAAGCTCTATGTCAGCGCGGTGCCGCCGGCGGTGATCGGCTTTTTCACCGGCATGTTGGCGACCGTGATGGGCGTCGGCGGTGGCTTCCTCATGGTGCCGGCGCTCATTTATATCGTGGGCATGCCGACCGGTGTTGTGATTGGCACCTCGCTGTTCGGCATTTTGGCGGTCAGCATCGCCTCGTGCTTCGCGCATGCGATGGCAAGCCAGACGGTCGACATTACGCTGGCGCTGCTATTGGCGGGTGGCGCGGTGATTGGCGCTCAATATGGCAGCAAGGTGGCGTCGAAGCTGCGCTCCGAGCATTTGCGCGTGCTTCTCGCGCTCATGGTGCTCGCGGTGTGCGGGCGGTTGGTGCTTGAGTTGGTCGGGACGCCCGATAATCCATTTTCGATCGAAGTCCTGGGGCGGCGATGAAACGCGTTCTTGGGCTTATTTCCTTGATCGTGTGTCTCGGTCTCGCGGGCCCAGTCGGCGCCGCCGGCGAAAAGCTCGTGGTTGACCTTTCGACCCACCAGATCGCGATCGATTCACGCTTTACGGGCGCCGAGGTCATCATGTTTGGCGCGACCAAATCAGCCGGTGACGTGGTGGTGGTGGTCCGCGGCCCCGGCGATAGCGTCGCGGTGCGGCGCAAAGAGCGTTCGGCCGGTCTTTGGTTCAATAGCGATAGCGTCGAATTTGCCGACGTGCCGCTTTATTACACCTATGCGGCGTCGAGGCCGGTCGAGGAAATTTTGCCCGAGGCGCTCCGTAGAGAGCGGCAGATCGGTTTGGATCAAATCGTCCTGGTGCCAAAGACCGATGCGTCGGGGGACATGATCCAATCGTCGCGCGAAGCCTTGTTGCGCGAGCGAGTGCGCCACGCGCTCTATTCCGAACAGGCCGGGGTGATCACCTTTATCGATGCCAATCTGTTCCGGGTCAGCCTGGCGTTCCCGGCCAGCATTCCAACCGGCGACTACCGGGTCGACGTGTTTCTGGTCGATCAGGGGCGCATCATCGCCGAGCGCACCACCCCCTTGGCGGTCACTAAAATCGGGGTGGGGGGCCAGCTTTTTGACTTTGCCCATCGCCAGGCGGCCGCCTACGCCGCGATTGCTATCGCGGCGGCGCTCTTGGCAGGATGGTTGGGCTATGTCGTTTTCCGGAAGGTCTGAAACCCAGCGGGGGCGGGTATGAGTCAGGGGGCGGTAACGCGAAGCCATGTCGCGGGCCAATTGGCCTTCGTGGCCTGTGTCGCCAACGACGCCCATTCGCGTGCGGCTGCCCGCTTTGCCGCGCTTCGGGCGCGCAATACCGGCGGGCGGCTCGAAATCCTGCACGTCGTTCAGCCGCCCGAATTTCAACATTGGGCGGCGGTCGGCGATCTGATGCGGGCGGAAATCACGGCGGAAGGCCAGACCTTGCTCGATACGATCGGGGCCGAGATGGCTGCCTTTAGTGGCGTTCAACCCCTATTGAAGCTGCGCGAAGGGCGCATCGGCGAAGAAATCCTGCGCCATGTCGAGGGCGACCCGTCGATCAACATCCTGGTGGTCGGGGCCGCTCCTCCCGAGGCGCGGCGGGGCTCGCTGATCTCCTGGCTCGCTGGGCAGCTGGCCGGCCAGCTCCGAATCCCGCTCGTCATCGTGCCGGGCACCCTCTCGGACAGCGAATTGCAGGACCTGACCTAGGGCTTTCTCTCGCCCTAAAGCCTGGAAAAATAGGCTTTTCAGCAGGCGAAGGCCGCTCACCCGGCGCCACGACCCGATGCGCCTGAAGGGTTGGATTTCCGCGACTTCGGACTATGGTTAATCCAGAGTCATGTGATCGACGCCTGGAATCAAGGGCGGCCGGGGCCTCAGAAATTAACGAATTAATCCGAGTAAATATGCGGTAACCTATTAACTACCGTGAAATGGTGACAATTGAATCAAACGCTTAGTTTATGGCGGTTGAAACTATTGCCTCCACCCCCCAGACTTTGCTCAGCCCCAAACAAGAAGGGCTTAACGCCACAAGGGAACGACGGGATGTTTATTCAGACTGAGCGAACTCCTAATCCATCGACCCTGAAGTTCCTACCGGGACGGACGGTCATGGCCGAAGGGACTGCGGACTTCCGGGATGCAACGGAAGCCCAGCGTTCGCCGCTCGCCGATCGCTTGTTTCGGATCGAGGAGGTTAAGGGCGTCTTTTTTGGCGGAGACTTCATTACGGTGACCAAGACGGACGACGCGGATTGGCAGTTGATCAAGCCAGTCGTTCTCGGGGTCATCATGGAGCACTTCGTCGCGAACCAGCCCATCATCCTCGGCCCGGCATCATCGGACGACCTCGAAGAAGAGTTCGAGGTTGCTGCGGAAGACGCTGAGATCGTCAGTCAGATCAAGGAACTCCTTGATACCCGCGTACGACCGGCCGTGGCTCAAGACGGCGGCGACATAATTTTTCGGGGATTTGAGAAGGGCGTAGTGATGCTCCATCTCCAGGGCTCCTGTGCGGGCTGTCCTAGCTCGACCGCGACTTTGAAGATGGGCATCGAAAACATGCTCAAGCACTACGTCCCAGAAGTCGTCGAAGTCCGCGCCGTTTAAGAATGCGGGCTCCGGCGCCAGCCGGTAGGGAGATCAACGTGTATAATTTTAATGGCGGTGCGGCCGCCATGCCGGGCGTAGTGCGTGCGCTCGGGGTGGAAGCCGCGACAAAATCTGGAACTGGCTTCGGCTCATTTGGGCGCTTCGTTGGCCTTCAAAGCCTCGACCGCGTGCGGTCGGTTGCCCGGTTTGGCCATGGCTCGGCGATCTTTGCGCTCGGGCTGCTGAGTGCCGGCCTTTTTGGCGCGGTGCTCCTCGATACCGATTCGGCGTTTGCCCCAAAGCGCGGGGCCTCGTCATTCGGCATCGACACTTCGGCGCTCGATGCACCGCTTGACGCGGGTTGGTTTGGCGCGCCCCTCAACGGTGAAGACCAGTTGAACGGCAATGCCCAACTCTATGCCGCGCTTGGCGCTATCGCGACGGCGGCGGGCTCAACCCAAATGCCTTCGTTTTCGGGTGTCGATTCGATCCGGGACATCTCGCCGACCAAAAATGCGCTCAGCGATAAGCCCGTCTACGAGCTCGGCGCCGATGGCGAACGGCATGTCCGGCTTGGCTCGGCGGCAGCGCTCGCGCTTTATCTCGATAAAGGCAACTATGACCTTGAGACCGTGAAGAGCGGTGAAGATTTCGTGCCGCGCGTCTATGTCGCGCGTCTGCCGTCAGATCTTCACGCGCTTCAGTCCGTGGACGACCGCAAGCAGCTTTTCATCAAAGTGGTTCTGCCCGTGATCCTGCGCGTGAACGAAGATCTCGCGGCGGATCGCACCCGCCTCACCGGCGTCTCCAAGAACCTCGCGCGCGGCACTTCGTTGACGCCGGCGGATCAAATTTGGCTCGAAGAGAAATTTGACCTCTATGGCGTGGAGAGCGGCAATCTCGCCGAGCTGCGTCAACGCGCCGATATCATTCCGCCCTCGCTGGTCTTGGCCCAGGCGGCGGAAGAATCAGGTTGGGGCACGTCGCGCTTCGCGCGCGAAGGCAATGCGCTGTTCGGTCAATACACCAGTGCCAATGGCCGTGGCTTGGCGCCTTTGTCGCCGAACTCGTCGGGTAAATTCCGCGTCCAGAGCTTTGAGAATTTGTATGAGACGGTGAGCTCTTATGCGCTCAATCTCAATCGCCACCGTGCCTATGAGCAATTTCGCGGCATGCGCGCGGAGTTGCGGGCCGGCGCGGGCGATCTTGATGGCCATCGTTTGGCCGGCGCGCTGACGCGCTATTCCGAGCGCGGCGATGACTATGTCAAATCGCTTCGTACGATCATGCGCGAGAACGCGCTTGGTACATTCGACGATGTGCGCTTGCACCGCGTAGAGAACGTCGCGCGCGGCTAAGAGAGTTCGTGGCCTAAGATGGCAGCCAATTAGGGTGCGACGTATTGTAGCCCGAGCCAGCGCACGCGGCCATCTGGGCCGGGCAGAGTGCAATTGACTCGATTGTCATGGCCAGGCACGAACGCGCGCGCCAGTTCAACCCTGATTTCTCGGGTTATTGTCAGCGTATATTCGGTTCGCTTTTGCCGCGTCACATAGCAAGCAAGCGTGTCCAAGGCGCCCAAGGCCTTGTCGATCGTGAAGCTGATATGGGGCCGGGGGGTCGTGAGGATCGCCTCCTTTGGCACAAGGTTTTGGACAGGGAATGGCAATACTTCGACGATCGTCTGAAAGCGTTCAATCGATCCGTAACGCGCATTCAATTCGAAGCGTGGTAGTGCATAGCGATCTTCGCCTCCAAAGACAGGGCCTGAGCGCAGCACGAACGCCGCATCGAAGCCAAGCTCGCGCACCGCTTGGCGCAGCGCGGCATTTTGTTCACCCGATGGATAGGCAAAGAGAAGCGGCGCCTTGCCGATTTCGGTTTTGATCCGCGCCTGCCCCTTCGCGATATCGCGACGTTGATCGGCGGCCTCGAGGCGCCAAAGCGGGCGGTTGCTCGCCCCACGGCTCTCGATCGCGATGCCGGCTTGGGCGAGCGTACGAAGCTCATCCCAAGTCAACACATCCGGATCTCCAGCGTCGATCGCGTCGGTCGCGACAAAGATGCTGAAGGGAAGGCCGGCGGCCTTGAGCTTGGGCCAGGCGTCTCGGTAGATCGATTTGAACGCATTGTCGAAAGTGATCGCCACGGTGCGCTCCGGCAGCGCTTTCTTGGCAGCGAGCGCGGCGACAATATCGCGCAGGTTCATGACGGTGAATCCGCCGCGTTTCAGATGAGCGAGATGAGCGTCGAACTGGACGCGGGTTACGCTTTCGAGCGGATGGCGCTTTGCCTCGCCGACACGTTGGTAGATCAGCACGACGGCAGAATCATCGGCTATGGCTGGCGTCGGCACCGCCATCGCGGCGATGACACAAACGGCAAAGAGCGAAGCGAGAATTAGAGCGCAACGCCTAATCACGGTGCGGCGGGCATTAATTTCGTGCCGGCCGCTGAATCGGACAGCAGGGGATAGCGGCGCGGACTGAACAATTGATAGTGCCACCATTCATTACCGTAAAAATCAAATCCCGCGGTCGACATCAAGCCAAGCAATAGAAGCCGATTGCGTTGCGCCTCGATGGACACTTCAAGACTGCCATGGTGTGATCGCGGCGTCAGCGCATCGAAACCGGTTCCCATATCGAGCTCGCTGCCATCATCGGAACGGATCAGAGTCAGATCGATGGCGACACCACGCGAATGCGGCGAGCCCCGGCGCGGATCGGCGAAATAATTCGGGTCTGGGCGAAAGCGCCAGAAGACCCATTGCGCCTCGGTCGGCCGATAACCATCGAAAATTTTCAGCCTTAAACCAAGCGGCGCGGCAAGGGCGATCGCGCGTTGCAATGCGGCCGCCGCATCGGGATGCAAATAGCACGCCGCGCGTTGATAGACCGGTCGTCCGGTCAGGTTTCTCTCGCTCGCATAAGCCAGTGCGAGATCGACATCAAAGGCCGGTGGGGCGATCTCGGCTAGGAGCAGCATGGCGTGATTGAAACGGGATCCGTGGCACGACGCCGGGAACGAGTGGCGACTGTGCCGCGCGCCGCGATATGACGCAAAGACTTTTGCGGGCACGGCTTGTCGATGGCGGTCAGACGATGTTAGACGAACTTGCATGAAAACGGATCAAGCCTCGGCCTTGTTGGCGCTCGACACCGCGACCGAGGCTTGTTCGGCCGCGGTCGTGGTTGGAGACACCGTCTTGGCGCGCCGCTTCGAGCCTTTGCAGCGGGGTCATGCCGAACGCCTGATGCCCATGGTCGAGGCCGTCATGAACGAGGCCGGGGTCAATTATAAGGCGCTCGGCGCGATCGCGGTCACCGTCGGGCCGGGTTCGTTTACGGGCGTCCGGGTTGGGCTTGCCACCGCGCGCGGGCTGGCTTTAGCGGCGGCCGTGCCGCTGATTGGCATTTCCACACTCGAAGCGTTGGCCGCGGCAGTGCCTGAGAGCGAGGTCGAGGAAAATCGCCTGCTTTGCGCGCTCGATGCGTTGCGCGGCCAGGTTTACGCCCAATGGTTCGACGCGGCGGGTGGCGCGTTGACACCCCCCATGGCGGCCAGCGCGACCGAAGCGGCCGACGCCCTCGGTCCCGCCCGAGGCTTGGTGGTTGGAAGCGGGGCGAAGGCCATTTTGGCGGCGCTCGAAGCGACGGGGCGCGGGGTGATAAGGCGGTCGCACGCGCCGGATTGGCCGGATGCCGCGATTTTTGGGCGGTTGGTCGCGCGGCGCGCGACTCATGCCGGCGGGGCCGGCCGGCTTGCGCAGGGCCCCGTTTCGCCGCTCTATTTGCGCGACGCCGGTGCGCGCCCGCTTGAAGGCTTTGCCGCGGTGAATCGCCCGCCATGAGCACGGCCACTCCGGTGATGCTTGACCCCTGCACCATTGGCCCGGCGGCGTCTGATGATGGCGAGGCGCTCGCGGCTTTACACGCGACGTGTTTTGACGATCCCTGGCAGGCCGATCTCATCGCGCGGGTGCTTGGCTCGCCCATCGGGTTTGGTGTCGTCGCGCGCCAAGGCAATCAAGTTCGGGGCTTTGTGTTGTGTCGCGTTGCCGTTGGCGAGGGCGAGGTGTTAACCCTTTGCGTCGCGGAGGCCGTGCGCCGACGTGGCCTTGGTCACGCCCTCTTAAAAGCCGCCGTCGAGGTGGCGACTGGGCGGGGCCTCACGAGCCTATTCCTGGAAGTAGCGGAAAGTAACGAGGCCGCACGCGCGCTCTATGGACGCTTCGGCTTCGATCAAGTGGGGCGCCGTTCCGCCTATTACCGCGATGCGGCGGGTACGACGGTCGATGCTCTTACCCTCCGTTATCAACAAAGCCAGACGAATTGATCGAGTCAATCGCGATATATTTTAGCCCGTCCTATTCACGACGATCACTGATTTTCGTACTGGAGCGGCGAGCGTTGCGATGACGACGCGGGTGGCCGTGGCGCTGGCGAGGGCGCTGGGCGGGGTCTGGAAAGTGCTGCGGTTGGAGGTTGCGGGAGGGGCTCGAGGGG
>CAMDNF010000057.1:0-18375 GCA_945902735.1 Rhizobium sp. Q54 | reverse complement strand
TCGGTGAACGTCCCTGGCTGGGTGAACTTGAGGATGCTATTGTCGGTCACGGCGTATCACTCCTTTGCTGGAGAAGTGGAGGCGTCGAACACCCCCACGATACGCCGCCTTACCCCGTCACGCCGTCACCAACTTCCGCGCATAGCTCTGAGCCCAGCGCCGTGCCCGATTGGTGGGCAACGATGTCAAAGGCAATACAACAGGCGTCCGAAGAGGCCACGGCCGCCAATAAAATGACACCGGATTGGTGGGCGGCGATATCCAAAGAAAAACGGAAGAAGAAGTAAGGCGCCCTAAAGCCACTCGATATAAGTGTTGCGTTCCTGATCGGTCACGGTGCGCCGCCAATTGTCGTACTCATAGCGTTTGACGACGAGATAGTTCTTCACAAACGCTTCGCCAAGCGCCGCCCTCGCCCAGTCTGACGCTTCAAGCGCATCAAGCGCACGCCCCCAATCATCGGGCAGTCGTTCGACCTTGCCATCGAGATCAAGATCGCCGCTCGCCACCGGTCCCGGTTCAATCCGTTTCTTGATTCCATCGAGCCCGGCCGCCAAATAGGCTGCGAAAACCAAATGGACATGGGCATCGCCGCCGCAGACGCGTAGCTCGACCCGCGTGCCTGCAACCGTTTCGTTGAGCACACGGAGCGCGGCCGTACGATTGTCCACACCCCAGGCCAAAGAGATCGGCGCGAAATTGCCGGGCACCAAGCGCCGATAGGAATTGGCGTTCGGAAAATAGATCGCGGTCAGCTCTTTCATGTGCGCGAGTACGCCGCCAACGAAATGGCGGCAGGTTTCGCTGATCTTCATCGGCGCGCCCGGTTCGGCGAACGCATTGCTATCGCCGCGCCAAAGCGACATATGAACGTGACAGGAATTGCCGGTTTTTTTGTCGAAGGGCTTCGCCATGAAGGTGACGCGCCGATTGATCGCCAGCGCGGCTTCTTTCATGGTCGCGCGGAACAAATGGCTGTCATCCGCCGCGCCGCAAATGTCGCGATAGCGAATATTGATCTCATATTGACCAGGGCCATACTCATAGTGCCCGGCCTCGATTTCGGCATGAGCGCTCACCGCATCGAGCAGCACAAGTTCCTCGGGCAACCATTGTGCGCGCTTCTGCGTCGAATAGGCCTGCCGCCCGCTATCGACCAGCCTGTGCTCGGCATCGAGCAGATAGAACTCGAACTCCGACGCCGCCATGGCGTCATAACCGAGCGCCTTGGCATTGGCGGCGACCTTCCTCAGCACATGACGCGGATCGCCCTCGACCGGCCGATGATCGGACCACACCAAATCGCCCATGATCTGCGCCGCCGCACGCTCATGCTTGAGCAAGCGGAGCGACGTGAAATCGGGCAATACGGTGAAATCGCCATAGCCGATAGACTCGGCGAAATCGGTGCCCGGCACGACATTGGCCTCGATGTCGAAGGCCAAAACGGTGGCGCAGAACGCAAAGCCTTGGTCGAGGCCGCGTTCAAATTGAGCGAGCGTGAAGGCCTTGCCGCGCGCGATGCCGTTGTAGTCGGCCCACTCCAGCCGAACCCGTTCGACGCCGTGATCCTTGAGCCAGCGCATCACGCCGGCTGGTTTGCCCGTGAACCGGACCGGCCATTGCTTCTCGGTCGTCATGCCCCAGCCCTTCTGTTACGGTCCATCATACGGGACTGTGCGCGAATCGCCCCCGCAAGACTACCGCCGACGGGCGCTCTGACAAGCCGCCTTGTATGAAGGACCGCCTCGTGCCGGACCCCCTCGCCTCAAATCCCAAAATCACCCCGGGCTCAATGGCGCTGCCGGCCCTCATGGTCGTCGCCACCGGGGTGATCTACCCGCTGGTATTTTCGTTCACCAAGATCGCGACCGATGCCGGGGCACCGCCATTTGGCTTCGTGTTCTGGCAACTTACTTTTGCCGGTATCGTGCTTGGCGCGGTGGCGCTAGTTCGGCGTGAATGGCCACGCTTCAGCGCCAGACATGTGCGTTCCTATGCCGCGATCGGCATGCTCGGCATTGTCGGGCCGATCTCGCTGCTGGCCTTTGTATCAAACAAGCTGCCGGCCGGCCTGGTGACGCTTGTGGTCGTTCTGGCGCCGCTCTTTACCTATGTTTTTGCCATTGCGCTGAGGCTCGACCGATTACGTGCCTTGAGCATCGCCGGCATCGCGGTCGGCTTTGGCGGCGTGCTGCTCATGACGGTGCCCAAGGTCAGCCTGCCGGCGCCGGAGATGATCGGCTGGTTGTTGCTGGCCTTTCTGGCGCCCGTCTCGTTTGCGCTGACCAATGTGACAGCGAGCCTGATGCGCCCGCCCGCGTCGAGCTCCGTCTCGATGGCGAGTGGCATGGTGATGGTGACAATCGTGATCATGGCGGTGGTCTCGCTCGCCACGGGCCAGGCCTATGCCTTGCCAGGGCCGGGCCCCGCGCTCTGGGCCGCGCTCGCCACGGCCGCCGTCAATGCCGCCTTCTACATTTCCTTCTTCGAGATCGTACGGTTGGCGGGGCCGGTCTTTTTCGCGCAGTTCAATTATTTGGTCGTGCTCGCGGGCTTTGGTTGGGGGGCGGTGTTCTTCGGCGAATCCCACAGTGTCTATGTTTGGGGCGCAGCGGCGCTCATGTTAATCGGCCTTGCGCTCCATTCCCTCGGCCTAAGCCGCGCCGCGCGTAACGCGACTTAATCCGCCTTGCGTTCCGAGAGCAGCAAATACGTCGCGCGCCAAAGGCTCAACGCGTCGAGCCAGCTTGAGGGACCGAGATCGACATGCGCCAGGCTGTCGATCTGGAACAATGTGGCGTTGGGTAATTCCTTAGCGAGTGCCGTGCTCTCGGTATAGGGAATCACCGAATCGTTTTGACCATGAATCAAATAGAAACGCGCGCCCAGCATCGACAAATCGCGGGTCGAGGGATCGAGGGCCGCCATGTCGGCGCGGATCCCCTGCGGTAATTTGGCGCTCAACGCTGGCACGAGATCGGGATCGCGGTTGCCCAGAAATTCGTCGATGGCGCGGCCCTCGGGCCCAAGACGGACTTGGAGGTCGGCGATCGCGGCGCCCGGATCGTCGAATTTACGTTCGCCGATTTCGCGCAAGAGCGCGCGGTCGCGCTCGTTTTCAATACGATCGATGTTCGAAAGCAGGAACAGCCATTTGCCGAGCGTGTTGGGCTCTGCAAATTGCCATGGTGCCGCGCGATCGGCGCGAAAAGCGCCGGTCGTCACGAAGGTCACGAGCGCCTCGATATCGTAATAGCCGCCGATCAATAGACCGAAGTGCACGCTTTTCGTGACATCGGACTGTAGCATGGCGATCAACACGGGGCCTGAGGCCCAGGAGAATGCCACGACGCCCACAGGCTTCTCGGTCTCGTTATCCAAATGGCGCAAGGCGTCCATGATGGCCACAATATCGCTCGGCCCGACGCGGGTTTGGCGAAGACCAGGCAATTCAGGCACGAGCACCAAAAAGCGCGCGCGCGCCAGAGTGCTGGCGAACGCGACCAGGCGCGGATCGTCGCGGCCGCGCGGCGAGACACCAGGCATCAATAGGAGCGCGGCTTCGGGCCTTGCATGAGCGGGCGTATAGACATCGCCCTCATAGACGCGATCCTCGATCCGATAGGCGATCGAACGCCGCGATGGCGTGGGTGTGTTTGCTTTGAGCGCGCTAGGTGCCGCCCCTGCCGCAACGTCCTGCATCACATGCGCGGCTTCGATCACGCGCGCCGGCGAACAGCTCACGGCGCCAGCGCCGACCAGAGCGACCATCAACAATGCGATGAGCGCGAGCCATGTCCAGCGCCGGCGCGCGGGCCGCATTAGATCGCCCGGCGCCCGCTAGGCCTTCCCATCATAATGATAGGTCTTGGCGACCATCTGCTCGGTATGCGCGCCGGCGGTGATCGGCTTATAGCGCCAAGGATTCTCTTTTGAGCAACAGGTGGGTAGGCCCTGCACCTCGACGTCGTAATCGACGCCAAAAAACTGCGCCAAGGAATAGCGCGGTTTACCCGATAGATTGATCACACGGTGCATGGTCGAGACGAACTGATCGTTGGTCCATTGATGCATCAGATCGCCGAGATTGACCACGAATGTATCGGGAATGGGCGGGCATTCGATCCACTCGCCGGCCGCGTTCAATACCTGCAGGCCCGGCTCGTCCTGCCACACGGTGGTGAAGCACTCATAATCGGTGTGGGCACCGATGCCGAGAAAGGCCGGGTCGATCTTGCCCTCATGCGGCGGGTAATAGCAGACACGCAGCCGCGACATCGGCTTGGTGTAGAGCTTTAGGAAATATTCTTCCGGCATGTCGAGCGCGAGCGCCATGGCGCGGCAGAGCGTTGCGCCAAGCTCGATCTGGCAATCGAAATAGGTGCCGAGCGCCCAGCGGAAATCAGGCGGGTTGGCCGGCCAATTGTTGGGCCCATAGAAGCGTATGCCGCGCTTGTAATGCGGATCGTCGGTCGAGAGATCGTGCGCCATTTCGATCGCCTCGTGCAAATCACCGCCCTTTAAGGAGTGATCGGCCTGGATGCCCTTCAGCGGCACATAGCCGCGGTGATTGGCCGAGTCTAGATAATGAACCCGCATTTTCTCGTCGACCGGGAGTGCGAAGAAACGCTCCATCGCCGCGTGCGCGCGGCGAATCACGCTCAGCGGAAAGGCGTGGTTCCTGATGTAGAAGAAGCCGATATGCTGGCAGGCTTCGCGAATGGCGGTCGCGACCTTTTGACGCTCGGCGAGGTTTGGCGAATAGATGCCGCCGAAATCCACGACCGGCACTTCGTTGACCGCGAGGCGCTTGAAGCTCGTCGCATGCAGTCCGGCGCGAACCTGAAACGGTGTATCGAGTGTCGTCATGGTGCAACCTCGCGGTAAAGACGGCGCCCTCGTGCTTCGACAAGCTCAGCATGAGGGCGCTGAGGAGGACGAGCCGCATCTGGCCTGATCCTGAGCCTGTCGAAGGATGAGGCCGGACGCAAGAGCGCACGCCCTAGGGCAGCACCTTGCGGCGGCGGAATTCGGCAAAGAGCCGGAGGAACATCGCTTCCGTATCTACTATCTCGCTAAAGCCGCGATCAATACGTTTTGCATCGCACATCAGCACGTCCCACGATGTATCCATATTGAAATCGAAATAGGGCCAGCCGGCGGTTTGCTCGTACGTAAGCGGCAGCAGCCCGTGCTTCTTCACGATACGATCCCAGACCGGGCCCTTATCGGGCATCACCTGGGCCGAGATAATGCGCTGGGGCTGGCCGACCTCCATGCCGAAATGGCGCGCCCAATCGCTCCAGACATTGACGTAACGGAAATTGTCGCCATTGGTGATGTTAAAGATCTCATTGCCGGCTTTGGCCGAGGTCGCCGCCCATACCGTCATGCGCGCGAGCAGGCCTGAATCTGTAACCTGATTGATCGCGTTGAAGCCGGCGATCTCGCCCGGATATTTAAGCGGCA
The DNA here is from genome assembly GCA_945902735.1 of Rhizobium sp. Q54. GTDB lineage: Bacteria > Pseudomonadota > Alphaproteobacteria > UBA828 > UBA828 > SHWC01. Next base: position 12,903 of record CAMDNF010000057.1, on the reverse strand, counting down.
TGCCGAGTTCTTTCGAGATCGCCGCATAGGTGCCGAAGCAGAGAATCAGATTCATCGGATTGCCTATGGCGAAGCCGCACACCGCCTCGGGGCGCAGCACGGCCCAGGTCCAGCTTTTGCCCTTCTGGAAATCGATCAGGAAGTCTTCCTGGTCGTAATAAAAATTGGGCGGCATGTGGCGCGAATCGCTTTCCTTGGCCGGCGTCTTGAAGGGCCCAAGCTGGCGGCCATAGGCCTTGGAGCCTTCTTGCAGCACGACGCGTTCGAGTCTTTTCGAGACGTTCGAAATCACATCAACCGGATAGGCGACCAGACGACGGTTTTGCTCGGTGGTCGTAGCGTCGATGCCGCCATAGAGCGCACAGCAAAAGACGTGCGTCACCTCGGTCAGACCGGCGAGCTTCTCCTCGGTATCGGTCTTATCCAGCATGTCGCAAGAAATGAACGTCGCCTTGGCCGCCATCTCCGCATCGGGTCCGCGGCGTGACACCGCGATGATGTTCCAATCATCGAGCGTCGATAGATGATTGATCAAATTGCGCCCGATCACGCCGAGACCGCCGAGCACCAAGGCTGTCTTTTTCGCCATCAAATTTCTCCCGAGCCGAATAACCACGTTTGGGACAGCATCTTGTTGGCCGCCATCGGCCGGCGCAACCAGTAAAAGGCTTTGCGCGACGGCCTGGGGCGCCTAGTCTGACGGCCGCGAATCAGCCAGGGGCCGGAGCCATGTCAGTCGATCAGGAAGTGGGCCGTGGCGCCACGGCGAGGCCACTACGCCCGGCCGGGTGGCGGCGCTATTTGCCCTATTTTTTGCTGGCGGTGGCGATCGTCAATTTCTCGTTTTTCTTTCCGGTCAATCGCCTTGGGGCGGACCATGGCTTCCCCTTCTTCGCCTTCGTGTTTTGGTACTCCTTTGGCGCCGGCATCATCCTGTTGGGCGTTGCGGCGATAAGACGCGAGTTGCCACCGCTCACCCGTCGCCGCCTGATTGCCTATTTGGTCTCGAGCTTTCTTGGTTTCGCGGCGCCGTTCTCGTTGCTCGCCTTTGTCGCCACCAAATTGCCCTCGGGCATATCGGTGTTGTTGGTGATCCTGACGCCCGTCTTCACCTATCTTTTTTCGTTGATGGCACGCACCGAGAAACTGCATTGGATGAGCATTGGCGGGTTGGTGCTGGGCGTCGTCGGGATTCTTTTCGTCGTGGTGCCGAGCGACAGTTTGCCGGAGGCCAATATGGTTGGCTGGGCGCTGATCTCGCTGTTGGCGCCGGCTTGTTTCGCGGCGCTCAATGTGTTCACCGAGCTCTTTCACCCGCCGGAGACGCCGCCTTTCGCGCTCTCGTCTGGCGTCTTGCTCACGGGCGCCTTGACCTTGCTGCCGTTCATGCTCGGCACGGGCCAGCTCTATATTTTCCCCGGCCCGGATCTCGATGCCGATCTCGCGCTCGCCGCGGCGGTCGTGATCAATCTCCTGATGTGGCCGATTTTCTACACATTGATCAAGCTGACCGGCGCGTTTCAATTCTCGATCATGAACATCGTCGCGGTGGTGCTCGGCTTCGTCTGGAGCATGGTGTTCTTCGCTGAGGCGCACAGCCACTATGTTTGGATCGCGATGGCGCTGATGCTGCTCGGCGCGCTGCTGATTATTTTGCGGCCGCGCCGGCGCCCAGCGGCTTAGGGTGTGTTAACGCCTCGAGCGCATTATGGCGGCGGTGCGACACCCCGGCGCTTGACAGCCTTGTGCGCCAGGGCTAAGCAGCGAATAGCCTCTGAATCAGCCGGAGAATGGCAATGGAATGGGATCTTGGCGTACCGCTTCTCGTGGTGCTGGCGACTGGCCTGTTGAGCATCGGGCTCTTTTACGCGGGCAAGGCCTTGATCGTGAAGGGCCGTCAGGATGATGGCATCGACCCGCCGGCCGGCAGCGGTGGCGGCAGCCATCACCACTGAAATCGGCTAATTGAATGCAACCGCAAGGGGCCCTTTTGGGGCCCCTTTTCTTTGGGTTTCAGGCCGGAATGTTGTCAATCAGCCGGGTCGAGCCGAGCCACGCCGCGCCGAGCACACGGCCCGGCCCATCGAGCCTTGCAATGGGCACCAAGGTCTCGGCATCGCACAGAGCGAGATAATCGATGGGCGCGAAGCCGGCCGCAGCCAAGGCCGCGAAGCCGTCATCGATTGCTGTCCCGACATTGCCGCCGCTATGTGCGGTCTTTGCGATAGCTTGAAGCGTTTGATGGAGGAGCGGCGCAACCCGACGTTGCTCGGGCGTGAGATAGACGTTCCGCGAGGACAGCGCGACGCCATCGGCCTCACGCACCGTGGGCATGCCGATGATCCGGGTTGGAATATCGAGATCGGCCGCGAGGCGCTTGACCACCAGAAGCTGCTGATAGTCCTTCTCACCGAAGATCGCGACATCGGCCGCGCATTGATTCAGGAGCTTGGTCACAACAGTTGCCATACCGCCGAAGAAATGCGGCCGCGTCGCGCCGCAAAGACCTTCGCTCAGGCCCGAAACGTTCACACGCGTGGCGAAGCCCTTCGGATACATGGCGGCGACATCGGGCGCAAAGACGAGATCGGTTTGCAGACGCGCCAATTTCGCCAGATCGCCGTCAAAGTCGCGCGGATAACGCGAGAAATCTTCACGCGGCGCAAACTGGCTCGGATTGACGAAAATGGTAACGACGACGCGCTCGGCCTCGCGCCGCGCGACTTCGACCAAGGCCAAATGCCCGTCATGCAACGCGCCCATGGTCGGCACAACGGCGACACGTTCGCCCTTCGACCGGTAGGCGCCCACGGCCTTGCGGAGGTCCGCGACGCTATGGACGACGTGGGGAAATGCCTCGGACTTAACCGGCAACGCGCTCATGGCCGCACCCCATCGAGGACGGCCCGGCAATTGGTGGCCGAGCCCAAATTGTTGCAACGCAACAAGGTGATAGTCCTGGATTTTAGCCCAAAAGTCCAGCCCGCGCTGCAGCGCAATAGCGGCCCCGCCCGGGTGCCGGGGGCGCCATCTTTTTGTCCCTAAAGGAGTTTCCGCGGTTCGGCCAAGGGGGCGATGCAGGCCTCGTCGTCATGGCGTACCGAATTGACATGCGTCGACACGGCATAGGCCCTGAGCCGCTCGGAGGGAAACGACCGCAAAAGCGCTGACAAGGGCTCGGGCTTCGATGCCGGGTCAAGCCACTGGTCGTAATCCGTCACATCGAGGATCACGGGCATGCGGTCATGGATCGGCGCGATCACGGCTGCGGCCTCGGTCGTGATGATGGTGAAACTCTCAAGCGGACCTTCTGGCCCCTTCTCAAAATGCTCCCACAGCCCCGCGAAGGCGAAGGGCCCGTCGTCGCTCAAGGTGATACGCATGGGGTGTTTGGATTTGCCGTCGGTCTTCCACTCATAAAACCCGTCGGCGACAACCAGACATCGACGCTGACGAAAGGCCGCGCGGAAGGACGGCTTTTCATGCACCGTTTCGCCGCGCGCATTGATCAGCTGGGCGCCGACTTTCAGATCCTTGGCCCAGGGTGGCACGAGGCCCCAGCGCAATTGTGTAAGCGTGCGCTTGCCTGCCCCCGGCACGAGCCGCACCACGGGGGCCAATTGGGTTGGCGCGATATTGTAACGCGGCGGCAAATTGGGCGTGGCCTCGAGCCCAAAGAGCCGACGCATCGCCTCAGGCGGCGTGGTCAGGCTATAGCGGCCGCACATCGGTGTGCGACTCTAGCGCCTGCCCCAGAGCCGCTTTGAGGCGATCTCGGCGCCCTCCGCCATGGCCTCGAGTTTCATGTAGGCAAACTCAGGGAAAATCTTTCCAAAGCCGACGAACGTACCGAAGCCGCAATCGCTGCTGGCGATCACACGCTCGCGTCCAACGATATCGGCGAAGCGGCACAGGCGCTCGGCCACCAGCTCGGGGTGCTCGATGTAATTGCTGCAGGAATCGATCACGCCGGGCAGCAGCACCTTATCGTCCGGTAGTTTGACGTCCTTGAACACGGTCCATTCATGTGCGTGGCGCGGATTGGCGGCTTCGAACGAAATCGCCTGCGGCTTCGCCTTCAAGACCGTCTTGATGATTTTGGCGAGCGGGATATCGCAAATGTGCGGGCCTTCATAATTGCCCCAGCACAGATGGAGCCGCGCCATGTTGGCGGGCACATTGCGGAGCGCGTGATTGAGCGCCTCGATCTGCACCTCGGCATGGCGGACGAATTGATCGTCGCTCTCGTTCTTGTAAAGAATGTGCCGGCCCATGGCGAGGTCCGGGCAATCGATCTGAACGACGAACCCAGCCTTCACGATGGCCTCGTATTCTTCGCCCATCACCTCGCTCAAACGCTCGAGATAGGCTTCGTCATTCTTGTAATACTCATTCGGCTGGAACACCGAGATGACGCCGGGCGATGCCGCCGGCATGAACGCATCAATCGCTTTCGAGGCATCGACCGCGCGACGAAAATTGGCGAGATCGCGGTCCAAGGGCTTGCGATCCTTGATCTCGATCGGGCCGACGCAGCGCGGGCGCTTGATCTTGGGCGTCTGGCCGCTCGCCGACATCATTTTGATGTAATCGGGGAAGCGCTCAATATCGCCCGGCACGCGACGCGCGCTGTCGCCCTCGAAGCCGGTTAGGCGATCCTTGATATAAGTGGCATAGCCGATCTTGCCCATTTCGCCATCGGACACCACGTCGACGCGCGATTTGACTTGGCGCGCCACCACCTCATTGACCGCCGCGCCGATCACGCTCTCGAAGCGCGCTTCGGATTCAAGCCGACCATCTTCGCGCGCCAATAATTGTTCGGACACCGCGTCGGAGCGCGGCAGGCTGCCGACATGGGTGGTCAAAATCCGATCGGTCGAAAGCTTCATCCGGCTCTCCCTAGACGCGCGTTCTTGTCGGCCAGCACTATGCAGCGCCCGCGCCACGGCCGACAAGGCCTTGGCGCCAAGCCTTGCTACGTCGCGCTCAGTGCTTTTGGAGTTTCTTGACCGCTTCGACCACGAGCGCGTCGAGCCCTGCGCCGCCCTTGGCGACATGGGCCTCGATTTCTTTCCGCATGCGCGGTTCCCAGAACTTCTTCAGGTGATCGGCGACGCCTTCGACCGCTTGCTCATGAGGATAGGCGGCAAAAAAATGGGCGATCTGATTGGCCATGTGAACCATGTGGTCGGGCTTCATGAAGCAAGCCTTTTTGAATTCCGCTCCAGGCGCCAGGGGTGGCTGATCACGAGCAGACTATCTGTCCGCGCCAGCGCGACCAGGGTGAGCCGGCATTCCTCGGCCAACCGCTTGGCCAGAGCGGTCGGCGCCGAGATCGCGACCAACAGCGGCATACCGAACACGGCGGCCTTTTGCACCATCTCGACGCTGCAACGACTGGTGATGATAGTGAAGCCCTGCGCTGGATCGCTTTTTCGCCGGGCCAGCGCGCCGATCAATTTGTCGAGCGCGTTATGCCGGCCGACATCCTCGCGCACCAACGCGATCGCGCCGCTCGGCTCGACCCAGGCCGCCGCATGGACCGCGCCGGTCGCACGGTTGACCACTTGATGCTTGGGTAATTCGGCAAGCGCGCGGTTGATCGCCTCGATCGTGAAATGCGTATCCGCCGCGATCGGCGCCGGGTGACGCACCGCCTGTTTCAGACTATCGACACCGCAAAGGCCACAGCCGGTGCGTCCTGTTAGATTGCGGCGTCGGTCTTTCAACGCCGCGAAACGATCGAGCGCGATCGCCATGCGCACCTCGATGCCCTCCTCGACCTGCTCGACCGCGATGTCGAATAGCTCATCGGTGCGCTCGATGATCCCCTCGCTCAGCGAGAAGCCGATACCGAAATCGGCCAGATCAGCCGGGGTCGCCATCATCACGGCGTGGCTGATGCCATTATAGACGAGCGCGACCGGCGCCTCCTCGGCGACCAGCGTGGTGGTTGCGCACGACGCGCCATCGGCGCCTACACGCTCGACCGACGCGACCGCGGTGGGCGCGAGCGGGCTCATGACGATGCCCCCCGCCCCTCTACTCCGCGGCCTCGCCGGCGCCTTGGATGCGTCGGCTCTTGTGGCTATGTGCGGAATAGCTCTCTTGCCAATTGGAGAGATGGCTGACGCGATGAATTTGCACGGCGGTGACTTTGTATTCCGGGCAATTGGTCGCCCAATCCGAATATTCTGTCGTGACCACGTTCGCGCCGGTCTCGGCAAAATGGAAGGTGGTGTAAACGACGCCCGGCTGCACGCGATCGGTGATCACGGCATGAAGCGCGGTTTCGCCGGCGCGACTCTCAAGCGCCACCAAATCGCCTGTCTTGATGCCGCGGTTCTCGGCGTCGAAGGGATGGATTTCGAGCACGTCTTCATCGTGCCACGTCACATTGGCGGTGCGCCGCGTCTGCGCGCCGACATTATATTGCGAGAGAATGCGCCCCGTGGTCAGGATCAGCGGGAAGCGCGCGCCGGTGCGCTCCTCGGTCGGCACGAATTCGGTGATCATGAACCGGCCCTTGCCGCGCACGAAACGATCGATGTGCATGATCGGAGTGCCTTCCGGCGCCTTTTCATTGCACGGCCATTGAATGCTGCCGAGTTCCTCGATGCGCTTATAGCTGACGCCCGCGAAGGTTGGCGTCAGACGCGCGATCTCGTCCATGATTTCGGATGGGTGCAAATAATTCATCGGATAGCCGAGCGCGTTCGACAGCGCGATCGTGACTTCCCAATCGGCGAGACCCGCGAGCGGCGCCATGGCCTTCCGCACCAGGCTGATACGGCGCTCGGCATTGGTGAAGGTGCCATCCTTTTCAAGGAACGACGCGCCCGGCAAAAAGACGTGCGCATAATTGGCGGTTTCGTTCAGGAACAAATCCTGCACCACCACGCATTCCATCGCCAACAAACCGGCGGTCACGTGCTGGGTGTTGGGATCGGATTGCGCGATATCCTCGCCCTGAACATAAAGCCCCTTGAAGCTGCCATCGACCGCGGCATCGAGCATGTTGGGGATGCGCAATCCCGGCTCGCCCTCGAGCCCGACGCCCCAAGCGCGCTCGAACAATTCGCGCGTGGCATCTTCCGAGACGTGGCGGTAGCCCGTGAACTCGTGCGGGAACGAGCCCATGTCGCAGGCGCCCTGCACGTTGTTTTGCCCGCGCAAAGGATTCACGCCAACGCCGCGCCGGCCGATATTGCCGGTCGCCATGGCGAGGTTCGCCATGCCCATCACCATGGTCGAGCCCTGGCTGTGCTCGGTCACGCCGAGGCCGTAATAGATCGCGCCATTGCCGCCCATGGCATAGAGCCGCGCCGCGGCGCGCACTTCGGCGGCCGGTACGCCAGTTAACGCTTCGCTGGCTTCGGGTGAATTGCGCTCTTGCGCGATGAAGGCGCGCCAGCCTTCGAAATCGGCGACATCGCAACGCTCGCGAACATAATCTTCCGCGACCAGACCCTCGGTGACCACGACGTGGGCCAGCGCGTTAATCAGCGCGACATTGGTGCCGGGCATCAGCTGCAAATGATGATCGGCCTTGACGTGCGGCCCATCGACCAGATCGATGCGGCGCGGATCGGCGATGATCAGCCGCGCGCCCTCGCGCAACCGCCGTTTCATGCGCGAGGCAAAGACCGGGTGCGCATCGGTCGGGTTTGCGCCGATGATCAGCACGACGTCGGTATCGTCGACCGAATCAAAATCCTGCGTGCCGGCCGAGGTGCCGAAGGTGGTCTTAAGACCATAACCCGTCGGCGAATGGCAGACGCGCGCGCACGTATCGACATTGTTGTTGTGGAAACCGGCGCGCACCAGTTTTTGTACCAAATAGGTTTCTTCATTGGTGCAACGCGACGAGGTGATGCCACCGATCGAGGCAACACCATACTTCGCTTGGATCCGCTTGAACTCAGACGCCGTGTGTTGGATCGCTTCGTCCCAACTCACCTCGCGCCAGGGATCGGTGATCTTGGAGCGAATCATCGGCTTCGTGATGCGATCCTTGTGGCTGGCATAGCCCCAGGCGAAGCGGCCCTTGACGCAGGAATGGCCATGGTTTGCCTTGCCATCCTTGAACGGCACCATGCGCACCACTTCATCGCCCTTCATTTCGGCCTTGAAGGCGCAGCCGACGCCGCAATAGGCGCAGGTCGTGACCACGCTGTGCTCGGGCGTGCCGGCGGCGATCACGGTCTTCTCATTGAGCGTCGCGGTCGGGCAGGCTTGCACGCAGGCACCGCAAGAGACGCATTCGGAGGCCAGGAAATCCTCGTTCTGGCTCGGCGAAACTTTGGACTCGAAGCCTCGACTATGAATGGTCAGCGCGAAAGTGCCCTGCACTTCTTCGCACGCGCGCACGCAACGCGAGCAGACGATGCACTTCGAGGGATCGAAGGTGAAATAGGGATTGCTCTCATCCTTCTCCGCCTTCAGGTGATTGGCGCCGTCATAGCCATAGCGCACTTCACGCAGGCCGACCGCACCAGCCATGTCTTGCAATTCGCAATCGCCATTGGCCGAGCAAGTCAGACAATCAAGCGGGTGATCGGAGATATAGAGCTCCATCACGCCGCGGCGCAATTTGGCGAGCCTGGGCGTTTGGGTCTTGACCTTCATGCCGGCTTCAACCGGCGTCGTGCAGGAGGCCGGCGTGCCCTTGCGACCCTCGATCTCAACCAAGCAAAGCCGGCATGAGCCGAAGGCATCGAGGCTATCGGTCGCGCATAATTTAGGGATCTTGACGTCGCGCTCAATCGCGGCCCGCATGATTGAGGTGCCGGCGGGAACCGTGACCGACATTCCATCAATCTCAAGCGTCACCAATTGGCTGGCCTCGGATGGCGGCGTGCCGTAATCGGTTTCCTTGATCAGACCCATGGCAGTCTCTCCTTCAAGCCGCACTTCGTGTGCGGCGACGCGACGGTGCGCGATCGAAATCCTCGGGAAAATGTTTGACCGCGCTCAAGACCGGAAACGGCGTCAGGCCGCCGAGCGCGCAGAGCGACCCATCGATCATGGTCTCGCACAGATCATCAAGCACGGTGAGATTCTTGTCGACGTCGGTGCCGGCCACGATGCGGTCGATGACCTCGACGCCGCGGGTCGAGCCGATGCGGCAGGGCGTGCATTTGCCGCATGATTCAATGGCGCAGAATTCCATGGCGAAGCGCGCTTGCTGGGCCAGATCGACGCTATCGTCGAATACCACGACGCCGCCATGACCGAGCATGCCCTTCAACGCGGCAAAGGCTTCGTAATCGAGCGGCGTATCGAGCAGTCGTTCGGGGAAATAGGCGCCGAGCGGGCCGCCGACTTGCACCGCACGAAACGGCCGGCCGCTTGCCGTGCCACCACCGAACTCGTCAATCAATTGGCGCAGCGTGATGCCGAAGGCGAGCTCGATCAAGCCGCCGCGTTTGACATTGCCCGCGAGCTGGATGGGCAGCGTGCCGCGCGAGCGGCCCATGCCGAAATCACGATAAAATTCGGCGCCGCGATCGAGAATGATCGGCACGCTCGCGAGCGAGATCACGTTGTTGATCACGGTCGGCTTGCCGAACAGGCCTTCGATCGCCGGTAAGGGTGGCTTCGGGCGCACTTGGCCACGTTTGCCTTCGAGGCTTTCGAGCAGCGAGGTCTCTTCCCCGCAAATATAGGCGCCGGCGCCAAGCCGCGTGTGCAGCCGAAACGCTCTGCCCGAGCCCATCACATTGGCGCCTAAGAAGCCGCCCTCGAGGGCGATCTCGATCGCGCGGTTCATCTGGCGGAAGGCGTGTGGATATTCCGAGCGGATATAGATGTAGCCCTCGGTCGCGCCGACCGCGAGGCCAGCGATCGTCATGCCTTCGATCAGCACAAACGGATCGCCCTCCATGATCATGCGATCGGAATAGGTGCCGCTATCGCCTTCATCGGCATTGCAGACGATGTATTTCTGATCGGCGGGCGTGGCGAGCACGGTGCGCCATTTGATGCCGGTCGGGAAGCCCGCGCCGCCGCGCCCGCGCAGACCTGAATCGATCACCTCTTTGACGATGGCATCGGGCGCTAACCCAAGCGCGCGCTTCAACCCGCGATAGCCGCCATGCGCCTGGTAATCATCGAGCGAAAGCGGATCGGTGATGCCGCAACGCGCGAAGGTCAGGCGTTGTTGCTTTTTGAGATAGGGAATGTCCTCGGTCGGCCCCTTGCGCAATTCATGCGCGCCGCCCGCGAGGAAATTCGCATCGAACAGGCCGGCGACATCATCAACCGCGACCGGGCCATAGGCGATGCGCTGGCCCTTGACCTCAATCTCAACCATCGGCTCCAACCAATAGAGCCCGCGCGAGCCAGTGCGCACGATTGCGACATCCAATTTGCGACGTGCCGCTTCCGCCGAAATGCGTTCCGCCACCTCGTCCGCGCCGACCGAAAGCGCCGATGAATCGCCCGGCACAAAAATTCGCGTGCTCATGCGCGCTTCCCCGCGCCCTCGAGCAATTGGTCGAGCCGGCGCGCATCGACCCGGCCATAGACTTTGTCGTCGATCATCAGGGCCGGCGCGCACGAGCAATTGCCCAGGCAATAAACCGCCTCGAGCGTGAAGCGGCCATCTTTCGTGGTTTCGTGGAAATCGATGCCGAGGCGATCCTTGGCGTGCGTGATCAGCTGCTGATTGCCCATCGCTTGGCAGGCCTCGGCCCGGCACAAGCGCACCACATGCGTGCCCGGTGGGGCGTCGCGAAAATCATGATAAAAGCTGATCACGCCGTGGACCTCGGCGCGGCTCAAATTAAGGGCCTTCGCCAGCGCCGGTACGATCCCGGCATCGACATAGCCGAAGCGCCCCTGGAGCGCGTGCAAGATCGGCAAGAGCGCACCCGGCTTCGACTTGTGCGCCTCGATCAGGCTCTGGGCGGTCTGGTCATTCCAGGCGTCGAAGTTCGGCATAAACGCCTTCCAAAGGGCCGCGAACCGATGCTGCGCCCTATAGTGCGTCGGTTCGTTTAATAAGATCAACCGAACATATTAGATTCAATGATAGAAAAAACCTATCAAACGATCGGCCCGAGCCCATTTTGCGAGGCCCCGACCGAGAGTGGCGCGAGGGGTCGACCCTCATTCTTTCCGCCCCCGAAACCTCAGTTTTTCAAGATATCCTTCAAAACGTCGACGATCACGCGCGTCGCGGTTTCGACGAGCAAAATATCGCCGTCGACGACCTCCCATTCATAGCCGGGCCGCGGCGGCAACCTTCCCAGGAGGCCTTGCGGCATAAAGCGCTTGGCGATGCCGGGCGGCAGCGGTTTGCCGCGCGAGAGGTTCTTGGCGATGCCGGGCGGCAGCCCTTGTGACGCCCCAAATGCCTGCACGCCATTGCGCCGAATAAAATCGTGGATCGTGTTGAGTTCGGCGGCCGTGATCACGCCTTTCAACACGATATTGCCAAGGTCCTTATCGTTATCCTTGCCGGCCGCCCGTTCGGCCTCGGCGCCCTTATGCTTGCCCTTGTTCTTCTTCGCCTCGGCAAAGGCCGGGTGCGCCATGGCTAGAGCAAGCAAGCCGGAGATCAAGAGCGACATGAGACGAGACATGATGGGGATCCTCGGTTTGTATCGACGACAGGTGCGATTCATTGAATTCTAGCTCAGCCGATGAAGCGTGGAAATGATGGCTTCAAATCAACAGGAGTCACAAAGACGGCCATCCGGGTTTGGCCGCAAAGAATCAGGGCTCAACACAGGCCATGAACGCGTTCTTCGCGCTGCCTCTGCCGGCCATTTTTGTGATCAGCCTGGCCGCGGTCATCGCGGCCATTGAGGGCGGGCGAATGCTGGGGCGCCGATCCCGCTGCCGCAAGGCGCGAATCAGCGGTGGTCGTTGGACTTCGTGGCCGTTCAGCCGGCCAATGGCCGGCGCTCCCGCATCCTGACCGTGGTTGACGACTTCACGCGAGAATGCTTGGCGCTGGTCGCCGACACGTCACTGTCCGGGCGGCGTGTCGGCCGCGAGCTCGATTTCATCATGGCCCAGCGCGGGCGGCCCTTGTCCATCGTCAGCGACAATGGCACCAAGCTGACCAGCATGGCGATCCTGCGCTGGTCGCAAGACAGCCGCGTCGAATGGCACTACATCGCGCCAGGCAAGCCAACCCAAAATGCCTTCATCGAGAGTTTCAACGGGCGTCTGCGGGACGAGCTGTTGAACGAGAGTTTGTTCCGTTCGCTCGATCACGCGCGCGCCATGCTGGCGATATGGAAGGACGACTACAATACCGTCAGACCGCATAGCTCGATCGGCAATCTGCCGCCCGCCAGCTATGCCAAGCTCAACGACCCAGCGAAGCAACGGGACGGGTCGCTCCAGCTGCCGTGGGGCTTCGCGCCCCGTCCCGTTGCACCACCGAGCCAGATGGGCTCAAATGACGGTCGGGCTCTACTGCCAACTGGATGAACAAAAGGGCTCAGGTCAGAAGCTGGGGTGGGGGGCGGTGAGGTCGGCCATCGTGTCCACTGCCCCAGGGGCTCATGCGATCAAGTCCGGCGGGAGACACCATTATTGCCTAAGGATGCAAGATCTGGAACCCGCTGTAGGGGCAGGCCGTAACCCTTCGCTTGTCGGCCTTCACATAAAGAAGCCAGGGCACCGCATGGGGCCCTAGCTTCGATCACCGCCGCAGAACGATATCCGCAACGTTCCGCCATATTGGAGGATTACCCTGCGGGGTTGTAGGTGATCTGCGTCCCGCCATTCGCATCATCGGCGAATTGGAAGCTCGACGAGGTGTATTGGCCGCTGAACGCGATGTTCGCAGTATCGACGCCATCGCTCACCGTCAACACACCGCCGGTGCCGTCCAAATTCGACACATAGTTCAGCGTCGCCACGCTCGCATCGACGTCGACA
>CAMDNF010000056.1:0-18380 GCA_945902735.1 Rhizobium sp. Q54 | reverse complement strand
CCCTTTTCTTTTGTGTCAGGGCCGAAGCAACGCTTCGGTCGTGCTGCCCGTTATTTGATTTTCTTGGTGCCCGGGATTTGCATCGCGTCCTTGGCAAGTTGAACGTTTGCACAACGCTTGAAGCCTTGGGCGCCGGCTTGAGGCCGGGTGGTGGCATAATTGATGAGTTTGCCGCCGTCGACCGAGAGCACTTCGTCGAACAGGCCGCCAATTTGGCCGCAATAGCTCCGCGTGTCCACGCCGGCCCGGCTTGAGGCGTCATTCGCCAGGCGGGTCACCATGACGTCGAGCTGATTGGTTCCCTTGCCGCCATATTGGACGTTGAAGAATTTCTTCAGCGCGCCGCCATTGGCTTTGAGCTCCGGCCCGAACTTCTGCACGAAGCTGGCATATTTGCTATGAGCCCGGCAGCGCAGGCCCGCGACCATCAAATCGGATTGAAGAACGCGGAGCGACAACGCCGCATAATCGCCGTCGCTCGCGCACGACTTGGCATAGGCGGCACCGCTCTCGCCGAGCGAAAGCGCCATGATGGTCGTGGCCGTGAGGGCACTAAGAGCCCAGTGACGATAGTTCCGGTTCGCCTTCATCGCGTGCTCCCAAAATCAATGTTTCGAACGATGACGCGTTGGCAGATCGGCTGGGAACTTGCCACGCGGTTCCACCTTATTCAAGGCGAGGGAGGTAAGGATCACGTTAATTGGCATGTGACGAATTAGGGGTCAAGTCGGCCATCGCCCTGGCGGCGCGATTCTTTGGTGCCCCGCGTCCCCCTTCGGCTAGCATCCGCACGTTAAGAGAGTGTCCCTCCCAGCCGGACAATGCCGATGAACCCGACCCTGGCTAAGTTTTTGTTTTTGAACCTCGGGCACTTCTTCACCCACCTATTCATGCTGCTCTATCCGACCGTCGTGTTGGCGCTCGAAGGCGAATGGGGGCTGCCCTATTCGGACCTGATCGCCCTGGCCCTGCCCGGCTTCATTGCCTATGCCGCGGGTGCGCTGCCGGCCGGTTGGCTGGCCGACCGATTCGGCCGCAAGGGCGTGTTGTCGATCTTCTTCATCGGCATCGGCGCGGCCTCGATTCTCACCGGCTTTGCCCGCTCGCCCGCGGAAATCGCGGCAGGCTTGGGGCTGATCGGTCTGTTTGCCTCGATCTATCACCCGGTCGGCATTGCGATGGTGGTTGAGGGCCGCGAGAAAATCGGCAAGGCGCTCGGCATCAATGGGGTTTGGGGCAATATGGGCGTGGCCCTCGGCGCGCTCGTTGCCGGTGTGCTGACCGACCTTTTGGGGTGGCGCTTCGCGTTTTTCGTGCCGGGCGCGATCGCGCTGATGGCGGGCCTCGCCTTTGTGCCACTGGTCAAGGTCGAGCGCGCTCAACCGCAGAAACGCTCGGGGCCCGCGCTCGATGCCACGGGTCGGCGCGTGCCGCGCAGCATTTTCTTGATCATCATCGTGGGCACGCTTGGCTCTGGCCTTGTGTTCAACGCGACGACGGTCAGCCTGCCGAAGCTCTTTGAAGATGGTCTGTCGATGTTGCACGGCTCGGTCACCGGGGTGGGCGGCGTCGTCTCGGGCATCGTCGCGATCGCGGCCTTCGTGCAGATTGGGACAGGCCTGTTGATTGATCGCTTTCCGGTCAAACCGATCTGGCTTTCGATCGTGTTGCTTGAAATTCCGTTGCTTGCGCTTGCGGGGTGGGCGGCGGGCACCGGGCTTCTTGTGCTCGCAATCCCGCTCATTTTTCTCGTGCTTGGCGAGATCCCGATTCAAGACGCGTTGGTCGCGCGCTACACCGCCGAGGCGTGGCGCTCGCGGGTCTATGCGGCAAAGTTCGTGCTCTCGATCGGCTCGTCGGTCGCGGTGGTTCCACTCATTGCGTTGTTCCACGGCCTGACCGGCAGCTTCATCGGCTTTTATGCCTTGCTCGCGGGCGTCGCCGCGATCGTGGCGATCGCGGCCGCGTTTCTGCCGCTTCGGGTGCGCACGCACGACCGCGCCGATGCCGCGCCCGCGGCGGCCGAATAGCGGTCGCCGCGGCGTTACGCGCTCCGCCTCGTCGATCACGCGCTAGTTTCACTCACTTGATGTCCGTTGGCCGCGCCAATTTGTGGCATGACGGGGCTTGACATTGATTGTATATTTCTATAAATATCGAAGTATGAAAATGTCGGATGCCTTGAGCGGGCTCGGCGCGCTCGCACACGAAACCCGGTTGGCGGCGTTCCGGCTGCTGGTACGCGCCGGGCCCAACGGGCTCGCGGCTGGCACGATCGCGAGCCGGCTCGGTGTCGGCGCGACCGTCATGTCGTTTCATTTGGCCGAGCTGACCCAAGCGGGCCTGGTCGATTCTCGGCGTGACGGCCGCTCGATCATCTACGCCGCCAATTACAAGCGCGTCGGCGCGCTGCTCGATTACCTGATCGAAGATTGCTGCCAGGGAACATGCGGGTCCCGGGCGAACACCACAAAGGAGGTCAGCCATGAAACGGATGCACGTTAATCTCGCGGTCGAGAATCTAGACGCCTCGATCAAATTCTATTCAAACTTGTTCGGCGCCCAACCGATGGTGTGTCACGACGATTACGCCAAGTGGATGCTCGACGATCCGCGCGTCAATTTCCCGATCTCCGCGCGCGGTCGCGGCGTCGGTCTTGACCATCTCGGCATTCAGGTCGAGAGCGGCGATGAGCTCGCCGAGGTTACCGGTCGGCTCAAATCAGCGGGTGAGTTCGTGCTCAATCAGAAGGACGTCGCCTGCTGTTACGCCAAGTCCGACAAAGGGTGGGTGCACGATCCGCAGGGAATCGTGTGGGAAACCTTCCACACCACCGGCCAACACACGACTTATGGCGATGAAACGCTGATCGACGCGGTTGTTTCAACATCGGGCAAGGCGGCGTGTTGCGCACCGCAGAGAAAGGAATTGGTCGAGGCCTGATTCGGCGTCATCTCACTGTCATCGTGATGCCCATCCCCCGGCTTAAGCGGGGGCTTGACCCGGCAATCCAGTATTGGCGACAGCGCGGTTTTCTTAAGAAGCTGGATGCCTGGGTTTTCGCCCGATGGATGCAAATGTCCTTAGACGCCACTTTAATGCGTTCCCCTCTCCCGCTTGCGGGAGAGGGGAACGCGCCAAAGCAAGGCCCAATGATGTGTGAATCTCATAGGATCTTCGCTTGGGTATTACGATGGGGGTGGTGCGGGCCGCCCCTCTTAGCTCGCGCGGCTGGCGCGCTTGCGGGCGTTGGGGTCGAGCAGGCGCTTTCTGAGACGAATACTTTGCGGCGTAATCTCGACCAACTCGTCTTCCTCAATATAGGCGAGCGCCCATTCGAGCGACATTTTGGGCACTGGTGTGAGGCGGATATTTTCGTCGTGCGAATGGGTGCGCACGTTCGAGAGCTGCTTGGCCTTCAGCGGATTGACGTCGAGGTCCGAGCCCTTCAAATGCTCGCCAATGATCATGCCGCCATAGACTTTGACGCCCGGCTCTATGAACAGCGGCCCGCGATCTTCAAGATTCCAGAGCGCGAACGCGACCGCCATGCCATCTGAATTCGCGATCATCACGCCATTGTTGCGCCCGGCGATCGGACCCTTGTGTGGCGCGTAGGAATCGAACAGGCGATACATCACGCCGGTGCCGCGCGTCGTGGTCATGAATTCGTTGTGATAGCCAATCAGGCCACGCGAGGGCGCGAGGAATTTAAGCCGCGTCTTGCCGCCACCCGACGGTTTCATATCTCGAAGTTCGCCGCGGCGCTTGCCCATCGCTTCGACCACGACGCCCACAAAATCATCATCGACATCGACCAAGACTTCTTCGATCGGCTCAAGCATCTGTCCGGTATCGGGATCGGCTTTTTGCACGACATGGGGTCGGCTAACCGCCATTTCGAAGCCTTCGCGCCGCATGGTCTCGATCAAGACGCCAAGCTGCAATTCGCCACGCCCGGCAATCTCAAGCGCATCCACGTTCTCAGTCTCACGCACCCGAATGGCGACATTGCCCTCGGCCTCGCGGAACAGGCGCGCACGGATCACGCGCGAGGTCACCTTGCTGCCTTCACGCCCCGCGAGCGGCGAATCATTGACCGAAAAGGTCATGGCGAGCGTCGGCGGATCGACGGGACGCGCGTGGATCGGTGTCGTGACCGAAGGGTGGCACAGCGTGTCGGCCACGGTCGCGGTCGTATAACCGGCGATCGCCACGATATCGCCGGCCGAGGCTTCTTCGATCGCGACGCGTTCGAGGCCGCGGAAGGCGAGAATCTTGACGATGCGTGTCTCTTCGATGAAGCCGCCCTCGCGATCGAGCGCCTTGACGATCATATTCTGGCGCACGGTGCCCGATTGCACGCGCCCGGTCAGAAGGCGGCCCAAATAGGGGTCGGCCTCAAGGATCGACGCCAAAAGCGTGAACGGCGAATCGGGGTCGGCCTTTGGCGGCGGCACATGGCTGAGGATGGTCTCGAACAGCACGTGCATGTTTTCACGCGGGCCTTCGGGGTGGTGCGCCGCCCAGCCTTGTTTGGACGACGAAAAGAGCGTCGGGAAGTCGAGCTGCTCGTCGGTCGCTTCGAGCGCGGCGAAAAGATCGAAGACTTCTTCATGCGCCTCTTTGGGGCGCGCGTCGGAACGATCGACCTTGTTGATCACGACGATCGGGCGAAGCCCAAGCGCAAGCGCCTTGGCGACCACGAACTTGGTCTGCGGCATCGGCCCTTCGGCGGCATCGACCAAGACTAGAACGCAATCGACCATGCCGAGCACGCGCTCGACCTCGCCGCCGAAATCGGCGTGACCGGGCGTATCCACCACGTTGATACGCACGCCGTGCCATTCGATCGAGGTGCATTTGGCGAGAATGGTGATGCCGCGTTCGCGCTCCAGGTCATTCGAATCCATCGCGCGCTCCGCAACACGCTGATTGTCGCGAAACGAGCCGGATTGGCGCAGCAAGGCATCAACCAGGGTGGTCTTGCCATGGTCGACGTGAGCGATGATCGCGATATTACGAATGTCCATAACGAACCAATTTACTCAAAAGGGGGTGCGGCCGCTTAAGGGGGCGGCGAGGGGCCATCGTTGTGTGCTGGCGGCGGTTCTATACACAAACCGTAAGAAATGTGCGAGCGCCACGTGAAAAACAGGGCGTTTCGAACGAAAAAACACGTCTGGCGGCCGACTTGCACCCGGCCAACGAACCTGGGATGGTTAATGAAACTTAACACTTGGGGAGGCAAACAGGCCATGGACGACGCGGTTGGAACCACCTTGATCGACAATGAGCGGGTCAAAGTGACCCGTTGGCACTTCAAGCCCGGCGCTCATACCGGCTGGCACCGCCATGAATATGACTATGTCGTGATCCCGATCACGACCGGCCAGCTTCACTTGAAGGAGCCAGGCAATACCGAGCGCACCGTCGATATAACGCTCGGCGTGCCCTATTCCCGTAATGTGGGGGTCGAGCACGACGTGATCAACCCAAGCAAGGACAAGGACGTCATTTTCATCGAGGTTGAGGTGAAATAGCGGTGCCGTCGCGCCGTCAATTCACCTCTCCCCTCGCGGGCGGAAACGCATGCGTTTCCGCCCGCAGGGGGAGAGGGGGAAGTGAAGCGCTACGCCGCGAGTCTGGGCTCGGTCGCCGGCACGCTGTGGCGGGTCAGCATCGAGGCCTGCCAATTGCTCAGGCGCTCGCATTTGGCCAGCATGGCTCGGCTCTCATCGATCATGCCGAGATAGGGCAGGATCGGCAGCACGAAAAGATCGGCTAGGCTCACACGATCGCCGGCGAAATAGCGGTTCGTCGTGAGCGCGCCATCCAGCACCTGCAAGACATTCTCAACCTTCGGCAGATTGGCTTTGACCGCCGCTTCATCCACCGGCACGCCACGGCGCGGGAAAACCAGGCGCAGCAAAATCAAACCGCGCACGAGCGTCGGGTAGGCATAGTCGAGCACGGCGCTGATCCACGACGTCATCAAAGCGCGGCCTTTGGCGTCCGCCGGTTGCAAGGCCGGGCCCTTGAACGTCTCGTCGATATAACGCGCGATGGCAAGCGTTTCGAAAATCCGCGTGCCGTCATGTTCGAGAATCGGAATTTTGCCGAACGGGTGCATCGATAAATTGCGCGCCGAGCCGATCTCGATTTCCTCGAGACGATGCGGCACGCCTTTTTCTTCGCAAACCATGCGCGCGGTGCGCGTATAGGTGCTCGGTGCGAAGCCATAAATCACGACATCAGTCATGACGCTCTCCCTGGTTGTTTGACGACATCTTCAAGGCAATCCAGCGTGCTGATCCATCCCTTGCCATGGGCCTCACGCGAGGCCTCGGACGGCAGGCGGTCATGCCGCAAAGCGATTTCAGTGGTCTGGCCGACCGACCGGAAACCGATCGTGACGAGTGTTTCTTTCCCGGCCATGTCGCCCTGCTCCCAGATCCAGGTGAATGAGAGGCGATCATGGGGCTCGACCATAAGGAATGTGCCGTGCAGCCATAGTGCGTTGCCATCAGGCGAGATCATGCACATCCGATATGTGCCGCCAGGCCTCGCGTCATAGCGATCGACATCGGCGCTGAAGCCGCGTGGACCAAACCAATTCTTGACCTGGGCGGGGTCGGTGAAGGCGCGGAACACGGCCTCGCGCGGCGCTTGAAAGACGCGGCTAAGGGTCAACACATGATCGGCCGGGGCGGCTTTGGCCTCTAGGTTCATGATGAGCGGTCCTTTGACGTTTGCGCGGCCAGATGATCGGCGAGACGATCGAGCGATTCGTTCCAGAAGCGGCGCTGGGTGGTGATCCATTCGACCGTCTGGTCGAGCGCGGGCGCATTCAGCCGGCAGCGCTGAGTGCGTCCGGCGCGGCGGCGTTCGACCAGCCCAGCGCCCTCCAGAAGCCGCAGGTGCTTCGAAATCGCTGGCGCCGACATGGGGAAGGGCCGGCCCAGCTCGCCGACCGTACATTCGCCGAGCGCCAAGCGCGCTAGAATCGCGCGGCGCGTGGGGTCGGCCAACGCGGTGAAGGTTTGATCGAGGCTGCTGGGACTATGCTTAACCATAAGGTTAAGTATTTGCCGCGGGCGGCGGCCTGTCAAGGGGCGAGACGCGGGCGCTTCGGCCAATGGGTCTGTCACGCGACCGTCATATTTCCGTATCAAATCCATCCCGAGGTGCGATTAGCTTCCGGCGCGAGAGACCGGGAGACCACCAATGGAGGACTTAAGACAATGAAGCAGGCGCTCGCATTTCTCGGCACAGTCGCAGCCGTCGGGCTCGTCGCCGTCGGGTTGACCAATCCGGCCGAGGCTCGCGATGAGATCCGTATCGTCGGCTCATCGACCGTATTTCCGTTTGCGACCGCGACGGCCGAAGAGTTCGGTAAGGTCGGCGGCTTCGTGACGCCGGTCGTGGAAAGCACCGGCACAGGCGGCGGCATCAAATTGTTCTGCGAGGGTGTCGGCACCTCGACGCCCGATATTGCGAACGCGTCGCGCCGCATCAAGAAAGGCGAAGTCGAGACTTGCAGCAAGAACGGCGTGTTCAAGATCCATGAAGTCAAAGTGGGTTATGACGGGATCGTGCTCGCGCACCTCAAGAGCGCGGCGCCCTTCGAATTGAGCCGCGAGCAAATCTGGAAAGCACTGGCGAAGGACGTGCTGATCGGCGGCAAATGGGTGCCAAACCCCTATAAGAATTGGTCCGATATCGACAGCTCGCTGCCCAAGCAGAAAATCGAAGTGCTCGGCCCGCCGCCGACCTCAGGCACGCGCGACGCTTTCAACGAACTCGCCTTGGAAGGCGGGTGCAGCCAAGATAGCGATATCGCGGCCATCAAGAAGGAAGACGAGAAGCGCTTCAAATCGCTCTGTCACACCGTGCGCGAGGATGGTGCGTTCATCGAGGCCGGTGAGAACGACAATCTGATCGTGCAGAAGATCAAGGAGAACCCGAGCGCGATCGGCGTTTTCGGTTACAGTTTCCTCGATCAAAACCGCGATACGTTGGTTTCGATGAAGGTCGACGGCGTCGAGCCGACCTATGACGACATTTCATCGGGCAAATATCCGGTATCCCGTACGTTATATTTCTACGTGAAAATGGCGCATATGGGCGTCATTCCCGGGATCAAGGAATACATCGATCTTTGGCTGAAGGATTCGACCTTCGGCCCCGACGGATTTCTGGCTGAGAAAGGCTTGATCGCCTTGCCCGATGCCGACCGCGAGATTCAACGCAAGTCCTCGGCTGACGCGGAAGCGTTGAAACTCTAAACCGATGTTTCGACCGGCCGGCGGACCTTTGATTCCGCCGGCCGCTTCGTCACTCCGACAAGATGGATTGACCAACATGACCGGCGACGAGCCACGCCGCATTCTGATCGTCGAAGACGAAACCGCTCTAGTCACGCTGCTCAAATACAATCTCGAAAAAGAAGGTTATCGGGTCGCCGATACCGCGGACGGTCGGGTCGCGGTCGAGATGATCACCGACGAGCTGCCCCATCTCGTGTTGCTCGATTGGATGATCCGCGGTCTTTCAGGCATCGAAGTCTGTCGCCGCATCAGACAATCGGCGACATCGCGCGATCTGCCGGTGATCATGTTGACGGCGCGCGGCGAAGAACGCGACCGGATTCGCGGATTGGAACAAGGCGCGGACGATTACATCGTCAAGCCGTTCTCGATTGTCGAATTGCTGGCGCGTGTGCGCGCCGTCTTGCGTCGCGCGCGGCCCTCGCTCGAGGAAGAAGCCATCGAACGCGGAGATATCATGATCGATCTGACGCGCCATCGGACGCAGCGCAATGGCCGGCCGGTCATGCTTGGGCCGACCGAGTTTCGCCTCCTGCGCTTCTTCATGGAACACCCCGGACGCGTCTTTTCGCGCGATCATTTGCTCGAGGCGGTATGGGGCCACAACATCCATGTCGAGGCGCGCACGGTCGATGTGCATATCCGCCGATTGCGCAAGGCGCTGAATGGGCCGGAAGAGATCGACTTCATTCGTACCGTACGGGCCGCCGGCTATGCTTTCGACACGGAGGCATCCTCATGAATGAGAGAGACCAATCGGACTCTTTCTCTTTAGATGAAGTGGCTGCGAACCTGATTGAATTTCGCGTGTCGCGTCGGGCCGTACTCGAGGGTCTTGGGATCGCGGTCGCGATGACGGCTTTGGCTGAGACCGGGCTAGGCGTTGGGTCGGCTGAGGCTGGTGGCGGTCTTGGCTTCGCCGAACTCGCCAAGAGCAATGACGAAACCCATCATGTGGCGGCCGGCTATGACGCGCGGGTGCTGATCCGCTGGGGCGACCCGATCGTGAAAGGCGCGCCGCCTTTCGATCCCAAGGCGGTCGACGCCGCCAGCCAGGAACAGCAATTCGGCTATAATTGCGACTTCGTGGCGTTCATGCCGCTGCCGCTGGGCGCGCAGGGCTCGGATCACGGCCTGCTCTGCGTCAACCACGAATACACGATCCCGGTTTTGATGTTCCCGGACTTCGCGGCCGAGGCGGAGACCAAGGCGCAAATCGAGGCAGAGCTCGCGGCGCACGGTCACTCGGTTGTTGAAATCAAGAAGGTGAATGGCGCTTGGCAAATGATGGCCGACGGCGCGCTCAATCGCCGCCTCTCGATGCGTTCGACCATGATCGGCGTGTCAGGCCCCGCCGCCGGCCATGATCGTTTGAAAACCAAAGCCGACCCGAGTGGCGTCAAGGTGATCGGCGCGCTCAATTGCTGTTCGGGCGGCACGACGCCGTGGGGCACGGTGCTGATCGCCGAAGAGAATTTCCATCAGTATTTCGCCGGCGATCCGGCCAAGACATCGGAAGCCGCGAACCACGCCCGGCTTGGCCTTAAGGGCAAACCGGAATATCCGTGGGGCACGGTTGATCCGCGCTTCAATGTTGAGGTTGAACCGAACGAGCCTAATCGCTTCGGCTGGGTGGTCGAGCTCGATCCCTATGACGTTAACTCGACGCCAATCAAGCGCACCGCGCTTGGCCGCTTCAAGCACGAGGCGGCGACGTGCGTGGTCAATCAGGATGGCCGCGTCGTGGTTTATTCGGGCGATGATGAGCGTTTCGAGTATCTCTATCGCTTCGTCTCGGCCGGCAAATTCGATCCGACCGATCGGGCCGCGAATATGGCGTTGCTCGATAGCGGCACGCTTTCGGTTGGGCGGTTCGGCAATGACGGGTCCCTCGAATGGTTGCGGTTGGCGCACGGCGAGGGGCCGTTGACGGAGGCGAATGGTTTCAAGAGCCAGGCGGATATTGTGATCGAGGCGCGGCGTGCGGCCGATCTTCTCGGCGCAACCAAGATGGATCGGCCGGAAGACGTCGAGACCAATCCGGTGACCGGGCGCGTCTATATGATCCTCACCAACAATTCCAAGCGCGAGGCGAGCCAAGTGGATGCCGCTAATCCGCGCGCGCCCAATAAATTCGGCCATATCATCGAACTGATTCCGCCGGGTGGCGCGGGCGCGGCGGCCGATCATGCCGCTGATCGCTTCACCTGGGATATCTTCGTTAAATGCGGGGACCCGAAGAACGCCGAACATAGCGCGAGCTTCCACGCCGACGTGACCGCGAATGGTTGGCCGGCCTCGCCGGATAATTGTGTGTTCGATCGCGCGGGCAATATTTGGATCGCGACGGATGGCGCGCCCAAGGCGGCCGGTTTTGCCGATAGTCTTTGGGCCGCGCCGGTGACAGGCGAGAACCGGGCGCTGACCAAACTCTTCTTCACCACGCCCAAGGGCGCCGAGCTGTGCGGGCCGTGCTTCACGCCCGACAATGAAACGCTCTTTCTCGCCGTGCAGCACCCGGGCGAGGCGGATCAGGCGATGAGTTACGACAAGCCGTCGACGCGCTGGCCCGATTTTGCCGATGGCATGCCGCCGCGGCCCTCGATTGTCGTTGTCACCAAGACAGGCGGCGGCGTGATCGGGTCATAGGGCCTTAGACCAGCGGAAGAGGCGGTGGGGCCAGGGCGGGAGATCCAGCCGCGTGGTCGTCCAGGCCAAGATCCCAGAGCGTATAGCCAAGCCCAAGCGCGGCGTCGTTCGCCCAGGACGGGGCCAAGGGCTCAAGCCAGGAGCCATTGCCCGGCCGCTTGGTCGCGCCGCTCTCATCATCAGACCCGCCGGCATGCGGCAGGATCGAATCGAAGAAGCCGCCGCCGTCGTCTGAATTTTGATTGTCGTCGGCCGGTTGATCGCCTTGCTGGGGTTCGGACGAGCCGCCGCCGAACATGCCGCCAATGGCATCGAATAATCCGGTGGCCGCGCCGATTTCGGACAGCAAGGGCAAATACGACAAGGTGTCGCCAAAAACCTGGTCGATGATCAATTGCGTGACGATCTCGGGCACGGCCGGCGCGACATTGCCGAACAGTATTTTTGTCATCTCATTCGCAGCATCGAGTACGACGCTGCCGGCATCATTGGTCACGACCACCGTGCCGACCGTGCCATCCTCGTCGGCGAGCAGGGCGACCTTGTTTTCCTCACCTTCGGGATTGGCGACGCCCGCCACCTTGGTGCCGCGCACGCCGATCACCATGACCGGCGTCTTGACCATCATGGCGTCAGGGTTGTTCGCGGCGATTTCACCCGAGACGAACACGAACACGCCTTTCGCCACGCTGGTCAGCGAGTGGCCCTCATGGCTTTTCGGGTCATAGACCAACTCGTCCAACACCATTTGGCCGTCGCTGCCGAGCGCGAAAGTGGACGAATCGGCGAACAGCAAACTGACCTTGGCGCCCGCGCCGGTTTCGATCGTGTCGCCTTGGTAGACCAGCGTGTTCTTGGCGAGCGCAATCCTGGTGCCGTCGGCGTGGGTCGCGGTGACCTCGCCCTCGACCGTTTCGACCCGGCCGATCGGCGCCTCGCCGGCCGGTGCGGCGGGCTGGGCGGTCGCGTTCGGCTTGGCGCCGGAATTCATCAATGTCGGCATGGGGGCTTCCCTTTCTATCAGGCTATTCCGGTGGCGCGTCGGGGCTCGGCTTTTTCGACACGAGGGACCTCGGGCAACAAGAACCGATTGGCCGTCAACTTGCTATATATTGGTTAACGCAAGGTTTGGCGTGGCGATTCGGGGGCGGCCCATTTTTCGACGAATGCTCAGACGCTATGGTTGGGTTCACCTGATCGGCCTTGGCGTGTTGGCCGCGGTGATCGTGCTCCGTGTGGCCGATCCGGCGCCGCTTCAGGTCTTCCGTGCCAAGATCTTCGATCTCTACCAGCGCGCCCAACCGCGCGAATTCACCAAGCTACCGGTTGCGATCATCGATATCGACGAGGAGAGCCTCGCCGAGATTGGCCAATGGCCGTGGCCGCGCACGGTGATCGCCGATCTCGTGCGCAAGACCGTGATCGATTATCAGGTTCCGGGGGTGGCGTTCGACATCGTGTTTGCCGAGCCCGACCGCACCTCGCCCAATTTGATTGCCGAGAGCGTCAAGGGCCTCGACCAAGCCATGCGCGACACACTCCTTAGCCTTGCCGAGCAATGACGATGTGTTGGCGGCGGCGATCAAGGAGACCGGACGCATCGTGCTCGGCCAGTCGACCACCTCGCGTGAGGTCGCGGGCGCGGATACGCGAAAATCGACCAAGGCAAGCATCGCGGTGCTCTCGAGCAAGGGTGTCGATCCCAACGCGTTCATCTTTGATTTCTTCGGCCTGGTCAGAAACCTCGAGAGTCTTGAGGACGTCGCGGCCGGCATTGGTGTGTTCACCTTCAAGCCTTCGATGGATGGCGTGGTGCGCCAAGTGCCGCTCGTGATGCGCGTCGGCGAACAATATTACCCGGCACTCTCGATCGAGCTTTTGCGCGTCGCGACCGGCCAAAAGACCATTCTGGTCAAGGTCGACCAAGCAGGCGTCAGCTCGGTCGCGGTGAAGAAGGGCGTCGAGATGCCTACCAATCACAATGGCGAGTTCTTCATTCGCTTCTCGCCGCACAGCCGCGAGCGCTATGTCTCGGCCAAGGATGTTTTGAACGGCTCCCTGCCGCGCGAGCGCCTGGCCGGTCATATGGCGATCATCGGCACGTCGGCGGTCGGCCTTTTGGATATCAAGGCGACGCCGGTCGACGATGCCATGCCAGGTGTCGAGCTTCATGCGCAGATTTTGGAAAACGTGCTGACCAACAGCTATCTGGTCAGGCCGAATTGGTCGCTCGGCGCCGAGGTAGTCGCGATCATTTTGGTTTCCGTTTTGATGATCGCCCTGGTGCCGTTCCTGGGCGCGGTCTACACGCTCATCTTCGGTGTTGTCTCGACCGCGGGGCTGCTTGGGCTGTCGTGGTATTTATTTTCTCAGGCCGGGCTTCTGCTCGACATGGTCTATGTCGCGATCGCGACCTTCCTCGTTTATGCCGTGCTGACCTACCTCAATTATATGCGTGAGGAGCGCGAGCGCCGTCAGGTACGCGGCGCCTTCAGCCAATATATGTCGCCCGCGCTGGTCAAACAGCTGGCCGACGATCCGAGCAAGCTCAAGCTCGGCGGCGAAATGCGCGATATGACCTTGTTGTTTTGCGACATTCGAGGCTTCACCACGATCTCGGAGCAATTCGACGCGGAGGGCCTGACGCGCTTCATCAATCGCTTTCTAACGCCGATGACGCGGATCATCCTCGATCGGCGCGGCACCATCGACAAATATATGGGCGATTGCATCATGGCGTTTTGGAATGCGCCGCTGGAGGACAAGGATCACGCCAAGAACGCCGCGCGGTCCGCCCTCGCCATGGTGGATGGTCTCAAAGTCTTGAATTCGGCCTTAAAGACCGAAGCCGAGGCCGAGCAGCGTAAATTCATTCCGATCAATATCGGCATCGGCGTCAATTCCGGCATCGTCTGCGTCGGCAATATGGGATCGGATCTACGCTTCGATTATTCCGTGCTGGGCGATGACGTCAACCTCGCCTCGCGGCTCGAAGGGCAATCGAAGACCTATGGCACCGACAATGTGGTGGGCGAGAATACCGTGGCCCAACTTGATGGTTTCGCCTGCCTGAAGCTCGATCGCATTCAGGTCAAAGGTAAAACACTGCCGGTCGATATTTATACCGTGATGGGCGATGAGGCCCATGCGGCGCGACCCGAATTTCGGGCGCTGGCCGAGCGGCATAAGGAAATGCTCGCCGCTTATCAGGCGCAGGATTGGGCGGCGACACGGCGGAAGCTCGGCGAATGCCGCGCGCTCGATCCCGAGGGTCGCCTCAGAGCGCTCTATGATCTCTATGAAGAACGGGTCGAGAGCTATGAAGCCGAGCCGCCCGCCGCCGGCTGGGACGGCGTTTATATCGCCAAGACGAAATAGACCCGCGTGACTTTGCGATTGGCCGGGAGATCAATTTGTTCCGGTCTTCTCGTCGACCTTGCCGTCGACCCCGCTCGCGATATTGGGGATGGTGAGGCGCCCCATCGCGGTGAGCAGCCTGTAGGTCGCGATGCGCGCATCGTGTTGGGCCGCGACCAGATTGATCCGCGCGTCGAACACCTCGTTCTCGGCGTCGAGCACGTTGATCACGGTTTCCTTGCCGGCCTCGCGCAGTTTGCGCCGTGCATCGAACACTTCGGAGGCGATGTTCACGGCGTTTTGTAAAAGTGCCACGCGCTCGCGCGCCGTGCCGAGCGATTGCCAGGCCAGGCGCACTTCCTCCGACACCTTGCGACGCGTGTAATTGGCCGTGTCGATGGTCGACAAATATTGGTGCCCGGCCTGCGCGCTCGCGGCGCGCGTGGCGAAGCCGTTGAAGATTTCCCAACTGGCCTGCACCTTGGCCTTGTAGTCGCGACGCTCGCCGCGGATGCCGTCGAAATTGTCTTCATAGTTGTAACTGCCGACCAGATCGACCTGCGGGAAATAGGGCGATTTGGCGGCGACGCGATTATGGTCGGCGACATCGATTTGACCGAGCGCGGCGCGCACCGAAGGATGCTCGGCCTGCGCGGCGGTGAGCGCGTCATCGACCGAGCTCGGCACCAGGCTGACCGGCGGGGTCGGCATGACCATTTCCTTGATCACCGGCGGCGTGCCGAAGACCTACTCATAGCGGCTCATCGAATCCTTCATCGCGCCATCGAAAGCAACACGGCGTTCCTTCGCGATTTGAAGGCGCGACTTCGCTTGCAGCACATCAACCGCGATGCCCGAGCCGCGACGCACGCGCTCGTCTTCAAGGTTGAGCTGCTGCATGATGTTGTCTTCGGTGTCGAGCGCGAGCTTGACCAGGCGAATATTGCGCAACACTTCGAGATAGGCCGAAATGCCCTCAAGCATGGTGGCCTGTGTGCCACCCTCAAGCTGCGCCTCGGCGACCGATTTTTGCGCCTTCGCGCCATCATGCGCCGATTCGATGCGAAATCCGCTGAACACGGTTTGGGTTACGGTGAGCGTCGCCTGGGTCGCGTTGCCGATCGAATATTCCTTGCCCTGCGCGGCCGCGCGCCGGCCCGGGCTATCGATATGCTCATAGCCGAAATTGCCGTTCGCCTTTACATCGGGCAGGAAATCACCGAACGCCCGATTGACGCCTTCATCGGCCGCCGAGAGGTTTTCACGCGCGCCTTCGATTTGCGGGTGGCTTTGCAGCAAGGCGTTGAGTTCATCAACCAAGGTTCCCGCACGCCCCTCGGCAGCGGTGAGTGCGGTCGTGCCGGCCAAGGCCAGCGCAAGGAACGACAGGCGCGATGCTAATTTTTTCGTCATGACTTCCCCGCCAACACGAATTATTCCCTTTGCGCCGGCATTCGCACCCTTTGTCAAAGGCGTCTGAGCCAGGCAACCCGCCGAGTCGGTATAACTATCACGGGGCGCCACCCGATCTAAAGCGACCAAATCCTGACAGCGCCGAGGCTGTGGCATCTGCGCAACAGGTGGATGGCCGGGGCGGCCAGGGGCCAGAATTCATGGGGCCGGCCGGCAAGGCGGGTCCGGGCTTTAGCCGAGGACGAGGCGCATGTCCTCGCGGGCGACGAACGCGCCGCGCCACATGGCACGCGCGTCGGTCTCGACTTGTTCCATGAAGCGATCTTCGTGATCGGGATCGTGAGGAAAGATCGCGAGCGATCGAACATTCGCGGCCTGGGCCAGTCTCACACCCTCCTGCCAGGTCGAGTGGCCCCAGCCGACCTTCTTGGGGAACTCGTCGTCGGTATAGGTTGAGTCATAGATGACCAGATCGGCGCCCTCGATCAGGCCAAGAATGTTTTGGTCCGGTTTGCCGGGCACATGTTCGGTATCGGTGACGTAACAAACCGCCTTGCCGGCATGCTCGATGCGATAGCCGGTCGCGCCATTCGGGTGATTGAGCGGCGCTGTGCGAATCACGACGCCGGGGCTCGGCGACCAATGCTTACCCGCCTTGAAATCGGAAAAGATTAGCCGGGCGCGCATGGCCTCGAGCGGCACGGGGAACATCGGGTTCGACATCTGCCCGGCGATCACCCGGTGTAAGCCGCCCTGCTCAGATAGGTGCCCGGCGAGCAATTTGAACTCATAATCTTGGTGAAAGGCGGGCGAGAAAAACGGGAAGCCGATGATGTGATCCCAGTGCGTGTGGGAAAACAAGATGGTCGCGTGGTTCGGGCCCTTGCGAAAGATCCAGTGCCCAAGATTGCGGATGCCGGTGCCGGCATCGAGAATGAAACGATGGCCGCCGGCGGAGACCTCGATGCAACTCGTATTGCCGCCAAAGGCGATGTGATTGGGCGAGGGGCAGGCAATGCTGCCGCGTACGCCCCAGAACTTAACTTTGAGTGTCATTCCTTGAACGCCTTCCGTGCCGCATGCTGTGATATTTGGGCGTTCCACATAGGTCGAAACATCGCATAGCCGGTTATCCCGCGCGCGCGTGTCGGGCGCGTGTGATTGGCGTCACAAACCGACTGTCTCCGCGCGGCCATGGGGGCTCCATTTTGTTCGGACGCGAGCAATCGCACGAAATCCACCATCAAATCGTAAATTCGATTTCGCCGAGCCGCTTGGTCAGTTTGCGGTTTTCGGCGTAATCGATGGGCACGCCGATGATGGCGGGTCCCTTTTGTTTGAAGGCTTCGTCAAGCGCTTGGCTCAGGCCCGCCGCGCTTTTCAGCGTTCGGCCCCACGCGCCATAGGATTTCGCCCACAGCTCGATATCCGGATTGCCGAAGGCCAAATCGCTATGTTTGCCGTCGAAGGTATTTTGCTGTTTCCACTTGATCAGGCCGTACTCGCCATCGAGCCAAATCAAGGCCACGACGTTGAGCTTTAAACGCACCGCGGTTTCGATGTCCTGCGCGTTCATGAAAAATCCGGCATCGCCATTGATCGAGAGAACGCGCCGCTCCGGAAACGCCAGCTTGGCGCCGATCGAACCGGGAAAGGCGAAGCCCATGGTGCAGAAGCCGTTCGAGATCAGGCAGGTGTTCGGCGTGTCGCACTGGTAATAGCGCCCGACCCACATTTTGTGCGCGCCGACATCGGACAACAGGATGTCCGCTGGCCCCATCACTTGGCGCACGTCGTAGAGCACTTTTTGCGGCTTCATCGGAAAGGATTTGTCGTCCTTTTCCATCTCGAGATCATGTTTGATGGTCTCGCGCAATTTGGCGCGTTGGTTGATGTCGAACAGTGGAAGTTTGTTTTTGAAACGGCTTTCGATTTGTTCGTTTACTTGCCACAGCGCATCGCCGATATCGCCCGCGATATCGACCGTGGTCTGATAGTGATCGTCGATCTCGGCCGGCCAGAAATCGATGTGAACAAGTTTTTTGGGCGCGCCCTTGTACCAGAAGGAAGGGCTCCACTCGACCAGGTCATAGCCGACCGAGATGACGACGTCGGCTTCGCGCATGGCGACCAAAATATGATCCTTGCCCTGCAGGCCGACCGTATAAAGACAATGCGGGTCGTTGCGCGCCACGGCGCCCTTGCCCATGAAGGTGTTGACCACGCCGATGCCGGTATTGCGCGCGAGACGCTGCAATTGCGTGGCGGCGCGCTTTCTGACCGCGCCATTGCCGGCGAGGATCATCGGATTCTTCGCATTGGCGATGATCTCGACCGCCTGCATCACCGCTTTATGATCGGCGCCAGGGCGTCGGGTCTTGGCCACCGGAATCGGCTGGGCCTTGGTGTCGTGTTCCATCAAATCTTCGGGCAGCTCGATCACCACCGCGCCGGGTTTTTCCGCCTCGGCGAGCTTAAACGCCTTGCGCACGATCTCGGGGATATTGTCTGGGTGATGGAGCGACTGCGCCCATTTGGTGATCGGCCGGTACATGGCGATCGCATCCATGTTCTGGTGGCTCTCTTTATGGAGCCGCTTGGTATCGGCTTGGCCGAGGATGCAGACCAAG
>CAMDNF010000055.1:0-18461 GCA_945902735.1 Rhizobium sp. Q54 | reverse complement strand
CGTGCTGCTCTATGTTTCATTCATTCTCGGCACCGGCGCCTCGGGCGGCGGGCTGAACACCTATTTGATCTTCGGCCTGATCGTGATGATCTTCGTGCTCGTGATCCCCCAGGGCATTGTGCCGACCTTGCGCGATTGGCGCGAACAAGGCGGCCGTTATCGACGCATGACCGCCGGCGCGGTCTTGTCCATGGCCGAGCAATTGCCGGCATCGAGCCGCGCCCCAGTTCGCGCCTTTGGCGAACGCATGCTTGGTTTGGCGCCGCCGTCCGGCCATAGCGGAAATAAGGGCTGAGCGCGCCATGGCCGAGGACGGCGTCATCCTCGAAACCCGCGGCCTGACCATGCGCTTTGGCGGCGTGGTCGCGGTCAATAATGTCGATTTCTCGATGAAGGAGGGCGAGCTGCGCTGCCTGATCGGGCCGAATGGCGCGGGCAAGAGCACCTTCTTCAAATGCCTCACCCGCCAATATAAGCCGAGCGCGGGCCAAGTCTTTTTTCGCGGCGCCGATATCACGAACGACATCACGTTTCAGATCGCGCGACGCGGCATCGGCATTAAGACCCAGGTACCAAGCGTGTTCGATGGTTTGAGCGTGCATGAAAACATTTGGCTTTCGGCGCGCCGCCACCACAAAACACGTGCGGCCAACCGGATCACTGACCAAATCATCGAACGTGTCGGCCTCAACCATGCGACCAAGAAACTGGTCGGCCGCCTCGCCCATGGCGAACGTCAGTGGGTCGAACTTGGCATCGTGCTGACGGGCGAGCCCAAACTCATTCTGCTTGATGAACCGACCGCCGGCATGACCGGCGATGAAGTTGGCCGCACCACCGAATTGATCCGCGAGATCAATCGCCAGGCGGCCCTCATCGTCGTCGAGCACGACATGCAATTCATCAAAGCGATCGCGCAAAAAGTGACCGTGTTCCACCAGGGTCAAATTCTGGTCGAGGACACCATGGTCAACATCATGAATAACCAGCTGGTGCGTGACGTCTATCTGGGCAAACATGCGGTGTAGACCATGCTGAGCGTCACCGATTTGCGCGCCGCCTATGGCCGTATCCCGATCCTTCACGGCATCAATGTCACCGTGAAGGATGGAGAGTTTATCGGCATTCTCGGCCATAATGGCATGGGCAAAACGACGCTATTGAAAACCCT
The DNA here is from genome assembly GCA_945902735.1 of Rhizobium sp. Q54. Lineage (GTDB taxonomy): Bacteria > Pseudomonadota > Alphaproteobacteria > UBA828 > UBA828 > SHWC01. Next base: position 17,290 of record CAMDNF010000055.1, on the reverse strand, counting down.
GATCGGCTTGCTGCGCGCGACCGGCGGGCGCATCGAATTCAATGGCGCGGATATTACGCGCGAGCCATCGTTCCGGCGCAATCGCATGGGCATCGGCTATGTGCCGCAGGGCCGCGAGATTTTTTCCAATTTGAGCGTGCTCGACAATCTTCGCTTCGGCTTCGCCATGCACAAAACGGACGAAGCCGCGATGATCGAGGAAACGCTCGCTGAATTTCCGCGCCTGAAGCCGCTGCTCGACCGCGCGGGCGGCGTGCTCTCTGGCGGCGAGCAACAAATCCTGGCGCTCGCCCGTGCGCTCTGCGGCAAGCCGAGGCTTCTTCTGCTCGACGAGCCGACCGAGGGCATTCAGCCCTCGATCGTCGAGGAGATCATCGAAATTCTAAAGCGCCTGCGCGACCAGCGCGGCCTCACCATTGTGTTGGTCGAACAGAACCTCGAATTCATCGCGGCTCTGTCGCAACGCGTGTTGATCATTCAACGTGGCCAGATCACCGGCGAGGTGACCCCCGCGCAACTCGACAATCCGGAATTGATCGCCGGGTTCGTCGGCATGGGCGCGGCGTAATTTAGGGCCCGGCGGCATGCCGGCCATCTTCGCCCTCAACAGCGCAACGCAAATCGAGCGGCGCCATCGCGCGACGGTGGTGATCACCGGGTCCCATGGCGGGATTTATCCGGCCTACCTCGCCGCCAAGGCTGGCGTGCTTGGAGTCAGCTTCAACGATGCGGGCATCGGCAAAGACGCGGCCGGCATCGCCTCGCTCGCTTTTCTCGATCGCCTGGGGATGCCGGCCGTCACCGTGAGCCACCTCTCCGCCCGTATTGCCGATGGCGCGGATATCGCGCGGCGCGGCGTTCTCAGCCATGTCAACCCAGCGGCCACCGCGCTCGGTTGCGCAATCGGCCAACCGATCATGGACGCGGCGGTCTTGATGCGCGCCGCGACACCACGAAAAATCAAGGCCCCGGCCTATGACGAGGCCCGCTCTCGCCTCCGCGCCGAAGAGGGTGAGCCCGAAATTTGGGCCATTGATTCGGCCGCGCTCATGGCGAGCGACGATCGAGGGCGGATTATGATTACCGGATCGCATGGCGGGCTACTCGCGGGACGGCCCGATCACATCATCAAGGGCCCGCCTTTAGCCGCCTTTTTCAACGACGCCGGCATCGGCCTTGATGAGGCCGGGATACGCCGCCTGCCGGTGCTCGATGACATGGGGGTGATCGGCGCGACCGTCGCCGCCACTTCGGCCCGTATTGGCGATGCGCGCTCGGCCTGGCAGACCGGGGTGCTCTCCCGGCTCAACCGCCTCGCGCGCGAGGCCGGCGGCGGGGTGGGCGACACGCTCCGCGACTTTGTCGAGCGTCTACTTCAGACCCCAGGCAAGCGATAGTCGGCAAACATCTCGCGTAAGCGGGATTTTTGGATTTTGCCAGTCGCTGTCAACGGAATCTCGTCGATGAACACCACATCGTCCGGCAGCCACCATTTGGCGACCCGCGCGCGCAGGTGATCGAGGATCGCCGCCTTGCTCGGTGCGCGCCCCTCCTTGCATACGACGACCAGAAGCGGCCGCTCCTCCCACTTAGGATGAGGAATTCCAATCACTGCTGCGTGCTTGACGTCTTCGTGCCCCACCGCGACGTTCTCGAGGTCGATCGAGGAAATCCACTCGCCGCCCGATTTGATGACGTCCTTCGTGCGGTCGGTGATCCGCATATAGCCATAGCGGTCGAGCGTGGCGACATCGCCGGTCGGGAAAAAGCCGTCGCCGTCGAGGCGGCTGCCGCCCTCGCCGTTGAAGTAGCCAGAGGACGCCCAGGCGCTCCTGACCCACATATCGCCGAAGGTGGCGCCGTCGCGCGGTACGGGCGTGCCATCCTGACCGATGATCTTGAGCTCGAGTCCGAATTGCACGCGCCCCTGTTTGGCAAGCACGGCCCGCCGCTCGGCTTCGGGCAGCGCATCGAGCTCGGGCGTTGCAGTCGCCATGGTGCCGAGCGGGCTCGTCTCGGTCATGCCCCAAATCTGCACGACCGTGACGCCGTAAGCCTCGCGAAACCGCTCGATCATGCTGGCCGGCACCGCCGACCCGCCTATCGCGACGCGATCGAGGCTCGGCACCATTCGCCCGGTCTTGTCGATGTGCTCGAGTAGCATGGTGAAAACGGTCGGCACCGCGACCGAGAACGTAACTGCCTCGGCATTGACTAGTTCCTCGATGCTGGCGCCGTCCATTTTTGGCCCCGGCAATACCAATTTGCAGCCGGTCATTGGCGCAAGATAGGGAAGCGACCACGCATTACCGTGATACATCGGCGCGATCGGCATGATGCAGTCGTGCGCCGACAAGGCCATCGCGCTGTTCTGGCACGCCGCCATGGCATGCAGCAGCGTCGAGCGATGGCTGTAGAGCACGCCTTTTGGATTGCCGGTCGTCCCCGAAGTGTAGCAGAGAGAGGATGCGGCACGCTCATCGAAGCGCGGCCAGACATAGTCGGCCCGCTCGTGGCCGATCAGCGTTTCGTAGCACAGGGCGTTCTTGAGGCGCGTCTTCGGCATGTGCGCCTCATCGGTGAGGATCACATAACCCTCGACGCTGGTCAGACGTTCAGCGATGCCTTCGACCAGCGGCACGAACGAAAGATCGAGAAAGACGAAGCGATCCTCCGCATGGTTGACGATGTAGACAATCTGTTCGGTGAAGAGCCTCGGGTTGACCGTGTGCAGCACGGCGCCGTGCCCTGATACACCATAGAACATCTCGAAGTGCCGCCAAGTATTCCACGCCAGCGAGCCGACCCGCTCGCCCGGCCTGACGCCGAGCCGGACGAGCGCATTGGCAAGCCGCTTCGAGCGCGTCTCGGCGTCAGCATAGGTGTAACGATGGATCGGGCCCTCGACCGAGCGCGAGACGATCTCCCGCCCGCCATGATAGCGAGCGGCATATTCGATCAGCGACGCGATCATCAACGGAACGTCCTGCATCAGGCCGAGCAGCATCGCGGCGCCTCCCCCTAGACTGGCTGGACCGTCCCGATATATGCCTGAGACCGGACCCGGCATAAAGCCGGTACGGCAACAAAGCGGGAGCGGATGACATGGCGGGACGGCTCGAAGGCAAGGTCGCGATCGTGACCGGTGCGGGCGCCAGCGGCCCAGGCATGGGCAATGGCAAAGCGTGCGCGATCCACTATGCGCGCGAGGGCGCCAAGGTATTCGCGCTCGATATCAGCGCCAAGGCCCTGGCCGAAACCGAAGCGTTCATCAAGAGTGAGAACAACACGGTGATCGGCGCGCTCTGCGACGTCACCGACAGCAATGCCATCGCGCGCATGGTTGACGCTTGTCTCGCCGCTTTCGGCCGCGTCGACGTGCTGCACAACAATGTCGGCCTGCTCGATATCGACGGCCCGGTCGCCCTGCCGGAGGCGACCTGGGACCGGGTGATCGACACCAATGTCAAGAGCATGTTCTTGACCTGCAAGCATGTCCTGCCGGTGATGGAGAGGCAGCGGAAAGGCGCGATCGTCAATATTTCTTCGGTCGCCGCGATCCGCGCCTGGGGCACGCCCGCACTCGCTTACAACACCTCGAAGGCCGCTATCCTCCAGCTCACCCGCTCGGTCGCGCTCGAATATGCCCGCAAGGGCATCCGCGCCAACGTCATCCTGCCCGGGGTGATCGATACGCCGCTGATTAACGAGCCACTGAAGGCCGATCACACGCCCGAGGAAATCGAGCGTGTTCGGGCCGAACGGCACAACATGATTCCGCTGGGGCGCATGGGTGATCCGTTCGAGATCGCCAAGGCCGCGGCGTTCCTGGCTTCGGATGACGCTAGTTACATTACCGGGGCGGAGCTTATCGTCGACGGAGGCCTGACCAGCAACTGCATACCCAGTTGGTAGGCCCCCCTGCTCCGCCAATTGAATCGACGCCCTAGCGCCCCATCTAGTAAAATACCCTGCAATGATTGACGTCCCGGCCGGAGGCCGTGCCATGCAGAAAACCGCGTCCAAAGTCGCGATCCACGACCCGATTTGGCTCACCGTGCGTAGCGAGGCCGCCGACATGGCGGCCCAGGAACCCACGCTGGCGAGCTTTTTGCACGCGACGATCTTGAACCATGAGCGCTTCGAGAGTGCGTTGAGCTTCCATCTGGCGCAAAAGCTCGGCAGCGCCGAAGTGCCCGCGATGTTGCTGCGCCAACCCTTCGATGAAGCCTTCGCCGCCGATCCCGATATCGGCAATGCCGTGCGCGCCGATCTGATGGCCGTCAGGGAGCGCGACCCGGCCTGCAAATGGCTGCTACAGCCGCTCCTCTATTTCAAAGGCTTCCAGGCGCTCGAGGCTTATCGCGTGGCGCATTGGATGTGGCTGAACGGCCGCCAGCCCATGGCGTTGTTCCTGCAGGCGCGCATCTCCGAGATTTTCGGCGCCGATATCCACCCGGCGGCGCGTTTGGGGCGCGGCATCATGATCGATCACGCCACCTCGGTGGTGATCGGCGAGACCGCCGTGGTCGAAGACGATGTCTCGATGCTGCACGAAGTGACGCTTGGCGGCACCGGCAAGGAAACCGGCGACCGGCATCCGAAGGTACGGCGCGGCGCCATGCTCGGCGCAGGCGCGAAGCTCCTGGGCAATATCGAGATCGGCGAATATTCGCGGGTTGGAGCGGGCAGCGTGGTGCTTGAAAACGTACCGGCCGGCGTGACCGTCGCCGGCGTGCCGGCCCATATTGTCGGTTCGGCCGGCTGCGAGCAACCCGCCCGCGAAATGGATCAACGCTTCATCGACGCGGCGATCTAGTCGGTCTTTCACCGGATGAATTTGACCGTGCGTCTTCTGCCTTCGAACGGACCGAGATTTGGCGCGCGATAAAAAACTTGATCGCTATGAAGATCCGTGACGAAGAACTCGACTACAAACATCACTTGGCGTTTGACAAGAACCTTGGGCTGCTGACAGGCGACCCAATTCAGGATGCATATTGGTATCGACAAGCCGAACGCATGCATTCTCTCCACGTTAGCGATGCGGTTCGTGACGTTCTCCAGGATGCGGTCATTTTCGCGCAGAAGGCGGACAATCCTGAAGCGGACTTCCATCTTCGTTTTGGTGTCGCCCGCCGAGCAAATTTTATTTGGCTCGCTCTGCGGAAACTTCTCGATTTGATTCCTCCCGACCGAGAGGAACCGCTTCCACTCGACTTTGTCCATGAAGCGGCGATGGACCTGAATGTCATTTACATTAACATTCGTGGCACGCTGGACAATTTCGCATGGTGCCTTCTCTATCTCTTTGGCACAAAAGACACGCAGCGCCTACCTCCGGCGGCGGTAGACCTCTTTGGAAAGAACTTCCTTAAGGATCCCAATTTCGCGGAGGTGGCCACGTACCTTAAGAAATTCGAGGCGTGGAACAAGGAATTGAGGGGCCGTCGCGATCCCGCCGCCCATCGGATACCGTTGTCGGTGCCCCGGGCTGTTCTCGACAACACCGCGCAAGAGGAATACGCGAGAGTTTCAACCGAACATGATGAAGCATATAATGCGGCATTCGACCCGCTTGGTGGTGCCGCCAACAGGACAGAACATTTGGAAAGAACCGATCTTCTCAACAGAGAACTTGAGCGGATCGGAAGATTCGAACCTGTATTCGTCCATCACCCGGACGAAGGGTGCATGAAGATATATCCGACGGTGCCGCAGGACATCGGGCAACTGGTAAGGATCACCCGTGGTCTGTCAGACATTATTTTGGGCAAACTCAAAACATGAGTCGACGCTTCGACAGAGGCATTAGTGGTTTGATCCCGACATCTCGATCCCCTCACCCTCCCATCGCTGACGCGACGGGCCCCTCCCTCTCCCGCGAGGGGAGAGGGCGCAAGAGGTCGCGCGCTGCAACACCCTCTCCCCTTGTGGGAGAGGGTGCGACCCTCGGGCAAAGGCCCGAGGGGAGCGGGTGAGGGGTAACAAGCGTTAGGCTCAAACCACTCAATAAGAGCGCGCCATGCCGAGATCGTGTTGGGCGATGTAATTGAGAATCATTTCCTCCGAGATCGGCGCGAAGCGGAACAGCCGGCAATCGCGCCACAGCCGCTCGACATGCATGTCCTTCGCATAGCCCATGCCGCCCATCGCTTGCATGGCACGCTCGGTCGCATCGGCACAGGCCTGGGCCGCGATCAATTTTCCCATATTCGCCTCGCTGCCATAATCGAGTCCCTGATCACACTGGGTGGCGGCCTTGTAATTCATCACGCGCGCGCACGCGGCTTCCGCATGCGCTTGGGCGAGCGGGAATTGCAGGCCCTGATAGGATGAGATTGGCTTGTCGGCAAAGACGCGCCGCTCATTGGCGTACTCAACCGCGAGTCTGAGCGCGAGCTCGACCGTGCCGATAAGCCCGGCCGTGGTCACGATGCGCTCGGTGTTAAGCACATCGAGCAATTGCCGCCAACCGCCATCGAGCGTGCCGATCAGCTCATCGCCCTCGACCTTCACATCGTCGAAATAGACATTGCTCGCCGGCACGCAGCGTGTGCCGAGCTTGGCGATCGCCTGGTGCGTCAGACCATCGCGCGCGACATCGATGAGGAACAGCGAAATGCCGTCGGTCTTGCGCGCCACCTCCTCGCGCTTTTTGGTACGCGCCACGACCAGCATTTTTTGCGCCGCCGGCACCGCCGAAATCCAGATCTTCCGGCCATTCAGGCGCCAGCCATTGCCATCGGCCCGCGCAAAGGTTTTGACCTCGAGACTATTGGTCCCGGCATCGGGTTCGGTCAACGCCATGCAGAACTGAACAGTACCCTTGCAGAGGCCGGGCAAGAGATCGCGGCGCATGGCCGCGGTGCCGTATTTCGAAACCGCGACCCCGCCGAAAATTGGATTGAGCATGAAGAGCTGGGCGACGGTGGACCCCGCGCCTGACGCCGCCAAAGCCTCGATGACGAGCGCCATCTCGATCATGCCGAGGCCGGCGCCGCCATGCGCCTCTGGCAGCGCGACGCCGCAAAGGCCCGCCTGGCAGATCGCCGCCCACATCGCGCTCGGATAGGCGCCGCGCTCATCGAGCTCTCGCCAATAATCGAGGCCGAAATCGGCGCCGACCCGGCGCGCGGTCTCGACCATCATGGTCTGCTCGTCGCTCAGGCGAAAATCCATTCGATCTCTCTGGCTGAGCCTCATGCTTCGACAGGCTCAGCATGAGGCGATTGGATTGGGCCCTCATCCTGAGCTTGTCGAAGGATAGGGCCGATCAGCAATGGCAAAAGCGATCCCGATTAGCGGCCCTTGAACTGCGCTGGCCGCTTTTCCAGAAACGCGCTACAGCCCTCATGGGCGTCATCGCTATCGAGCACCAGGCCGATCACGGCTTGCTCATGGGCGAGCGCCGATTGCAGCGGCATTTCAAGGCCATCGCGGACGGCGCGCTTTAATAGCTTTAAGACGAGCGGCGATTTTTCGGCAATCCGTTTGGCCAGCGCCATGGCCTCGTCCAGCAATTTCACCTGCGCCACCACGCGATTGGCCAAGCCCAACGCCACAGCCTCCTCGGCCGAGATCCGATCGCCGGTGAACATCATTTCCTTGGCCCGGCAGAGCGGGATTTGGCGGATCAGCCTCTGGCTGCCGCCCGCCCCTGGAAACAGCCCAAGGGTGATCTCGGGCAGGCCGATCTTGGCGCTATCGGCAACGAGCCGAATATCGGTGCACAGCATGAGCTCCGCCCCGCCGCCCAGCGCCCACCCATTGACCGCGGCGATGGTCGGCTTGTCGCACGCCTCGACCCGCCGGAACACCCGATGGATCACTTCGGCGAACTCTTCATAGTGCTTCAAGCCGCGCCGCGAATTGAGATCCGCTATATCGCCGCCCGCGACAAACGCGCGCTCGCCCGCGCCCGTAAGGACGATGACCCTGACCGAGCCATCGGCCTCAAGCGCGCCAAGCGCCGCCTCAAGCGCGAGCAGTGTCGGCACGTCGAGCGCGTTCAGCGTCTTTGGCCGATTGATGGTGAGAAGGCCGATGCCCTCCCGCGTCTCGCTCAATATGGCAGCGTCAGTCATGGTGACCCCTCCGCTTGGTGCAGCCACAGGCGGTGGGGCCGCGACTAATGTTTGGTGGCGCCGAGGATGGTAACGGTCGCGGTCGCGGCATCATTGCCGATCCAACCACCGCCATTTTCGGCCAAGGCAAGGCGCGCGCCCGGGCGCTGACGCGCCCCTGAGCGACCGCGCAATTGATCGCAGAGCTCGACGAGTTGCGCCGCGCCCGTGGCGCCGACCGGATGACCCTTGCTGAGCAACCCGCCGCTCGGGTTGATCGGCATGTCCCCACCCAATGACGTGCGGCCCGAGCGCAGCAATTTGACCGCCTCGCCTGGTTTACAGAACCCAAGCTGCTCCGACAGGATCAACTCGGCCGGCGCGGCGGCGTCGTGAATTTCGGCGACGTTGACATCATCGGGGCCAATGCCGGCCTGCTCATAGGCCGCTTTGGCTGCCGCCGTGGCGCAGGCCGGCGCATCAGGCTCATCGCCCTGCCCCGAGCGGATCGCACACGCCAACACGTCAACAGGCTGGATTACCTTTCGCGCCGCATAGTCCGCGCTCATCACGACCAGCGCGGCGGCCCCATCGCCAATCGGCGAGCACATCATCAGCGTCAAGGGTGACGCGATCATGCGGCTTTGCAGCACCTCATCCACCGTGACCTCTTTCCGAAATTGCGCGATCGGATTGAGCGCGCCGGCTCTCCGCTGTTTGGCCGAGACGGCCGCGAAATCGCGCGCGGTCGTGCCCGTGCGCTGCATATAGCGCATGGCGAGATCGGCATAGAGATCCATGAACACCGAGCCCGTGCCCGAACCATCGGGCGAGATGCGGGTTTTCAGCATCTCGAGTTCTTCCCGGTCGGCCGCGGCCTCGAGCGCTTTCATCGGCACGCTCTTATCGTCGTTCGACATTTTCTCGGCGCCGATCGCGAGCGCCACCTCGCATTGACCGGCGGCGACCGCGAGCCACGCCAAATGAAACGCGGTCGAGGACGACGCGCAGGCATTCTCGACATTGATGATCGGCTTGCCGAGCAGGCCGATATGGCGCAACGCGACTTGGCCGCGCACGCATTCCTGGCCATTGAGCAGACCGCCCGCCGCATTGCCATAGAACACCATGTCGATCTCGTCGACCTTGGTATCGGCATCGGCCAACGCCTTCGCCACCGCATTTTCGGTCAGCGAGCGGAGCGTTGCCTCCATAAACTTGCCGAATTCGGTGATGCCGGTGCCGGCAACCACGACCTGGCGCATCGGGGCCTCCTCTAATCAGCCAAACTATAACAGGCCCATGGCCCCGGGCAATAAACCGGGGGCGCTGGCTATTTGCTCTTTACGCGCCGGCTCGCATCGTCCCACGCGCGCGCGCTGTCGTCCCACACCCAATTGATCTGCTCGGTATCCTCGAAGGCTTGCCAGAACACGATCTTGCTCCCGCGCACCCGGAAGAACCACGCCGTCTCCTGGTGCAGCACCCGGCCCGTATTCCGCGCGACGGTCGTCTCGTACATCAGCACGAACACATGCTCACCCTCGCCAAACATGACCTTGACGTCATGACCGCGAATATCGAGAAATTCACCGACCAGGCGGAAGCATTGCGCGATGCTGCCATGGCCTTCCCAGCGCCCCGACCACGGCACTTTGTAGGAGCCCGGCAAAACAATTGCGGCGTCCTCGGCCAGCAAGCTCATCATCGTCTTGCCATCGGCCGCCTTGATCGCGGTTAGAAACCGCCCGACGATATCTTTAGCCGTGCTTTTTGCCATTGATCTGCCTCCCAAGAATATGACGCACCAGCTTCGCGGCGCCGAGGGGCGCCGTCAATCATCGGCTTATCAGCGCCGCCCAAAAGCAACCCCATCGGAATCGAACAATAAGAGCGCCTCGGGCGAAACCGCCTCCCAGCCACCGGGCTTGAGCGCGGCCTGGGCGACCGCAAGCGTGATGCGCTCGCCAATTTCGGCATCACCGGGGGTAAATTTCAACTTGAACCTCGGGCCGTCCCCCATCTGCACAACAATACCGTCCGGTTCGATCCCGACAATGCCGCCATCGCGCAGCACGAGCGAGGGCACGGCAATGCGCGCCGCGATGTCGAGGCTCGCCGGCGCGGCACGCAGCGCAGCTGCACCGCCCTCTTGCAGCACGCGCCCCTCCGCCATCACCACCAGCCAATCGGCCAGGCGCATGGCCTCGGCGCCATCGCTGCTCGGCATGATGATGGTGGCGTTGAAGCGCTGGCGCAAAAAACCGATCACCTCGCGCGCGGCACCCCGTAAATCATCATCGAGACCAGAAAGCGCGCGATCGAACAAATAGACCGCCGGTTCGCGCACCACGGCCCGCGCCAATCCCGCCCGGCGCTTCAGCCCCTCCGGCACGTCGCGGGGCCGGCGATCTAGAACCGACGCGAAATCCAGGAGGCGCGCGACCTCGGTCACGCGGGCCTCGATCGCCGCGCGATCGAGTCTGGCCACCCGCAACGGATAGGCCACGTTCTCGAACACCGTCATGTGCGGAAACAGCGCATGGCCCTCGAACACGACAGCCACATTGCGCCGACCCGCTTTGAGTTTGGTCACGTCGCGGCCATCGACCTCGATCGTGCCCTCGCGAGCACTCTCAAGCCCGGCGATCGCCTTGATCAAGGTCGATGTGCCGGCCGCGCCATCGCCCAACAACATGGTGATCGCGTGGCGTGGCGCGACAAAACTTGCCTCGTCCAAAATGACATCGCCGTCGATTCGGACCACGAGGTTCCGAACCGCGACACAAGGAGCCGCGTTTACGATCAACGCGCGCGGCGCTTTCGGCCGGGATAAGAAGCGTCGGGCAATCGTTCGGTTTGATCCCTATCGGGCGGGCCTTTGAGCTCGACCGTATTGCCGTCGGGATCGGTCAGATACATCGATGGCCCATGGCCGAGCGCCCCATAGCGCCGCTCGACCTTGCCCGGCTTGATTCGCTTTTTCTTGAGGTAGGCCACGATCCGCTTCTCGTCGAAGCTCTCAAGCTGAACGCAGAAATGATCGAGATTGCGCCGCTTGGCACCCGCCGCCGCGCCGCCCATCTTGCCGACCGGCCCCTTGATGTCCACCAGGTCGATCAACGTGCGCCCAGTGCGTAATTGATAGAGCCCGAACCTCGGCAGCACGCGCTCAAGCGTGCACCCGAGCGCGGCTTTGTACCAGGTGATCGAGCGCTTCACATTGGCCACGCGAAGCACCAGGTGATCGAGGCCAAGCGTTTTGATTGCGGCCATTTACTCCCCCCCATTTCGCGCGCGGCGCCGCGCGGCGACCAGATCAAACCACGCCCCACCAACCCGCCGCGCGAATTCTTGTGCGCCTTGGCCGTGGCGCGCAAGCTCATCGTCGATGCGCGCCGGAGCGCCCGGATGTTCAGCCTCAACCCAGCGCCGCGAGCTCGCCAGCCATTCGCGCACTTGTGTAGGCGTCGCCTCGAAGTGCGGTTGAAACGCATAGGTCGTCTCGCCGATGCGAAAGGCTTGGACCGGCGCATAATCGGCCCCGGCCATCAGCTGCGTCGCACCTTTAGGCAGGTCAAACGTATCGTAATGAAACTCGATCAGGTGAACCGGGTCGGGCACGCCGTCGCGCAACAGCACATCCTGCTTGGCCGCGGGGCTCAGCCGCACCGGATAAAACCCGATCTCCGATTGCCGCGCCTTATAAACCCGGGCCCCGAAGGCGCGCGCGACTAACTGCGAGCCAAGGCATATGCCGAGCACCGGTTTGTCGTCCCGGTGAAAGGCGCCGATCAACGCAGCGATCTCTTTCAGATGCGGGTGGGTCGCATCGTCATTGGCATGGGGCGTGCCCCCAAAGACGGTCAACCCGTCATAATCGTTCGGGCTCGACGGGATCGCATCGCCACGCTCGAGCGGAAAGACCTGCGACCATTCGACGCCCCGCTCGGCCGCCGGCTCAAGCAAATGGCCCATGCCTGAATTCGAATGATGCTGAATGACCAGGATTCGCATGATCTAACCGGGGCTCCACGCCACAAGGCAGGGATCCTTTAGGTGATAGCCGTGCCCGCGTCGAGGGGCAAGCGCACTTAGTCTCCGGATCGTAACAGTCTCGCTTGCCTAAGGCCCGGCCGCTCGGGCAGGATCGCCACCGATAAAACGCAAAAGCAAAACAGGCGCCTGGGATGACCATCAAAATCGAGTGCCTCTTGGACTGCGAGAACCTGTTGGGCGAAGGCCCGATCTGGGACGTCGAAGATCAGCTGTTCTATTGGCTGGATTGCACAGGCCGGCGCGTCAACAAGCCGGCGATCTGGCGCATGAACCCAAAGACCGGAAAGGTCGATAATTGGGTGGTCGACAAGGACATCGGCTCCATGGCGCTACGCAAGAATGGCGGGGCCGTGCTCGCGATGGACGACGGCTTCTATTTTTTCGATTTCAAGACCGGCAAATATGAGCTGATTCAGTTGGTCGATGCCGACCAGCCGCGCACGCGCCTGAATGACGGCAAATGCGACCGCCGCGGCCGCTTCTTTGCCGGTGGCATGGACGATAAGGAAGAGCTCAAGGCCTGCGGGCTATTCCGCCTCGACCCCGACTTGAAAGTGACCAAGATCGAGGGCGGCATCATTTGTTCCAACGGCCCGTGCTGGAGCCCGGACGACAAGACATTCTATTTCGCCGATACGTTCCAGAACGTCATGTGGGCCTATGATTACGACATCAAGACCGGTACGCTATCGAACAAGCGCGATTTCGCGTCATGCAAGGATGAACGCGGCGTCTATGACGGCTCGACCGTTGATGCCGACGGCTATGTCTGGAACGCCATGGTGATCGGCGGCGAGTTGATCCGCTATGCACCCGATGGCTCGGTCGATCGGCGCATCGGCGTGCCGGTGCGCAATATCACGAGCGTGATGTTTGGCGGGCCGAAGCTTGACGAGCTTTATGTAACGTCGATGGCCCGCGTGAAGCACCCTGCGGTCCATGAGCTATTCACCAAAGAGGTCAAGCCGCAGTTTCTGGCGGGCGGCCTGTTCAAGATCACCGGGCTTGGCATTCGGGGCGTACCCGAACCGCGCTTCGCCGGCTGATCGGAATTATAATCGCGGCGCGCCTTTGCGTGCGGTGTGACGACGAGGGAAGACCATGTATCCAGCCATCATCGAAGATTATCTCCGCCCGAATTCGGTCGACGAGGCGCTGAAGGCGGCCGGCAAATACGACGCTGGCGAGGCGATGTTCATCGCCGGCGGCCAGAGCCTCATGCAGGCGGTAAAGTCACGCCTAGTGCGGCCGCGTTGCGTGATCGATTTGCAGGCGATCAAGGAGCTGAAGGGCATCAGCGCGAGTGGGGCCGGCATCCGCATCGGCGCCATGACGTGCTATGTCGATGTCGCGGCTGATGCGAACCTCAAAGGCGCCTATGGCGCGCTCAGCGATGCCGCCGCCCATGTCGGCGATCGCCAGGTCAGAAACCGCGGCACCATCGGCGGCAGTTTGTGCTGGAATTATGTCGCCGCCTGCATGCCGGCGGCGAATTTGGCAGTCGGCTCGTCAATGGAGCTGATCTCGGCCACCGGCAAGAAGCGTACGGTGATCGCCGATGAATTCATCAAAGGCCCGCTTGAGACCGCGCGCGCGGATGATGAAGTATTGCTGGCGATCACGCTCCCGGCGGTGCCTGCCAAAGCCGGCAGCGCCTATAAGAAATGGGGCGTGGTGACCGATGCCCTGCCTGTGATTGGTGTCGCCGTCTATATCGAGGTCGATGGTGCGGGCGCGATCACCAAGGCCCGCCTAGGCATCGGCGGCCTTTCAACCGGTCCGAAGCGCGCCAAGGGCGCCGAGGCCGCGTTGATCGGCAAGAAGGCTGGCGAGGCCGGGATCGGCGCCGCGCTCGAGAAGGCCGCGGCCGAGATCGAAACCCAAAGCGACCATTGGGCCGATAGCACCTATCGCAAAAATCTGATTCGCACGCTCGGTGCCGACGTATTGGCGAGCGCGTTCGCGCGCGCCACTGGCAAATAACCGGGCCCGTTGGAAGGACATCGCACCATGAACAAGACGGTCAAAATCACCATCAACGGCGAAACATTCGAGCAGAGCGTGCCGATCCGCCTGCTGCTGTCCGATTTTATTCGCGAGGTCGCCGGGCTGACCGGCACACACATCGGCTGCACCTATGAAGGCGTGTGCGGCGCCTGCACCGTGCAGCTCGACGGCGCGGCGGTGAAGTCATGCCTCATGCTCGCCAGCCAAGCCGATGGCCATGAGGTGACCACGATCGAAGGCCTCGCCACGGACGGCAAACTCACGCCCCTGCAACAGGCCTTCAACGATCACCACGCGCTGCAATGCGGTTTTTGCACGCCGGGCATCTTGATGAACATGGATGAGTTCCTAAAAAAACATCCGAACCCGAGCGATGACGAAATCCGCGTCGGATTGATCGGCAATCTGTGCCGCTGCACGGGTTATGGCCACATCGTCGACGCCGTCCGCGACGCCTCGAAGCGCGCGCGCTGAATAGTCAGAGGAAGGATCACACGCGATGACCACCAAAAACGGTACTGACTGGGTCGGCAAAAAATTCAGTCGCAAGGAAGACCATCGGCTGATCACCGGCAAAGGCAAATATCTCGCCGACCTCTCTATGCCCGGCATGCTTCATATCGTATTCGTCCGCAGCGAACACGCCCACGCCCGAATCAAATCGATCGACGTTAGCGCCGCAAGAAAATTGCCGGGCGTCGTCATGGTCGTCACGGGTGAGGATATCAAGAACAAAATTAAATCGATGCCCCAACCGGTCGTGCAGCCGTCCCTGGTCGCCAAATATCCGCGCCACTGGCCGCTCGCGGTCGGCAAGGTGAAGTTCCATGGCGAGCCGATCGCGGCTGTGGTCGCGCGTGACAAATATGTCGCCGAGGATGCCGCCGAGCTGGTGCGCGCGGAGTACGATCCCCTGCCCTATATCGGCGATCCCGAGAAAGCGCTGGTCGACAACAAGAACCGTGTGCACGAGGAATGGGACGATAACGTCATCTTCGAAAACACGTTCACCGGTGGGGCCGACGACGCCGCGCGGGCCAAGAACGACGCCGAGGTCGAACGCATCTTCAAGAGTGCCGATGTCGTGGTGCGCGAGCGCTTCCGCACCCATCGCTGTGGCGTGACGCCGATGGAAACGCGCGGCGCGCTCTTCTCATGGGATGAGTCCGACGGCATGTTGGCATACATCACCACGCAGCGGCCCCATATCGACCGCCTCGCTTTGTGCGACATTCTCGACATTCCGGGCGAGAAGATGCGCGTCATCGCGCCGCGCGATCAAGGCGGCGGCTTCGGCGTCAAGGCGCCGTTCTACCGGGAGCCGATTCTGATCGGCTATTTGGCGCGCGAGCTCAAACGGCCGATCCGCTGGGTCGAATCACGCCAAGAGCACTTGATGGCGGTGAGCCAGGAGCGCGACCAAATCCACGACATCGAGATCGCGGCCAGCAAGGAAGGCAAGCTGCTTGCGCTGCGCAATCGCGGCATCGCCGATTGCGGCGATGGCTGCGAGGGGGTTTATTGGGGTTTCCTGATGCCGTTTCTGGGCTCGGTCGAATTGCCCAATGCCTATGACTGGCCGATCGGCGACGTCAAACTCAAGGTCGCGGTCACCAACAAATCGGCGCTCTCGCCCGCGCGCGCCTTCGGCGAATTGCCGACCCGCTTCGCGATGGAACGTGCGATCGATCTGGTCGCCAAGAAATGCGGCATGGAACCGTCCGAGTTTCGTCGCAAGAATCTGGTCGCGCATTTGCCGCACACCTCGATCACGGGCGAGTATTTCGATTCCGGCGATTTCCTGAAGGTGTGGGACAATTTGATGGCGCAGGTTGATCTCAAGGGTTTCCGCAAGGAGCAAGAGGCGGCGCGCAAACAAGGCCGCTATCTCGGCATCGGCTTCGGCCTCGGCGTCGAACTATCGGGCGTTGCCTCCGAGCTTCTGGTGCCGATGGAAAGCCAGCCCGGCTATGGCGCGGCCACGGTGCGCATTGATCCGCGCGCCAAAGTTATCGTGTTGGAAGGCGATGCGCCGCAAGGCCAAGGCCATGAGACCACGGTGGCGCAAGCGGTCGCGGGGGCGTTTGGCCTTCACCCGAACGATGTCGTGGTGATGACCGGCGATACCGGCACCACGCCGTTCGGCTCGGGCACGATCGGCGCGCGCGCCGGCTCCTATTTTATTAGCGCGGCCGTGATGGCGTGCACCGAGCTGAAGCAAAAAATCGGACGCTTCATGATCCATGACTTGAAAATCGAGAACGCCACGCAGGACGATTTCGAGTTTGCCGATGGCGACGTGGTCTACAAAAAAAATTCGAACATCCGGAAAACCTTCCGCGAGATCGTCGAGCGCATCATCATGGCGCCGATCAACATGCCAGCCGGTGAATTCGGCGGCCTCGAGCACACCGCGTTTTTCGAGGCGGCGAAGCCGATGATCTGTTTCAACGCCGATTGCGCCAAGGTCGAGGTCGATATCAAGACCGGCCAGTTCAAAATCCTGAACTGGACCACATCGGAGGACGTTGGCCAGATCATCAACCCGCAAATCGTCGAGGGCCAGATGCAGGGCGCGGTCATTCAGGGCCTGTCGAACGCGCTGTTCGAGCAATTCATTTATGACGAAAACGGCCAGCAACTGACGGCCGATTTCGAGAATTACAAGCTCGCCAACGCGGCCGACGTGCCCGATATCAAGGTGACCCACGCACCGACACCCTGCCCGCACACGCCCTTGGGCTCGCGCGGCATCGGCGAAGGCCGCCCAAGCTCGGTGCCGGGCACGATCACCAACGCGGTGTGCGACGCGCTGACGCCCTTCGGAATCGAGATCACCGAATTGCCGCTGCGCCCCAACCAGATCTGGCAAGCGATTCAGAATGCCAAGAAGAAAGCAGCGGATTAAGACATTTGGGTACGACGCCTCCTCTTTTCGTCATGCCCGGACTTGATCCGGGCATCCATGTCTTATTTTGCTCCTGGATTGCCGGGTCAAGCCCACGTCTATCCGGTTTAGCTCGTCTGGATGTAACATCCCCTTTTTCGTCATGCGCGGGCTTGACCCGCGCATCCAGTCTTCCTAACGAAACAGCGCTGTCGCAGCCCCTGGATGGCCGGGTCGAGGCCCGGCCATGACGAATTGGGGAGGGCCGGGT
>CAMDNF010000054.1:0-18614 GCA_945902735.1 Rhizobium sp. Q54 | reverse complement strand
GCCCCGGCCCGGCGGGTTGCGTTGTGGTGGGCGCCCGCGTCGTTGCGCCGCTCAACCGATGGCCCGGCATCGCTTTTCGCGTCGCGCCTAGCGGATCGCCTCGCCAAAACGCAACGCAACCGGTCGAACTTGATCGGAATATGCTCTAGGCGGCGGCGGAAGCGGCGTCGGTGACGACGACGCGGTTGCGCCCTTCATGTTTGGCCCGATAGAGGGCGACGTCGGCTTGTTTGATCACCTCATCGATAGAGGCAGTCCCGCCGCAATCCAAGGTCATGCCGATGCTGACCGTCACTTGAAGTTTCTTCTCGCCTTTTGGCAGCGCGATGACGAGATCCGCCACGGATTGGCGAAGGCGCTCGGCGATGGACAGCGCGAGTGCGCGTTCCGCCGAAGGGAGCACCACGAGGAACTCTTCACCACCGATTCGGGCCAACATGTCGCCGGGCCGAAGACGCGTGCGGATATCGTTGGCGACCGCCTTAAGCACGACATCGCCAATATCGTGCCCATGGGTATCGTTGACGGACTTGAAATGATCGATATCGATCATGATGGCGGCGATCGGATCGGCATCCTTGCCGCGCGTTTGGCGCAAATTCTCGATATGGCGCACCATGTAACGACGATTGAACAGACCGGTCAGCGGATCGGTATGTGCTTGATTGACGCTCTCGGTAAACGCGCCGCGCAAGCGCTCGCGATAATGATGATGCCTCGCCTGGGTACGCACGCGCGCGATCAACTCGCTCGGATCGATGGGCTTCATGACGTAATCATTGGCGCCCAATTCAAGTGCTTTCGAAATTCGCGCTTGGTCGCTTGATTCGGCCAAGAGCAGAATCGAACTGAAGCGCATCGCCCCCAGCGCACGCAAGCCGGCCGCTACGCGAAGGGTATCCTCCTCCTGGAGATGGAGATCGATGATGATGAGATCGGGCTTAGTTGCGCCAATACGCTCGATCAAGTTTTTCTCGCCGGCGGCACCGATCGCTGTGTTGGCGGTTTCGCTCGGCAGGGCGGAACAAATTTCCGAGGCATCCGCCGCGTCATTCGTCACCACCGCAATCTTGAAGCCGCTAAGCAATTGCTCGGTCGTGGGCGTGAATGATTCGGTCTCGACGCCGAGCGTCCGCGACGTTTCCTCGCGAAGCTTCAGCTCGTCGAGCACCATTTTAAGGCGCAGCAGCGAACGAATGCGTGGGAACATCGCTTCGTCTTGAATGGGCTTGGAGAGAAAATCATCGGCGCCGGCTTCGAGACCTTTGATGCGGTCTTGCTGATCGGTGAGCGCGGTCACCATGACGACTGGCAAATTCGCGGTTTCGGGCATGGCACGGATGGGCTTGCAGACTTCGAACCCATCCATCACCGGCATCATGACATCAAGCAACACGATGTCCGGCCGCTCGGTCTTGATCAACTCAAGTGCCTGTGCGCCGCTCGTGGCGGTGATGACCTGATAATATTCCGCTGCAAGTTTCGCCTCGAGCAGGCGAACATTGACGGGAACGTCGTCAACGACTAGGACACGTGCCGACACTGATTGGCTCCAAACAGTCTCAATGTGAACAGACGACGCATGGGGCGATCATTTGGGTCCCGAAGCAACCTAAAGCCGAAGTTTTAACCGGACATGAATGATTTGCTCGACCCGAGCGTCGCTCTGCAACTTGAGGCGGTCAAGCTCGCTAAACAACGTCCACTTCTCATCTGCGACGCGGATGAGGTGTTGTTCGCCTTCATGGAGCGATTCGAGCGGTTTCTGCACGCGACGGACCACCTATACGTGTGGCGAAGCTATCAGCTGTCGGGAAACGTGCGTCGGCGCCCGGGCGGGGGCGTCATCGACGATGCGGGGATCACCGCGCTTCTCGAGCGCTTCTGGAATGCCCATGCCGAAGATATGACGCCCATTCCCGGCGCGGCGGACACGCTCGCCGCGCTATCGACCCGGGCACAGATTCTCATTCTGACCAACGTGCCGTTCGAGCACCATCGCGCCCGCGAGCGCTCGCTACAACGCCACGGCATGGCCTATCCAACAATCGCCAATGCCGGGCTCAAAGGGCCGGCGGTCGCCTGGCTGAAGGCGCGCGTCGAGGCCCCGGCGTTCTTTATTGACGATAGCCCGCGCCACCATAAATCGGTCGCCCTGCATGCGCCCTCGGTGACCCGGCTTCATTTTGTCGGGGACCCTCGTCTGGCCAAATTGCTCGACAAGGCGCCCGACAGCCATCACCGCACCGATGATTGGGTCTCGGCGCGCGCGGTGATCGAGCGCGATCTTACCCGCGCCGGCCACTGACCGTGCGGATTGGGGTCGACCTCGGTGGCACCAAGATCGAGGCGCTCGCGCTCGATCTTGATGGCCACGAGGTCTATCGCCATCGCATTCAGGCGCCGCAGGGCGATTATGAGGCGACCGTGGACGCGGTGGCCGGCCTGGTCGCGTTGGTTGAGCAGGCGCTTGGCACCAAGGGTTCAATCGGCATCGGTATTCCGGGCGCAATCTCGCCGCATAGCGGACTGATCAAACACGCCAACTCGACCTGGATGACCGGTCAGCCGTTCGAACGCGATATGGCGAAGCGGCTCGGCCGGCCGGTGCGGCTCGCCAATGATGCCGATTGCTTTGCGCTCTCCGAGGCGACCGATGGCGCGGGCGCGGATGCGGGCATCGTGTTCGGTGCGATTTTGGGCACCGGCGTTGGCGGGGGCATCGTGACAAATGGTCGGTTGCTTGGCGGACCAAACGCGATCGCGGGCGAATGGGGCCACAATCCCTTGCCCTGGCCGCATGATGGGGAACGACCTGGGCCGCCCTGCTATTGCGGCAAATCGGGCTGTATCGAAACCTTCCTGTCGGGGCCGGGCCTGGCCCGCGACTATGCGGCGGCAACGGGCACACGGGTACCCGCCGCCGAAGTGGCGCAACGTCTTGGCGTTGGCGAACCCGAGGCCCTCGCGGCACTCGCGCGTTACACCGATCGTTTGGCGCGCTCGCTCGCGACGGTGATCAATTTGATCGACCCCGACGTCATCGTGCTCGGCGGCGGCGTGTCGAATATCGCGGCGCTTTACGCGCCATTGCCGACGCGTCTGGCGGATTATGTTTTCTCAAAGGAGCCGATCGTGACGCGGATTGTGCCGGCGCGCTTTGGCGATTCGAGCGGTGTGCGCGGCGCGGCCTGGCTCTGGCCGGCCTAACATTTGGGTTCGGGCAGTCGCTCGATTTCCTTTAGGTTGGCCCGTACGGCAAAGGTGCCGTAATCGAGGTCAAACCACTCGGCCATGCCACCCGCATTGACCATCGAGCCAACTTCGAACACCGGTTCGGCATCGCCACCAGTCATTTGAAAGTAGCCGGCCCGCGTGGCCCAAAAGGCCTCGATCTCGCCGGTCTTGCCACCCGGTATCGGGCGATTCTCGACCAAACCGAAAAAGGTCGCGACTTGATAGGCGCCATCCATGGTCGAACCATCGAAAAGAACGCCGGTGTGGCGCGTTTGGCCGGCGACCATGGCGGCGAGCGCGCGGCGCGTATAGGTGCTTGGAAACATCGTGCCGGCTGGCAACTGCACGTCTTTACGCTCCGGCACGGAGAAATGGACGGCGCCACCCTCGGGCCCTAAAGTTGCGACACCTTCGAGTTCCTGCGTGACCGCGCCATCGGCCATTTGTCGGAGCTTAAAGCCCATGCCCGTGCCGTCGGCGGTCTCATGCGACGAAAAAATCAGTACCGCAATGCTCGATTGGCCCTCGCCGAGCGCAAGCTGCATGCGCACATGCTGATTGACCAAATAGCCATCGCAGGTTTTTGCCCACTCAAAATAGGCTGTGCCACGCGTACCGATGATGCCGCTTGATGAACCCGCCTGCAGAAGCTCGAGCGTGTAGACAGCGCGGTGGGACGTGATGTCGGCCAACGTGCCCGCATCGCCTTCCGCGCGATTGGCGCTTGGCGTCGCACTCAAAAGAGCGAGCACGACCAGCCCGTGAAGCACCAGCGCAGCGCCGGCTTGTACCAAGCGGCGCATTAGCTAGAGTGCGCGTAGCGATGCGGCCCGCGCCATTTGACGAGGACGATGATGAAACGAAAGCCGGTTTTATTGATCACGCGGAGAATGCCGCCCTTGGTTCACGAACGGGCGCAGCGGGATTATGACGCCCGTCTTAATGAGGACGATAGCTTGTACGATTCCGCCGGCCTGGTAAAGGCCGCCGCGGGCGCCGATGCGATGCTGATTTGCCCGAGTGACAAAATTACCCCCGAACTGGTCGACCAATTACCTGACAGCCTGAAAATCATCGCCTGCTTCACGGCTGGCTATGATCACGTCAATGTTCAGGCGGTGCGTCGGCGCGGCCTCACACTGACCAACGCCCCGAATCGGCTGACCGATTCGACCGCCGATATCGCGCTTTTGCTCATGCTCGGTGCCGCCCGACGCGCGGGCGAAGGCGAAGCCCTGATGCGCGCCAAAGGCGGCTGGAGCGGCTGGCACACGCTCTATATGGCCGGTCATGATGTGCACGGCAAACGGCTCGGCATTGTCGGCATGGGGCGAATCGGGCGGGCGGTGGCGAAGCGCGCGCGTGCCTTCGACATGACCGTTCACTACCACAATCGCTCGCAACTTTCGGCCGAACATGAAGCGGGAGCAACGTTCCATTCGACGGTCGAGAGCCTCTTGAAGGTATCTGACTTTCTGTCGCTTAATTGCCCGTTGACCGCTGAAACACGCGATTTGCTGAATGCCGAGCGCATCGCGCTATTGCCCGATGGCGCGATCGTGGTCAATACCGCGCGCGGCGATGTGGTCGACGACGAGGCGCTGATCGTCGCGCTCAAATCGGGCAAGCTCGCGGCGGCCGGGCTCGATGTCTATAAGGGCGAACCGGGCAACATCAATCCGGAATATTCAAAACTGCCCAACACGTTCCTTTTGCCCCATCTCGGCAGCGCGACGCTCGGAACCCGCACCGGCATGGGCATGAATGCGCTCGATAATATCGACGCCTTCTTTTCCGGCATGAGCCCGCCGAACCTGGTCGCCTGAGCGGCAAGACTTGCCGCCCTATTCCTAAACATCCAAGAAATTCCCAGAAAAACCGGGCTTTCCTCCTGGCACGACGCTTGCGTCATTCCAGGCAGGATTGGGCCTCGGCCAGCCATGACACCAGACCGAGGGGAATGAGGCGAAGGGGAAACGCGCAATGGCGCACGTCAATTATGCCAACGGAACCGGCCGCCAGCCTGACCTTGGCGTCAATATCGGCCTTCTGGTCGATCGCTTTCTGCAATCCGCCCGTCGCAAGGGGCTGATGGTGAGCGATGACGATCGCGATACGCTGAGCCACCTTCTCGCGGCGGCGGCCGATGCCGAGGGGCTATTGACCGCGCAAGCGCGCCGCATCGCCTTGCTCGAAACCTTGAGCCTGACCGATGAACTGACCACGCTGATGAACCGGCGCGGCTTCGAGCGCGAGATGCGCCGTTTGCTCGCCAATGCAAAGCGCTATGACGAACGTGGAGTCATGGCGGTCATCGACCTCGACGATTTCAAATCGATCAACGACGTTTATGGCCACGCGGCGGGCGATGCGGTGCTTGCTTCGTTCGGTCGCGCGTTGAGCGCGATGGTGCGGCAGACCGATTTGGTGGCACGCTTGGGCGGCGATGAGTTCGCGTTGGTGTTGGCGCGGACCGACATTGCCGGTGCGATGGCCCGGATTGCGCAGATCGAGCAATCGCTCGACAGTCTCATTGTTCCCTATACCTCGCATCGCATTCCGGTCGCGTGCAGTATTGGGACCGTGAAGTTCGACGGCTTGGACGATTTCGAACACTTGCTGCAGCGCGTCGACAACGCGATGTATGCCAATAAGCGCAAACGCAAGGCGGCACGCGGCTAAATCTCCCGCAATTCTTCCGACATATTCGGACGACGCCCCGCTATGCGGGGCCGATCGATCAATCGCGCCGCTTGCGGCGATCTGCCCCCTCGTTTCATGATAGGCCGTTGCCCGCGGGCGACGGTGCATCGCCGCCCGTCCCCGCCCGGGTATTGGAACGCGGGAGCGGATCATGAATGGTGGGCAGGCACTCGTCGCAACACTGCTAAGCCACGGCGTCGAGGCCGCGTTTTGCCTGCCGGGCGAAAGCTATCTTGAGGTCATCGAGGCGCTCCGGCTTGCCAAAGACCGCCTCCGCCTGATCAACACCCGCCATGAATCAGGGGCCTCCTTCGCGGCGGCGGCCTATGGGCGCATCACGGGGCGGCCCGGCATCGCGTTCGTGACGCGCGGCCCGGGCGCCACCAATGCCTCGATCGGCGTGCATACCGCGCATCAGGACTCGGTGCCGATGGTTCTGTTCATCGGGCAAGTACCGACGACCGAGCTTGGTCGCGAGGCGTTTCAGGAAATCGATTATACGCGCATGTTCGGCGGCCTCGCGAAGGCCGTGTTCGAGCCGCGGAAGCCCGCCGAGGTTGCGGCCATGACCGCGCAGGCCTTGACCATCGCGTGCGCGGGCCGGCCGGGGCCGGTCATTGTGTCATTGCCCGAGGATGTTACCGAAAATGATGCGGGCGCTGTTTCGATCCCACGGCCGAGCCCGCGTCAGATCGTCGAGCCCGATGCCACGCGCCTCGATCAGATCGCCGACTTGATTCGCAACGCGCGAGCGCCGCTGATCATCGCCGGCGAGCAAGTCGGTTTCGAAGGCGCGCAAGCGGCGCTCATCACGTTCGCGGAAAAAACCGGCGCCGGCGTCGTGGCGGCCTTTCGCCGTCAAGGTGTGATGCCGACCGACCACGCCGCCTATCTCGGTCATATCGGCCTCGCGCTCACGCCCTATCAAAAAGAGATGATGAAAGAGGTCGACCTCATCATCGCGCTTGGCAATCGGTTCGATGGGGCGACCAGCATTGATTTTTCCTTGGTTGAACCGCATCAAACGCTGATTCAAATTTTTCCTGACGCCAAGGTGCTTGAGCGAACGCGCGCGACCGTTCCGGTGCTCGGCGATGTGAGGCCAACGCTTGCCGGTCTGAGCGCGCGATTGAACGAACCACCGCCCAATCAGCGGCAAGAATGGCGCGCGCGTTGGCGCGACAAGGCGGTCGCTTTCATGCGGCCGGAGGGCCAAGACGCGCTCGGGCGGGTTGACCAGATCGCCGTGATGAAAGCGCTCGGCGCACGCCTGCCGCATGACGCAACGATCACCAATGACGCCGGAAATTTTTCGACCTGGCTGCATCGCTATATGCCGTTTCGTCAGCCTTCAAGCCAGGCGGCGCCCTGTTGTGGCGCGATGGGTTATGCGGTGGCCGGCGCGATCGGCGCGCAAATCGCGCGGCCCGGCAAGACCGTGCTCGCGATGGTGGGCGATGGCGGATTTTTGATGACCGGCCAAGAGCTCATCACGGCGGTCGAACATGATTTGCCGATCAAGATCCTGCTGTGCGACAACGCGGCCTACGGCACCATCGTGATGCATCAACAACGCCGGTTCGGCCCTGGGCACAATCATGCGGTCGCCATGAAGAGCCCGGATTTCGCGGCCGCCGCGCGGGCCTGGGGTGCCGCCGCCTATACGGTTGACGATACCGCCGGGTTCGCGCCCGCGCTCGACGCCGCGCTCGCGCATAAGGGGCCGGCGCTCATTCACCTCAAGACCGATTTGCGCGATCTCGCCGCCTCGGGGCTCAAGCTCTCGGCCTGAGGCTCACATCATGCCCAAGCGCACCGCCTCGGCCCCAAGCAGATTGACGGGGCGCTTTTTGGCGAGCCTGAAGGAGATCAACGCGGCCGAATGGGATGCCTGCGCGGGCACGGACCATCCGTTCGTTCGACATGCGTTTTTGAGCGCGCTTGAAGATAGCGGCTCGGCGGTCGCGGCGACCGGTTGGTTGGCGCGTCATGTCGTGGTCGAGGATGTAACGCAGGGTGTTGTCGGGGTCATGCCGATGTATGCCAAGAGCCATTCTTATGGCGAATATGTCTTCGATCATGGCTGGGCCGAGGCGTTTGAGCGCGCCGGTGGGCGCTATTACCCGAAGCTTCAAGTGGCGGTGCCGTTCACGCCGGTGCCCGGCCCGCGCCTGATGGCGCGAGCGGACTGCAATACAGTCGCCGTATGCGATGCCTTGATCGAATCCGCGCTTGCGCTCGCCGATGAAGCGGCCTTGTCGTCACTGCACCTGACATTCTTGCTCGAGGCCGATGCCACGGCCTTGAAGGCGCGCGATCTGCTCCATCGCACCGGGCTCCAATTCCATTGGATGAATCATGGTTATGCGAATTTCGATGACTTTCTCTCGACGCTCGCCGCGCGGAAGCGCAAGCAGATCAAACGCGAACGGCGCGAGGCCCTGCAAGCAGGGCTCAGAGTGCGCGTGCTCAGCGGCCCCGACATTGAAGAGCATCATTGGGATGCGTTCTTCGCGTTCTATGAAGACACGGGAAGCCGCAAATGGGGCGCGCCCTATTTGACGCGCGCGTTCTTCAGCCTGCTCAGCGAGCGCATGGCCGAATCGATTGTGTTGATCCTGGTTGAGCGCGCCGGTCGCCCGATTGCGGGCGCCCTCAACTTGCAGGGCACCGATGCACTCTATGGGCGCAATTGGGGAGCGCTTGAGCACCACCCCTTCCTCCATTTCGAGGTCTGCTATTACCAGGCGATCGACTATGCGATCGCGCACGGCCTGGCCCGCGTCGAAGCGGGTGCCCAGGGCGAGCATAAACTGGCCCGTGGTTATTTGCCGGTGGCGACCCACAGCAGTCACTGGATCGCCCATGAGGGCTTGCGCCAAGCGGTTCGGGGATTCTTGGCGCGCGAAACGCCAGCGGTCGCCCAGGAAATCGAACTCCTCGCCGATCATGGCCCGTTCCGCCACGGTGCCTCGGCGGCAACATCGAACGACGGCTGAACCCCAGTCAGCGCCCGCACCCCTGCCCCGGACGAAATGGCCCACACTTGTTGACCACCCTAAGCCGGGGGCCTAGCATGAAGTGCTACTGTGATCACAGAGACCCGGTGCGCCAAAGAATCGGTCCTGGTTGCCCCGGGCAAGGGTCGGCGATTCGAGTTTCGCCAGCCACGCGACGCAACGGCGTCGCAATAGACTAAGTGGGCCGACGGGAGCGACGATCAAACAATTCGGGAGTACCTCATGACGACAAAGCGCACGAGCAAGAATCTCTATTTCCATCTCTCACGTCGCCACTTCATCAAGGGCGCGGCGGCGGGCGCCATGATTGTGGGCGCGCCTGCAATCCTGAAGGGCCTGACGCGCACGGCCAAGGGTGCCGAAAAAGGCACCATTCGCATGCTGATGACCGCGCCGACCATGATCCCCGGCGATTGGAAGACGTTCGAAGCCGAGACCGGCTTGAAGATGCAAGAAACGGTGATGAAGGACGACACCGGCCTGTTCCTGACCGAAGTTCAGGTCAATGACGCGGGCGATCGGTTCGACATCATCTCGACGCTCGCCGGCGTCGAACGCCCGCTGATCGAGGGCGGCAACATCATTCCGATCGAGCACAAGAACATTCCGAACTGGGCCGGCATGCCCGACAGCATCAAGGCGGTGCCGTATCTGACGCGCGAATTGAAGCCCGAAGGCGGCTCGGTGTGGGGAACACCGCTCGCCATGAACGCCGATTCATTCGGCTATTTCCCCGACAAGCTCGGCCTGCCCTATCCGCCGGAAGAAGTGTCATGGTCGCTCGTGTTCGACGACCCGAAGACCATGGGCAAGAGCGCGACCGGCACGATGTTCTATTACCTTGAAGAGTGCGCGATGTACCTCAAGGGCTCGGGGAAGCTGCAGATTGGCGATCCCGCCAATATGACGCCGGAAGAGGCCAACAAGGTGGCCGATTACATGATCGAGCGTAAGAAGGCCGGGCAGTTCCGCTCGCTCCACACCACGTTCGACGATCAGGTCCAGCTCATCAAGAATGGCGAAGTGCTCGCCATCCGTTGTTGGGAACCGGCGGTGAAGGAAGCGCAAAAGGCCGGCATGAAAGACTTCGTGTATTCCAACGCCAAGGAAGGCTACATGAAGTGGATGCACGGCTGCTACATCCCGGCGCAAGTTGCCGATCGCGGCAATATCGAAGAGGTCTACAAGGCGCTGAACTGGATCCTCTCGGGCTCCTATGCCGCGGCGATCAGCCCGCTGCGTGGCTATGTCTCGGGCCGGCCTGACCTCGGCGCCCAATACGCCAAGGAGAAGGGTTTGGATGCGGCGGCGGCGGCGGCGATTGACGAAGCCCAAGCCAAACTCGGCAAGAAGTTCGCCAAGGACCTGTTCTGGTTCACCGGCGCGCCAGACCACCTGGCCGAGATCCAGGCGGCGACCGACCGCTTTGTGAACGCCTAGTCTCAGCTCTAAGCGACCCGTGACCCACCCCGACCGCACGCACGCGCGCGGTTAGGGTGGGCACTCTCCTTTCAATGTTCATCAATTGAGCCGATGGCCTTGGCAGAACACGCCGCCGGAATGAAATTGCGCCAGTTCCTGCCGCGCCTGTCGGTCGGTATTTGGTCGCTCTCCGGGTTCACGTTCCTCTGGGTCATCGGCATTGTCGTGCCGTTGCTCGGCATTCTGCTGTTCTCTTTTTTGCAGACCAAGGGCATCAAGGTCCAATGGGACCTCACGATCAAGGCCTATGAGAAATTGTTCTTCTATGGCGGCGGGCCGCTGATCGGGCGCACCATTCGCATCGCGGCGACCATGACCGTGATCGAGCTTCTGCTCGCGTTCCCTTTCGCGTTATGGCTCGCCAAAGGCGCCAAGAATCAAAACCTGAAGCTGATTACCTTCACGCTATTGACCGTGCCGTTTTTCCTGAGCCCAGTCGCGCGCGTGATCGTGTGGCGCTCGGTGATGAGCGTGCATGGCCTGGTCAATACCGCGCTTCTCGACATCGGCCTTGTGACCGAGCCGGTCGAGTGGCTGATCTTTTCCGAATTCGCCGTGCATCTGGGCTATCTCGGGCAATATTTTCCGGCCATGGTCTGGCCGATCTTCTTGTCCATCGCGTTGATCGACGATGAATATCTCGAAGCGAGCAAGGATCTGGGCGCGAGCCGGCTGCGCACGCTCGTCCATGTGATCTTCCCGCTCGCTTTGCCCGGCATCGTGGCGGGCATTATCTTCACCTTCGTGCCGATGTTGGGCGATACGGTGGTGCCGCAGCAAATGGGCGGCGGCAATGTGATGATGATCAGTCACAATGTCTATACCATGATCGGCGCCTCGAACTTCGTGATGGCGGCGGCGCTTTCGGCCATCATCCTGGCGATCATGCTCGCCTTCCAAGTGCTGCTCTGGGCGGCGCTGAGGCCGGTCGGCGGGCTCAACAACGTGTTCGCGAGTTTGCGTCGATGACGGCCGCGGTAGAACAGACAAAATTGGACGACGCGGCACCACGCAAATTGCCGCTCGCGCAAAAAATATCGGAGCGGTGGCCGGCCTGGGGCTCGATCTTCATCGGCTATTTCGTGCTGCTGATCATTTATTTCCCGATCCTCTGGCTGATGATCCTTTCGATCAGCAGCGAGCCGCTGACGGGCTTCGCGGGCGATTGGACGCTCCGCTGGTATGACGACATGATCTATGGCACGGGCCAGCGCGAGGGCGAGGCCTATGCCGTGAATTCCCGCGTGTTCGATCCGCTGCTGTTGAGCTTGAAGCTCGCCTTCATCACGGCGGCGCTCTGCATGGTGGCCTCGCTCTTGATCGGGCCGATTTTGCCGCGCGTGCGGTTTCGTGGTCCGCTTTTGCTCGGCTATCTCATGCCGCTGATGGTACCGGGCATTGTGGCGAGCGTGTCGTTGTTCCTCTTCTATCGGCTGGGGCTGCACTGGAAGATGGGCGAATGGTCGCTCGGCCTCGCCCATTTCGTGTGGGCCTTTCCGTTCGCGCTGCTGGCCATGCTGGTGGTGGCATCGCGCTTCGATGCCAGGCTGTTGGAAGCGGCGGCGGACCTTGGCGCGAGCCCGTGGCGGCGCTTTTGGCAAATTCAGGTGCCGATTTTGAAACCCGGTATCTTCGCCGCCGGCTTTTTCGGCTTCCTGCTTTCGTTCAACGAACTGCCGTTCAGTATATTCATGCGCGCGGGCGATATCACGCTGCCGATCTATTTGTGGATCCAATCGGGCGCGCACAATTCCTCGGTGCCGTTGATCTTCGCGCTCAGTACGCTTATCACCATTGCGAGCATCATCTTGACCTTCATCGCGATCAAGGTTGCGTTCGGTGAAAAGACCGTGCGCGCGACCGACATAAAAAAGACGTAGAGAGAATGGGGCGGGCGAAGTGGCGGTCATAAACGGGAGTGGATCGGCAAGCGTCAGTGACGCTGTGCGCGTGGCCGGTGGCGAGCAGATTCTTGAGGTCGTCAACGCCACGCATCGTTATGGCGAGGTCACCGCGCTCGACCATGTGTCGATCACCGCGCGGCGTGGCGAGTTTCTGACGCTGTTGGGTGAAAGCGGCTCGGGTAAGACGACGCTCTTGCGTATCATCGCTGGGCTTGAGCGACCGACCGCGATCAATCGCATCACGATCGATGGCACCGATGCTACCTTGCTGCCGGCGAACAAACGCAACACGACAACCGTGTTCCAGCATTACGCGCTGTTTCCCCATATGTCGGTCGGCGAGAACATCGAATATGGCCTGCGCGTGCGCGGCATGCCCAAGCCAGATCGCCGTCAGCGCGCCGAAAAAGTGCTCGAGCTGATCCGCCTGCCCGGCCTTTATGAGCGGCGCGTGCACCAGCTTTCAGGCGGCCAGAAGCAGCGCATCGCGCTTGCGCGCGCGCTCGTCACCGAGCCCGCCATTCTCTTGCTCGACGAGCCTTTGGGCGCGCTCGATGAAAAACTCCGGATCGACATGCAGGTCGAGCTCAAGGAGCTCCATGCGCGGCTCGGGCTCACATTCATTTATGTCACGCACAGTCAGGAAGAAGCGCTCACCATGAGTGATCGCATTCTGCTGATGCGCCATGGCCGCGTGGTGCAAGAGGGCCCGCCGACCGATTTGTTCGAGCGGCCGGTGGCGCGTTTCGTCGCCGAGTTCATGAACGTGGAAAATTTACTCGACGGCACGATCGAACGCGCGAGCGGTGCTGAGGCCACGGTGCGCATCGGTTCCCATTTATTGCGCGGGCCGTGGACCGGGCGGGGTGCGGCTATGCCGGGGACTAAAGCCTGCGTCGCGGTGCGTGCGGAACGGATTCAGCTGGGGCCGGCGCCGAGCCACGATGCCCAGTCGATCAATCACGTGCCCTGCCGGCCGGGTGTGACGATCTATAAGGGCAAATATGTCGATCAGATGCTGGGGACCGAAATCGGCCCGGTTAAAGCGCGCGTCTGGGATCGCAGCATGGAGATCAGCACCGCGTCCGCCTTTTGGTGGCGGGCCAATGACTGCGCGATCATGCCGGTTGAGAGCGAATAATCAGGGCTTCGGCGGGTACCAATAGAGCGGCTCGGGCCGCACCCACGCCTTCGGCCGGTCGATCACCTCGACTGTCGTCTTGCACAAGGTCTCGGTTTCGAAATAGGCGAATTGCACGCCGGCCCAATTGCCTTCTTGCACGGGCTCGAAACCGCGCGCGGTGAACCGCCGATAGATTTCGGGCCAGGTCATGTCCATGTCTTTCAGCATGACGCCGACATGGTGGATGCCCTCGCCATGGGCCTCAAGAAAATCGTGATAGATGCTCGGCCCCTCGAAGGGCTGAATGATTTCCCAATTGAGCTGGCCGGTCCAAGCGAGCGCGAGGCGCATGGTGTAATTGGCGGGCTTGCCTTTGTAGGTACGGCCCGATAGCAAGGGCGCGTCATAGTGCTGCACCCACCAGGGCCCGATGCCGAGTCTGTCGGCGTAATTTCGCACCAAAGCGTCGAGATCGCGCGTGACCACGCAAATTTGCGCGGTCTCGCGAAACAACGAAGTCGGCAAATAGCTGTCTTTATAGTCGGGCGTGGTCACGCCGCTTGCGCGCCCGTCACCGGCGCGCCGCAGCCGACGATGGTCCGATAAAGCGTTCGCGGCTCGCTATAGCCGCCGGTCGCGGTGTGAATGGTGGCGCGGTTATCGCCGCCAACGACATCGCCGATGCGCCATTTGTGGGCGTATTGAAATTCAGGTCGCGTGGCGTGCGCATAGAGCGCGTTCAACAGTTCATCGCTTTCCGCCGGCTCCAGGCCGACCACGCAACGCGTGAAGCCCGGATTGACGAACAGCGCGCGCCGGCCATCGACCGGATGGACCCGTACGATCGGGTGCACGACATCGGGAATCTTGGCCGCCTGCTCGGGCGTCAATGTCACCTTCGCCTCATAGCCGCGCTTGCCACCGAACATGTGATGGACAGCGGAGCGACCCTCTACTTTACGCTTGAGATCGGCCGGCAGGGTTTCATAGGCGAGGGCCATGTTGACAAAGATGGTATCGCCGCCTTTGGGTGGCACTTCGAGCGCATAGAGAAACGTCGAGTCCGACGGGCCCGCCATATAGGAGAGGTCGGAATGCCAATAGGCCCCGGCGGGCGCTTTGGTGGTGCGGCCCTTGCCGCTTTCGACCACATTCGAAATGACCGAGACGTCGTGGGTATCCTGGTGGTGATATTGATCGAGGATATGGGGCACCAGTGCGCCGAAGGCGGCGCTGATGGCCTTGGCATAATCAAGCGCGTTCAGGCGCTGGCCGGAGAACACCAGCACAAGATGCTCGGCCATGGCCTGGCGCAGCGCCTGGCCAAGCGCGGGCGTCATGGGCGCCGATAGATCGACGCCCTCAACCCTTGCGCCAAGCGGCGCCTCGAAGGGGTGAACCGAAAGTTTCATGGCCTAAGGCTGCGGCAAGAGAGGCGCGGTTTCAAGAGCGGTTTGAGACGGAGCAACGGGATTAGGCGTAGTGTTTAGACCGAGGCGACCCCGGAAATAGCGGCGATGGTCGGCGGTCGAGGAGGACTTCATGGACGGGCTTGAGCTGAGCCGCGCGCTGCATGTGGTGGCGGTCGTCATCTGGATCGGCGGCGTCGCCTTCGTGACGCTCACGCTCCTGCCGGTGCTCGGCCGGAGCCGCGCCAGCGATGACTGGTTTGTTCGCTTCACGGCAATCGAGCGGCGCTTTGCCTGGATTGCCCGCGCTGCCCTGCTCGTCGCCGGCGGCAGCGGCTTTTACCTGATCGTCGCGACGGGCGCGTGGGACCGCTTCACCATGATTTCCTATTGGTGGATGCATGCCATGGTCGTGGTGTGGGTTCTCTTCGCATTCATGCTGTTCGTGATTGAACCGCTCGGGCTTGACCGCGCCCTGCGGGAACGGGCGAGGCGTGACCCCGCGCGCGCTCATTTATTGGTAAGTCGCGCTCATTGGTTGCTGCTGATCGCGTCGCTGATCGCCGCCTTCGGCGCCGTGGCTGGGAGCCACGGCGCCTTTCTCGGCTAGCGGGATTTAGTGCCCGCCTGAATCGCCCGGCTTTTGCTCGCCAATATCGAAGATCTCGCGATTCTCAGGCCCTTCGGCGATGATGAAGCCGACCAAACCGCGCTCAAGCCGGCCTAGCGCATGATCGACGAGAATATAACGGCCTGGCACCTCGATCTTGAAATCGACAATGCCGGCACCGCCCGGCGGCACGACAATCGTTTGCACCCCTTTGAGCGGCGGGCTCATGATGCTCGCGAGATTATAGGCGTCATCGAAGATTTCGCCGATGACGTGGAAGGCCGAGGTGAAGTTGGGCCCGCCGACGCCGAAATAGATGCGCACGGTTTCGCCAACCTTGGCCTTCATGGCGTGCGCTTTGGTCAAGGCGCCGACCGCGCCGTTGAAGACGAAATACTCAGGCTGTTCGGCCAGCATTTTGTCGACGCTGAATTCCTGGCTGCCCTGCTCGCCGAACGGCGCCTCGGTGTACATCTCGCCCTGCATGACATAGAACTCGCGCAAGACCTTGGGCAGGCCACCTTCGGGCTCGACCAAAATCAACCCATACATGCCGTTCGCGATGTGATGCGCCACCATCGGCGTCGCGCAATGATAGACATAGAGACCTGGGATTAGGGCTTTCCACTTGATCGACTTCTCTTCGCCGGGCGGTACTTGCAACGCCACCGCCCCGCCACCCGGGCCGGTCGTGGCATGAAAATCGACCGAATGGATCATTGCGCTGTCGACGTCGTTTTTCATATGGATGTCGATCGTATCGCCGACACGGACACGCAGGAACGGCCCGGGTACCGTTCGGTTGAAGGTCCAATAACGATAGGTCGTGCCATCGGCCAAGCGGCCGTCGAGCTCGACCGATTCGAGATCGATACGCACGGTCTCGGGCCCGCTTCGTTCGATTGGCGGGGGCAATTTGGTCGGGTCCATGACGATATCGACCTGCTCGGCGGCGATGGGCGTTGCCTCGGCGACGACGAGCTTGCCTTGCATGCCGGCTTCGCGCTGACCGGGCAATGCTGAGAAATAGTTGAAGCTCCCCGCCTTGGTGGCACGAAATGAGATCGTCGTTCCGGCACCCGCCTTGGTGACGCTTTCAGAGGTCACGTTTTGATCGGGAAAGGCGAGATTGTGCTCGCCACCTTCGCCATTGATCAGCGTCACTTGAATAACGTCGCCGACCTTGGCATTGAGCGCCGGATTGGCTTGGCCATCGATCGCGCCGCCAACGCCGATGAAGGCGACGCGG
Source organism: Rhizobium sp. Q54 (assembly GCA_945902735.1). Classification (GTDB taxonomy): domain Bacteria; phylum Pseudomonadota; class Alphaproteobacteria; order UBA828; family UBA828; genus SHWC01. Next base: position 1,877 of record CAMDNF010000054.1, on the reverse strand, counting down.
CCTTCGCTCGTTGCGGTCCGCAGCGCAAAGGCGACATCAGGCACGTAGGTAACCGCCGCTTGTTGTTCGGCCGGGAGCGCGGTGGCGGTCTTCGCGGCTTCGGGCGCCTTAGCCGCTGCGCCGGCGGCTGCCTTGAGATAGGCGATGACATTGGCGCGATCGCCGGCATCGCGCAGCCCATTGAAGGTCATTTTGTTGCCGGGAATATTACCTTTGGGATCGGCTAAATAGGCATCGAGCGTTTTGTCATCCCAGACGATGCCGGATTCTTTCATCGCCTTGGAAAACTTGAAATCCGGCTGGCTACCGGCGGCACGACCCATGACGCCCGCGAGGTTGGGACCGACCTTTTTCTTTCCCGGTTCGACCGAATGGCAGGCCTGGCATTTTTGAAACACCTTCTTGCCGGCTTCGGCATCGCCGGCGGCGTAGCTATTCCCGGCGGCGGCGGTCGCCGCGACGGTCGCCAAGGCGAACAAAAAATGCCGTGTCGATTTTCTTTGGCTGCTGAGCATGACGGTCCTCTTCGGAAGCGCTTAATGCGCGGTTGCCGAACGCAGGCCCATCAGACTCGATTGGGGTTTCGCCGGCCTTGATTTGGGTCAAGGCAGGCATTCAGTCGCGCGTGCCACCATCCCAGGCCGTGACGATCTCGTCGGCCTTGCGCCGCGTGATCACGGTGCGGGCGGGCTGGACCGCGCCATCGATACGGGCGGGGAATAGCACTTCGATGAACGGGTCGCGGCCCTCATGACGGCGCACGAAGCCGCGCGCGGCGGTTTGCTCATGCTCGACCATTTCGGCCAATTCATGCACGGGCTCGAAACAGCAATCGACCGTGCCTAGCGCGGTCTCCCACTCGCCGAGCGTTTTTGTTTCGAACAAGGCCGCGACCTCGGCGATCAAGGCGGTTTGCGGCATGGTCTCCCATTGACGCGGCGTCCAATCGGGCCGGCCGACCGCCTCGCAAAAATTTCGCCAGAATTTTTCTTCGAGCGCGCCGAGCGAAACGAAGCGGCCCTCCTTGGTGCGAAAGATTTGATAGAACGCGGCACCGCCGGTGAGAAAGGCCGTGCCGCGCTCGACCTCATGACCCGGCCGGGTCAGAGCGGTCAGCGCCCATTGGCTCCAGGGCAGTGGGCTTTCGGCGATCGAACAATCGATCTGGCAGCCCTTGCCCGTGCCACCCGGCCGATCGCGCCCGATGAGCGCACCCAGAATCGCGAGCGCGGCGTGCATGCCGCTCGAATAATCGCCGACCATGGGATAGGCGGCGTAGGGCCGCTCGGCACTGCCGCTCAAGGCCAGCGCGCCGAACAGCGCCATGTAATTGATGTCGTGACCGCCCTTCAGGCGATAGGGGCCGCTCGCGCCCCAGCCTGAGAGCGAGCAGCGGACAAGGCGCGGGTTGAGCGCGGCCAAGCGCGCATCGGCGAAGCCAAGGCGCTCTAGCACGCCAGGCCGATAGGATTCGAGAAAGACATCGGCACGCGCGATCAGTGAATCGAGATCGACCTTGCCGCGCGCCGATTTCAGATCGAGCTCGACATAGGATTTGCCGCGATTGATGACCTTGTACCAGGCGGAGACGCCATCTCGATCCAGCGGGCCGATTTTACGCATCGGCTCGCCGCCCGGTGGTTCGATGCGAATCACATCGGCGCCGAGATCGGCCAATATCAACGAGGCATAAGGCCCTGGCGCATATTGCGACAGATCGAGGACGCGGGTTCCTTCAAGAAAGCGGAAGGGCATGGCGCTACGACGCCGCCGACATGGCCCCTCTCCCCTTGTGGGAGAGGGAGGGACCCGTCGCACGCCCGGCGTGCGCGGAAGCGCACGACGCGAAGCGACGGGAGGGTGAGGGGTTGTCCCGG
>CAMDNF010000053.1:0-18779 GCA_945902735.1 Rhizobium sp. Q54 | reverse complement strand
GCAGAAGGCTATCGTCGTTCATGGCGGGTGTGGCGCTCCGTGGTCGCGTCGGTGATCCTGTGTTAGCATCAGAATCATGCACGCGATCAGCGGCCTACGCCACATCCGCCAACCCAAAATCACCCTCGTCATGAATAAGACGGGCTAGTATAGGGCTCAGGATTCGCCACCGGAGGGGCCATGGCGCTCGCCGCCGTCTCGCTCGACGACAAATATACGCTCGACCACGGCCAGGTCTTCATGACCGGCACCCAGGCGCTGGTGCGCTTGCCCATGCTCCAGCATGCGCGCGACCGCGCGGCCGGGCTCAACACGGCCTGCTATATCTCGGGCTATCGCGGCTCGCCGCTCGGCAATCTGGATCGCGCCCTCGTTCAGATCAAAACGCACCTGAAGGCGCACAACATTCACTTCCAGCCCGGCGTGAATGAAGATCTGGCCGCAACCGCCGCCTGGGGCACGCAGCAGCTTCGGTTGTTTCCCGGCACCAAATATGACGGCGTGTTCACGCTTTGGTATGGCAAGGGGCCGGGCGTCGATCGCTCGATGGATGCCTTGAAGCACGCCAACAATGCCGGCACGGCGGCCAAGGGCGGCGTGCTCGCGCTCGCCGGCGATGACCATGTCTGCGCGTCATCCACCCTGCCCCATCAAAGCGAATTCGATTTTATGGCCGCCAATATTCCGGTGCTCAACCCGGCCGGCGTGCAGGAGTTTCTGGATTTCGGGCTCTATGGCATCGCGCTCTCGCGTTATTCGGGCCTTTGGGTTGGATTCATCTGCGTGGCCGAGACGGTCGATAGCTCCGCGATCGTCTCGCTCGACCCCGATCGTGTGACGATCCGCCTACCCGATGATTACGCCATGCCGGATGGCGGGCTCAATATTCGCTGGCCCGACCCGCCGCTTGAGCAAGAGCGGCGCTTGCATGAACACAAAATGGGGGCGGCCCTCGCCTTCGTGCGCGCCAATGGCCTCGATCGCACGGTGATCGATGGTCCAGCGCGACGGATCGGTCTCGTGACCACGGGCAAATCCTATCTCGATGTGCGCCAGGCGCTCGACCTTCTGGGGCTCGATGAGGCTGGCGCGGCGGCGCTTGGCCTGTCGCTCTATAAGGTCGGCATGAGCTGGCCGTTGGAGCCGCAAGGCGCCATGGCCTTTGCCAGCGGGCTCGAGGAACTCGTCGTCATCGAAGAAAAACGCAGCCTCATCGAGACGCAGCTCAAAGAGATTCTATACCCGCTACCGACCGGACGACGGCCGCGCATTGTCGGCAAGGAAGACGCGCATGGCCAAACGCTGTTCCCGGTTATTCACGAACTCAACCCGGTGATGATCGCGCGCGCCATCGCGGCCCGCCTGCCGAACGTGCCCGAGGCCAATGCCGCGCGTCAGCGGCTCGTGGTGATCGAGGCCGAGGAGGAGGCACGCGCGGGTTTAAGCGGCGGCAAGCGCATCGAACGCGTGCCCTATTTCTGCTCGGGTTGCCCGCATAACACCTCGACCAAAGTGCCCGAGGGCAGTCGCGCGCTGGCCGGCATTGGGTGCCACTACATGGCGCAGTGGATGGATCGGGAAACCGATACGTACACGCAGATGGGCGCCGAAGGCGCGACATGGATCGGCCAAGCGCCGTTCACCGAGACGCGGCACATTTTCCAGAATCTCGGCGACGGCACTTATTTTCACTCGGGCCTGCTCGCGATCCGCGCGGCGGTTTCGGCCAAGGTCAACATGACCTATAAAATTCTGTTCAACGACGCGGTCGCGATGACCGGCGGCCAACCGATGGATGGCCCGCTCAATGTCGCGATGATCACGAACCAGCTACGCGCCGAAGGCATTCAGCGCATCGCGGTCGTCACCGACGAGCCCGACAAATACCCCTTCAGCAATGGGTTCGCCGATGGCACCACCGTGCATCACCGCGATGAACTCGACACGGTGCAAAAAGAGCTGCGCGAGGTGGAGGGTGTCTCTGCCTTGGTCTATGACCAGATGTGCGCAACCGAGAAACGGCGCAAGCGCAAACGCGGCACGTTGGACGATCCGCCTTGGCGCGTCGTGATCAATCCCGATGTTTGCGAGGGCTGTGGTGATTGCAGTTATCAATCGAACTGCCTTGCCGTGGTGCCGGTCGAAACCGAGCTTGGCCGCAAACGCGCGATCGACCAATCCGCCTGCAATAAGGATTTCAGCTGCATCAAAGGTTTTTGCCCGAGCTTTGTCCTGGTTAAAGACGGCCAGTTGCGGAAAACGGGGCGAACCCAGCGCGATGATTTCGCGGCGCGCGTCGATGCCTTGCCAGAGCCGGAAAAACCGTTGCTTGCCGAGCCTTATGGCATCGTCATCGCCGGCGTTGGCGGCATGGGCACGGTGACGATTGGCGCGCTCCTTGGCATTGCGGCGCGCCTCGAAAATAAAGGCGCAACCGTGATCGACAAGATCGGCCTTGCGCAAAAATTTGGCGCGGTGACGTGCCATGTTCGGCTCGCGACATCGCAGGATGTGTTGCATGCCCCACGTATCGCCATTGGCGGGGCAGCGCTCCTGCTCGGAGCCGATCTCTTGACTGCCTCGACGCCAGACGTCATTGCCCGGCTTGGCGCCGGCCGGAGCCACGCCATTATCAACAGCCATGAGGCCGTGACCGGCGATTTTACGCGCAAGCCCGATCTTACATTGCCGGGCGCCGAGCTGCATAAGGTGATCGAAGGCGCGACCGGCCGGGGGCGCGCTGATTTCATCGATCTCACGCGCATGGCGACCGCGCTTTTGGGCGATGCGATCATGACTAACCCCTTGTTGCTCGGCCTCGCTTATCAGAAGGGGCTGATCCCCCTGTCGGCGGAAGCGATCGAACGCGCGATGGAACTGAACGAGGTATCGGTCGAGACCAATCAGCGTGCCTTCCGCTGGGGTCGCCTCGCCGCCCATGACCCCGATTACGTGGCGCGCGCGTTGGGCGCGGTCGCTGGCGGTGTCGCGCAAAAGATCGCTCAAACACTCGATGAGGTGGTCGAATTTCGCGTGAAGGAACTCACCGCCTATCAAAACGCCGCCTATGCCAAGCGCTACCGCTCGCTCGTTGAGCAGGTGCGTAGCGTCGAGGCCAAGCGCGCGCCAGGGTTTACGGGCCTCGCCGACGCGGTGGCGCGCGGCTATCACAAATTGCTCGCCTATAAGGATGAGTATGAAGTGGCGCGGCTCTACACCGATGGTCGCTTCGCCAAACAGATCGCCGGCCAGTTCGAAGGTCGGTTCAAGCTTTTGTTCAACCTCGCGCCACCCTTGATCGCGTCGCGCGACCCCGTGACCGGGCATTTAAAAAAGCGTGTCTTCGGGCCGTGGATGGGGCTCGCCTTCCAGGTGATGGCGCGTCTCAAGGGCCTGCGCGGCACGCCATTCGATGTGTTTGGCTATACCGCCGAACGACGCATGGAGCGCCGACTGATCGGCGAGTATGAAAAAATCGTCGCGCGTTTGTTGGCGTCGCTTGAGCCCGACAAGCACGCGCTCGCGGTTGAAATCGCCACGCTGCCGCTTGAGATGCGTGGCTTCGGTCACATCAAAGAGGCCAATATCGCGCGTGCGAAAGGCGAAGAGGCCCGTCTCATTGCGCTTTACGAACGCCCGATCGTGCGCGCCTCGGCGGCTGAATGAGCAAGACGGTCGCGCTGGTGGTCGGTGTCGGGCCCGGGCTCGGCGCGTCGCTCGGTCGGCGCTTCGGGCGCGAGGGACTGCATGTCGTGCTCGCCGCGCGCCAGCGCGCCCATCTCGACCCAGTGATCGAGCAGATCAAGGCGAATGGCGGCAGCGCCGAAGGCCAGGTGCTCGATGCGACCGACGAAGCTGCGGTCGAGCGCCTGTTCGATACGCTTGACAAGACGGACGCACCCCTCGACCTCGCGGTCTATAATGCGAGCGGGTTCATGCGCGCCAGCATCTTGGACGCCGGTGCGGCTGAATTTGAGCGCGGCTGGCGGGTCGGTTGTTTCGGCGGATTTTTGATCGGGCGCGCGGCGGCGCAACGCATGGCTAAACGCGGCGCGGGCACCATCATCTTCACCGGGGCTACCGCTTCACGGCGCGGCAGCGCGCAGTTCTTCAATTTCGCGGTCGGAAAATTCGGGTTGCGCGCCTTGGCCGAAAGCATGGCGCGTGAATTGCAGCCGAAGGGCGTGCACGTCGCGCATGTCGTGATCGACGGGCAAATCAACTCTGCGCGCTATGCCGGCCTCGCCAAGGAACGCCCGCCCGATGGGTTGCTCGAGCCCGACGCCATCGCCGAGAGCTATTGGCAGCTCCACCGCCAGCACCGCAGCGCCTGGACCTTCGAGCTCGAAGTGCGCCCCTGGGTGGAGAAGTTTTAGCGCCCCCTGCACTTCTTCTTTCTCGTCATGCCCTGCCCCCGACCCCCGATCGGGGTCGGGGGCAGGCTCCGGGCATCCAGTCCTTCAGCGGAGACCGCGTTGCCCTATCCCTGGATTACCGGGTCAAGCCCGGTAATGACGACATAAGAGGTGTCTCTCCGTTTCGAGCCGGTGCTATTCGCTGATCTCTTTGTCCCAAACTTTTTCAGGCAATGGCAAGCCGCCGAGTTCGGCGTCACCGAGGCGCGTGATTGGTGCGAGGCCGAGCGTTTGAACGATGTGCTCTAACTGGCGCGCGTGCTGAGCGATGTGCCAGGCGGTTCGCTCCAAGACGCCCTGAATCGGTTGGGCGCCGTAATAGGTACGCACCGATTGATCGCTCGACATGGTTGGGGATGTAGCCGCCCAAGCCTCGAAGCGCGAGGCGGTCTCTTTGATTTGCGCAGAGACCCTTGCGGCACAACGCGATGCACCCTCAGGCCGTTTGAGAAAATAGTCGAAGCTCAGCTCGTCTCCGCGCGCGCTGGCAAGAAAACCTTCGCCGATCACCGCGATGTGAAAAGCGATATCGCCATAGGTACGGTCGGGGCGGCCGTCGATTGGACGTTCAAAGCTCGACGCCGGAATCTGTTCAGCCAGCGAACCCGCCGCGCGCAATAGAGCCCGAACGCGAACAATCAGCGTCGCGATTGGCAGACGTTCGCGTCGCCAAGACACACCGACAAAGCGCGCGACCTCTTCGAGCTCTTGGCCAAAGCAAAACCGATCGCCCTGCGCGATCACCGGCACCGAGCGAGCACCGAGGCGATCGAGCTCGGCCACAGCACCGGGGACGGCGCGCACATTGATCGAATCGAATGCGATGCCATGCGCGGTCAAAAATTCCTTCGCCTTCAGGCAGCTGGTGCAACCCGGCTGCCAATAGAGGCGAAAGGGCTCGATCATATGGCTATCAGTGCTTATGTCCCTGACCGGCGGGGCTTTCGGTAAATTTTTGTTTCTGCTCGGCGCTCGCTTCCTTTTGATGCTTTTTGCGCCACTCGTCATAGGGCATGCCATAGACGATCTCACGCGCCTCGGGGTCGCTCATGGCAACGCCCTGCTCCTCGGCCGCCGCGCGATACCATTTGGACAGGCAATTTCGGCAGAACCCGGCCAAATTCATCAGGTCGATGTTCTGGACGTCGTTACGCTCACGGAGGTGCTGGACGAGGCGGCGGAACGCCGCAGCCTCTAATTCGGTGGTGGTTTTCTGATCCATCTCATGGCTCCCATGCAAGAAGCGATTGGCGGACAGCGCCATTGCTGACGTAATGTTGGAGCGGCGACCGTGCTTTGCCAACCCCCGGCGGCGCCGATATGGCTATTCCTGGGGGTGGTCCGTCCGCGATGCCCGCCCCCGCCCAGACAATCACCCCCCCAATAGTGCCATGAGCACGAGCCAAAGCGCGGCCCGCTTCGGCGCGATGGCGCTCGCGATCGGCATTATCGGCATCTCGTTCTCGCCGATTTTTGTCAAACTTTCCGAGGTCGGCCCGACCGCGACCGCTTTCTACCGCATGGGCTTTGCCCTACCGGCCATGGGCCTTTGGGTCATGCTCGAATCGCGCGGCCCGGTGGTACGCCGCAAGGTGGCGCGGCGCGATTGGTGGTTGCTGGTGCTGTGCGGCGCCCTCTTCACCGCCGATCTCATTTGCTGGCATAGCGCCATCCGCATGACCAGCGTCGCCAATGCGACGTTCCTCGGCAATCTCGGCACGCTCGTCGTTTCGCTCGGGGCCTGGCTGATCCTGCGTGAGCGCGTCACCTTGGGATTTGCGCTTGGCATGGCGTTGGCGCTCGGTGGCGTCGGGATGCTGATGGGGTCGAGTGCGTCCGGATCGCCCGGCGATCTGGCAGGCGATGGCATGGGCGTTCTCACCGCGGTGTTTTACGGCAGCTATTTGTTCGTGGTGAAGATCGCGCGTGATCGCGGCCTGCCGACCGGGCTCATCATGGGTGTCAGCGGGGCCATCTCAACCATCGGGTTCATCATCGTCGCACTCGCGCTCGGCGAGAAAATTATTCCAGAAACCTTGTTCGGCTGGGCCATGCTGGTCGGCATTGCGCTGATCACGCAGGCGGGCGGCCAGAGCCTGGTTACGGTCGCCATGCGCCATCTACCGGCGACGATGGTTTCGGTCTCACTCTTGATGAACCCGGTGCTCTCGGCGGTGTTTGCCTGGGCCCTATTGGCCGAGCATTTGACGATGTTGCAAGGAGCCGGCTGCGCGGTGGTCTTCATCGGCATGCTCATTGCGCAACGGCTCAACCGCCCGGGCAAGCGACCATGAGCGAACGCACGGTCAGCGGCGCGCTCCGACCGAGCACGAGTGCCTTGCCGTGGCTCGTTTGGGGCGCGGCCGCCACGCTCTATGGCTTCGGACAGATCGTCCGCCATTCGCCCTCGGCGATGATCGACCCCTTGATGCGCGACTTCGCGATCGACGCCACATCGTTCGGGCTGATTGCGTCGATCTTTTGGTACGCCTATGCGGCGCTCCAATTGCCGGGCGGCTTTCTGCTCGATCGCTATGGTCCGGCGCGCGTCATGAGCGGCGGCGCTTTGGTCACCGGCTTTGGCTGTTTGATCTTCGCGCTCGCGCCGAACGATTCGATCGCGCTGATCGCGCGGTTCCTGATGGGGGCCGGCATGGCGACCAGCTATGTCGGCTGTTTGAAATCGGCCAGCCAGTGGTTCGCGCGCCATCGTTATTCAACCTTGGTTGGTTTCTCCGTGCTGGCGGGCATGACGGGTGCGATCATCGGCCAGGCGCCGATGGCGGCGTTGGTCGGCGTGGTCGGCTGGCGCACGGTTGCGTTCGGGTTTGCCGCCTTTTCCGTGCCGGTTGCGCTCATTCTTCTGCTCTCGGGGCGCGCACGACCGCCCGATGAAGCAGCCCCGCCGCGCCTCAAGGAGCTGTTCGCGATGCTCGGCGAGGCGGCGCGCTCACGTCAGGTGTGGCTCGCGGGGCTCAACAATCTCGGCACCACCGCGCCGGTCGTCGCGTTCAGCCTCTGGGGCGTTGCCTATTACATGCAGGTGTTCGGCCTATCACGCCCGGAAGCGGCGACCTATGGCTCGACCATCTTGATCGGGTGGGCGATCGGCTCGCCGATCATCGGCTATATCTCGGCACGAATGCGCCGGCGCCGACCGGTCACGTTGGTCTGCTCGACGGCCGGTGTTCTAATTTGGCTTCTGGTCATTTTTGTGATGCCCGATTTGCCGCGCGCGACGCATTATATTTTTCTGTTCGCGCTTGGCCTCGCCAGCGGTTTGGTCTCGGTCACCTTCTCGCTTGCGGCCGAGCACGGGCCGCCGCGTGCGCCGGGTGTTTCAAGCGCCATGGTCAATACGCTCGTGATGGGCGGTGCCGCGCTCTCCCAAGGGATTGTCGGCGTGGTGTTGGATTCGCAATGGGATGGCACCATGCGCGCCGGCATTCGCCTCTATGACGAAGGCGCATTCCACCGCGCGTTCCTTCTACTACCAGCGATGGCGGGAGGCGGGCTGCTTGCGGCCTGTTTTGTGCGCGAGACCTATGCGAGGCTCAAGGGTGAGGCTGCGCCCCACGCGGCTTTGGCCGATCCGGAGGCGCCATGAGCGAGGCGAAACGCGCGCTTTTGCGTCGATTGTTCAACACGGCCGTCGCAGCCGCCGCGCCTGAACGCTGTGTGCCCGCTTGTTTGCCCTCACCGCCCAAAGGCCGCACCATCGTCGTTGGCGCAGGCAAAGGTGCCGCGGCGATGGCGCGCACGGTTGAAGATCATTGGACAGGACCGCTCGAAGGCCTTGTCGTCACGCGCTATGGCCATGGCGTTCTGACCTCATGCATCGAGGTGGTCGAGGCCGCGCACCCGGTGCCCGATGCCGCCGGCCGCGCGGCAGCCCAACGCGTTCTCGATTCCGTGCGCGGCCTGAGCGAAGACGATCTCGTGCTTTGTCTGATATCGGGTGGTGGCTCTGCTTTACTCGCGCTACCGATCGCGGGCGTGACGCTGGATGACAAGCGCGCGGTGACGGGTGCGCTTCTTCGCTCAGGCGCCACCATTCATGAAATCAACGCGGTGCGAAAACATCTCTCGGCGATCAAGGGCGGGCGGCTCGCCGCCGCGGCCTACCCCGCGCGCGTGATGACCGTCGTCATTTCGGATGTGCCGGGCGATGATTTGTCGGTGATCGCCTCGGGCCCAACCGTGCCCGACCCCTCGACCTTTGCGGACGCGCGCGCGGTGCTGGACAAATATCGGATTACACCGCCCCCAGGCGTGGCCCAGCATCTCATGGCCGCGCGTGAGGAAAGCCCGAAGCCGGGCGACCCACGCCTCGCGCGCGCCGAAGCGCGGCTTGCGGCAACACCCGCCGGCGCACTTAGAGCTGCTGCCGCGGCGGCGCGCGACGCCGGCTATGAGCCGGTTATTCTCGGTGATGCGATTGAGGGCGAGGCTCGCTTGGTCGCGGCTGACCATGCCAATCGCGCGTTAAGGGCCACGCCGGGCACCGCCCTGATTTCAGGTGGCGAGACCACGGTCACGGTCAAGGGCAAGGGCCGTGGCGGGCGAAACGCCGAATTCGCGCTGGGCCTCGCGCTTGCGCTCAATGGCCGCGCCGGTATTCATGCCATTGCCTGCGATACTGACGGCATTGACGGCACGGAGGACAATGCGGGCGCGCTGGTTACGCCCGATACGCTGGAGCGAGCCCGCGGGCTTGGCCTCGATGCCGCCGCCAAACTGGACGAAAACGACGCCTACGGCTTTTTCGCCGCGCTTGGCGATTTGGTCGTTACAGGCCCGACACGCACAAACGTTAACGATTTTCGCGCCATTCTGATTGATGCTGACTAGGATTCACCCGAGTCGCTCCACGACCCGAAGGTTGCCCCACCCACCATGATGCGCCACCGCAAAGCCAAAATTGTCGCCACACTCGGGCCGGCAAGCTCCGATACCGCGATGATCCGCACGTTGTTCGAGGCTGGCGTTGACGTGTTCCGCCTCAATTTCAGCCATGGGGCCCACGATGAGCACAAGGCTCGGCTCGACGCCATTCGCGCGGTCGAGGCCGAAGTCGGCCGGCCGATCGCGATTCTGGCTGATCTACAGGGGCCGAAAATTCGGGTCGGCGCATTTCAATCGGGCAAGGCGACCCTCAATCCGGGCGCACGGTTCCGCCTCGACCTCGACCCGGCACCAGGCGATGCAACGCGCGCGCTTCTGCCGCACCCCGAGATTTTTGCCGCGCTCAAACCGGAGACCGACATTCTGCTCGACGATGGACGCATTCGCCTCAAGGTTGAGACCATCGGCCCCGATTTCGCGGAAACAATCGTGGTGGTTGGCGGTGAGATTTCGGATCGCAAGGGCGTCAATCTACCGCGCCTAGCACTGCCGGTATCGCCGCTGACCGAGAAGGATCGGCGCGATCTCTATTTCGCGCTCGAACTTGGCGTCGATTGGATCGCGCTTTCATTTGTGCAGCGACCCGAGGACGTGGCCGAAGCGAAAAAATTGATTCAAGGCCGCGCCAGCGTCATGACCAAACTCGAAAAGCCGGCGGCCCTCGCCCAGCTCGAGGAAATCATCCAACTATCGGATGCGCTGATGGTGGCGCGCGGCGATCTCGGCGTCGAGCTTGACCCCGAAGACGTGCCGATCGAACAAAAACGCATCGTGCGCGATTGTCGACGCGCCGGTAAACCGGTGGTGGTCGCGACGCAGATGCTCGAATCGATGATCCGCGCGCCGGCGCCGACCCGGGCGGAAGCGTCGGATGTCGCGACCGCCGTCTATGATGGGGCGGACGCGCTGATGCTTTCCGCCGAGACGGCCTCAGGCTCCTACCCGCGCGAAGCCGTCACGATGATGAACCGCATTATCGAGCGCGTTGAGCGCGATGCCGATTATCGCCGCCAGCTCGAGAGCCAACACGCGGACCCCGAAGCGACCGCGGCGGATGCCATCACCGCCGCTGCCTCGCAAGTTGCCGATACCATCAAGGCGGCCTGTATCGTGACCTACACGAGTTCAGGGTCTACCGCCTTGCGGGCCGCCCGCGAGCGGCCCTCTGTGCCGGTCCTCGCTTTAACGCCGTCTCGCGCCACCGCTCGCCGCCTCGCCCTGACTTGGGGCGTCCATTGCGTTGAAACCGAAGATGCGCGGAGCTTTACCGAGATGGTGGAAAAAGCCGCCAAGGTGGCCCGTGAACAAGAAATCGCGAAGCCAGGCGAGCGGATCGTGGTGACCGCCGGCGTGCCGTTTGGCACACCGGGCGCGACCAATATCTTGCGCATCGCGTGGGTCGGTGGCTGAGCGGTCTTATATTTCCTGCGATTTCAACTTGGCCTTGAGGCGCTGAATGATCGCCGGCACGTTTTGCAGGTGTGGATGCACCGCGAGCGCCTTCTCGAACGCGTCGAGCGCCTTGGCTTCGTTGTCAATCTGGCTGTAGATCAGGCCGAGGCCGAATAACGCGCCGAAATGACGCGGTTCAAGCGTCAACGTCTTTTCACAATCGGCGATCGACTTATCATATTCGCCCATCATGAAATAAAGCGTCGCGCGCTTGTTCCACCCTTCAGCAAATTCCGGCTGGGCCGCGATGACCGAATTGAAATGACTGAGCGCCGCCCCAAACGAACGCGTTTGCATATAGACCGACCCTTGCATGAGGAGCTTGTCAGTCTCCTCGTCGCCCGATTCCATCCATATGCCCCAGATCGCCTGTTCGGCGTTGCCGACCTCGTTTAGGTCGCCCGCGCTCTTGAGGGTCTCGAACAGGGGCGCAAGACGCGGGTCGCGTTGATCGGCGTGAACAGGCGCCGCCAATGCTAGGCTGGCCACAAGCGCAAGAATCGGAAGGGCGTAGCGCATATCGAATACTAGGCCATTTTAGCGCGGTGGGCGACAGCCTGGATGGGGGCGATGCGGATTTCAGTGCGACGCGTCGTGTCCCAGGGCGGCCGGCCGTAAGCCGCCGGTCGCCCAATCCAAGAGCTCGACCGTATGGAGAATGGGCAAGGCCGTGCCAGCACCGATTTGGACGATGCAACCAATATTTCCGGTTGCAATTGCGGCAGCCCCGGTTCGCTCGATATTGGCGACCTTGCGGTCTCGCAGCTGAGCGGAGAGCTTGGGTTGCAAGAGGTTGTAGGTGCCGGCTGAGCCACAGCAAAGATGCCCATCGGGGACGTCTTCGACGCGAAAGCCTACACTCTGAAGCAAACGCTTCGGCGCGTCGGTAATCTTCTGGCCATGCTGCAGGGAACACGCCGCGTGATAGGCGAGCCGAAGCCCGCCCACATCGCGCTCGGGCCGCAATGAAAGATCGGCAAGAACTTCGCTCACATCGCGCGCGAGACCAGCGATGGTGGCGGCGCTTTCGGCCAATTCCGAATCATGGCGTAACATGAAGCCATAATCCTTGAGCGTGGTACCGCAACCGGACGCATTCGCAATCACCGCATCGAGCCCATGCGTGCGTTGTTCTGCCATCAGGGCGCGAACATTGCGCCGCGCATGGACCAAAGCCGCCTCCTCCTGGCCCAAATGGTGTGGCAGTGCGCCACAGCAGCCGAGGTTCTTCACGATGACAACTTCGCAGCCATGGCGCGTTAGAAGGCGCGTCGTCGCCTCATTGATCTCGGGCGAAATCACGCGCTGCACGCAACCCGTCAACAACGCGACGCGTTTCACGCGCCGGCCTTTGGCCGGAATCACTTGCGGGTGGTCGAGTGCGGTTGGCGGTGCGGGCGCCGCGAGAAGCTTGGCCATGAAACCCAAAGGCCCGGGGATCAATCGCGCGATCGGCGCAAAGGGTTGCGCCATGAGCAAGGCAAGACGAAACAAGGTCGGCCGGGGCAGCAGCCAACCCAAGGCGGCGCGCACGAGACGATCACGCAGCGGGCGACGACGGGTTTGCTCGACGCGCACCCGCGCCCCGTCGATCAAATGCATATAGTCAACGCCCGAGGGACAGGCCGTGGTGCACGAAAGGCACGACAAGCAGCGATCGAGATGATGAGTGACCGCATCATCGGCCGGTCGGCCGGATTCCAACATGTCCTTGATCAAATAAATTCGGCCGCGTGGACTGTCGCGCTCATCGCCGAGCAAATCGTAAGTCGGACAGGCCGGAAGGCAGAACCCACAATGCACGCAGGTGCGCAGGATCCCTTCCGCGATTTTTAGGTCAGGGTCGGCAGCGAGCTTGGCGGGATCGAAATGGGTCTGCATGGCGCGCTATACGCCCCCATACATACGGCCGCGATTCAAGATCGCACGCGGATCGAAGCTTAGTTTGAGTCGACGGCTCAGAGCATCAAGGGTGTGTTCTTGTGGCTCAAAGACCGCGACGCGCGCTCGCGCGTCGTCGGTCGCCCGATACAGCGTTGCGTGCCCACCGAGCCCAGCAAGCGCGCCGCGTACGGCCGCCGCATGAGCATCAACTTCCTTGGGCACCATCAGCCAAATCAGGCCGCCGCCCCAATCATGATAAAGCTGCGCGTCCGGTATTTCCCGCTTGAGACGCTTATGCGCTTCCGCGCCGGCCGCGGGCGGCACGGAGATGCGCCACAACGGATCGGTTGAACTTGAAAACGGCGAGACGTCTCCTATCGCGGCCCAGAAACGGTGCGCAGCCTCACCGTCGATCGCGCTTACCTCCCCCTGTTTGCCAAGCAGATCACGCAAGGCGACCGCGCGTGCTTTGACCGACGGAGCCACGCCATCGATTCGAATTGCGGTGCAAGACGCTGCGCCAAGAGGGGCAATCCGTGTCGCGACGTCGGCCGGCAAAAAGGCAGCCGCCGACACTTCATGGGGGCTCGCCAAAGCAGAACCAAGAGCCGCCATCGCAGAGTCGGGCGTGAGACCGGCGAGGCACAGAGTCGTTGTGGCTTCGGGCGCCGGAAGCACCTTGATGGTGACCTCGGTCATCGCTACCAGCGTGCCATAGGACCCGGCAACAATTTTACACAAATCGTAACCTGTCACGTTCTTGACCACTTTGCCGCCCGCCTTGAACGCCTCGCCGCGCCCGTTCACGGCACGAAAGCCAAGGAAGTGATCGCGCGCGGCACCGGACTTTAAGCGACGCGGCCCGGCGAGATTGCAAGCGAGCGCCCCGCCGAGCGTGCCAAGCCCGATGCCCGCACCATAAAGCGGGCCCAAATCAGGCGGCTCGAACGCCAGCATTTGCCGAGCCGCGCCGACCGCCGCCTCGATCTCGGCGAGCGGCGTACCCGGGCGCGCGGTCAGCACCAATTCCTCCGGCGCATAATCGACAATGCCCGTCAGGCGCGAGAGATCGACCAGGGCATCGGCCTCAACGGGCCGGCCAAGACCGCGCTTGGTGCGTTTGCCGACAAGCTCGAGCGGCCGGCCTGACGCAGCGGCCTCGCCGACCAACGCAGCGAGCTCGGCTTCATCGGACGGCGTGAGTACATTGTCCTGCGCCACGATGCGCGTCCCGCTCAGAATCTCGGCAGATCGGGGAATGGCACTTGGCCGCGATGCACATGCATCTGGCCGAGCTCGGCACAGCGGCGCAGCGTCGGGAAGACCTTGCCCGGGTTCAACAAACCATCGGGGTCGAACGCACATTTCACGCGCATCTGCTGGTCGAGGTCGGTCTGATCGAACATGGTCGACATCAGATCGCGCTTCTCAACGCCAACACCATGCTCGCCGGTCAAAACGCCCCCGACTTCGACGCAAAATTTGAGGATCTCGGCGCCGAGCGCTTCGGTCCGCGCGAGCTCGCCCGGTTTGTTGGCGTCATACATGATCAGGGGATGCAAATTGCCATCGCCGGCATGAAACACATTGGCGACCGGCAGACCGAAGCGCCGCGATAAATCGCCGATGCGGCGCAGCACTTCGGGCAGGCGGCCGCGCGGAATCGTACCGTCCATCACATAATAATCGGGCGCGATGCGGGCCGTTGCGGGGAACGCCGATTTACGCCCAAGCCAGAAGCGCAGGCGTTCCGCTTCGCTGGTGGAGATTCGGAGCGAGCTCGCCCCGCAACCCTCGGCAATGTCTTTAACGACGCCGACCAGATGATCGACCTCAGCCGGCGGCCCATCGAGTTCGCAAATCAACAAGGCCTCGACGTCCATCGGGTAGCCGGCATGGCAAAACGCTTCTGCGGCGTGAATCGCCGGCCGATCCATCATCTCAAGCCCGGCCGGGATGATGCCACCGCCGATGATGCGCGCGACGCAAAGCCCGGCAGCTTCGCTCGACGGAAACCCGATCAGGAGGGCCCGCGCGGTTTCAGGCTTTGGCACAATACGCACGGTCACTTCGGTGATGATGCCGAGAAGACCCTCCGAGCCCGTGATGAGGCCCAGAAGATCATAGCCGGGCGCCTCGAAGGCCTTGCCGCCGAAACGCACCACCTCGCCGCCGATCAAGACCATCTCGACGCCGAGCAGATTGTTGGTGGTGAGGCCGTATTTCAGACAATGCACACCGCCGGAATTCTCAGCGACATTGCCGCCGATTGAACAGGCGACCTGGCTCGATGGATCGGGCGCGTAGTAGAAGCCGGACGATGCAACGGCGTGGCTCAGCGCGAGATTGGCGACGCCAGGTTGGGTCACCACGCAACGATTGGCGTAATCGATTTCAAGTATGCGGTTGAGCCGGCTGACACCGACGGTAATGCCGTCTGCCAAAGGTAGCGCGCCGCCCGAAAGACCGGTGCCGGCACCGCGCGGCACGATCTTGGCGCCCCGCTCAGCGCAAACTTTGAGAACGGCCGAAACTTCGGCGGTTGACCGCGGCAGAACCACGGCGAGCGGCAATTGACGGTAGGCGCTCAGACCATCGCACTCGAAGGCACGCAGCGAGGTCGCGTCGTCGATCACGGCATCGGCGCCGGCGACCGCCCGAAGTGCCGCGACGAGCGCGCGGCGCTTGGCCATGATCCGACTATCGGGTTCGGGCATCTTCACGGCACAAATCCCCCTCGCGCCCCTGGCGGGGCGTCATGAACGACGCGTCAGATCATGGTGGGGGTGGGGCCGGCGTACGTCAACCGACCGCGGCGGCGCTCTAACCCTGGCGGGCCTTGAAGCGCGGGTCTTTCTTGTTGATGACGTAAACGCGCCCCTTACGGCGGACGACCTGGCAGTTCTTGTGCCGGATCTTGGCGGAACGCAGCGAGTTAACAACCTTCATAGCCGGACCGCTTGGGCTGGGGTTTCGCGTGGCGGCGCACCATAGGGAGGTACCCCCTTCCTGTCAACCTGCGGCCTGGGGTGGCGGCCGTCTGGGGCGTTGGCGTTTCCGCCGCCAATCGGCATAATCGCTCGGCCATGACAGGAACCACCCCCTCGCCAGACGAAGATCAACACCCTTTGGCCGAACGGGCGATCGAACGAGTGATCTTTGCCAGCCGCTGGCTGATGGCGCCGTTCTATCTCGGGCTGGTGGTTTCTCTTGCCCTTTTGATGATCAAGTTTGTCCAGGAGTTGATCGAGGTTGTCCCGGAGGTGTTTCACCTCAAGGACACCGAGATCATCATGAGCGTGCTGAGCCTGATCGATCTTTCGCTCGCCGGCAATTTGCTCCTGATGGTGATTTTCGCGGGCTATGAGAACTTCGTCTCGAAGATCGACGTGGCGCGTCACAAAGATCGGCCAGAATGGATGGGCACGGTCGATTTCAGCGGGCTCAAGCTCAAATTGATCGCGTCTATCGTCGCGATTTCAGGAATACATTTGCTGAAATCGTTCATGAACATCGCGGAGATGGATAAAGATAACCTGATGTGGTTGGTCATCATTCATGCCACGTTCGTGGGGTCAGGCGTTTTGCTTGCTTTGATGGATCGCCTGACGGGGCATTCGGGGCCCAGCAAGCAAAATAAAGATACGAATTCCTAGCGCGCCGGTTTGCTCGACGGCTTCATGGCGTGAACCCGAAACGCGCCAATTTCGCCAGCCTCCATCACACGCAAACGGGCGAGCCACAGCGCAAGTTCATCGGTCAGCGCTGCGCCGAGACGGCGGTCAAAATTCTTTTTCCGCAAGGCTTCGGCGAATTTCGCCCAGCCCAGCGTCGCCAGATGGCGCATCTCATTGCTGATGTTTTCGACGATACGCACGTCGAAGCCAGTGCCTTGTAGCGCTGTCTTTACTTCATCGGGCGTCGTTAGGTGCGCTGGCCCAGGCTCGAGCTTGAGCCACTCTTGAAACGCTGGCGTGTCACGCCGCGCGCCGAGAGACAAATAGTCGGTGAAAAGGAAGTGACCACCCAGGCGTAACGCCTCGAACACGGCGGAATAAAGCGCGGGCTTGTCAGGGATCGTGTGGAGGGCATCGACGGAAACGATCGCGTTGCAGCTATTGCGCTTCAATGATGGGTTGGCTGGATCATAGGCTTGGATCGGTGCACGCTTGGCCAAGCCCGTGATCGTCGAAAGCTCCATGCCAGCTTCCGCCAATTCGGGATTGCTTTCATAACCGGTCACCCAAGCCCCTGTCGCGCTTGCCATCGCGCGGGTTACCCCGCCAAGACCTGCGCCGAGATTGACGGCGCTCATCTTGCTGTCGAGCGCCAGGGGTGCGCCGAAAGTCGCGACCCAAGCCGCATCTACTGGGCCATTGAAGCCAGCGCCCCAAACTCGTTCTTTGAGGATGAATCTCGGATCACTAAAAAGCTTCGCCTTCCGCGGGCTGTCGAGCGCGGGCTCTGGCGATGGCGGTGCTGCGGCAGACTCGTCCGGGGGCAGCGGCACCCCTTCAGGCGGGTCGACACCGTTCCACCAGGCGAGCACGCGGCGCGCAATGGGGGTGACCTGTTGAAGTGCTAGCGCCATCGACCGAGTCCGACCTTGACATCCCTTCGGCGGGCCAAACCCTTTTGGCCGCCTGTGACATCTTTGTCGATAACCCGTTAACGGAGCTTAAATTCAGCCCCGTCCGATCGGTCGTTAGCGGGTCTTTAGGCTTGGCCAACCGCCTGGCGCTGCCTGCCGAGGCCGCTGATTTCGAGCTCCATCACATCACCCGCCTTGAGGTAACGCGGCGGCTTCATGCCCATGCCAACGCCCGGCGGGGTGCCGGTCGCGATTAGGTCACCCGGCTCTAAGTCCATGAATTGGCTTACGTACCAGACGATGTGGTGGCACCCAAAGATCATCGTTTTGGTGCTGCCGCGTTGCATGACCTGGCCATTGACGGTGAGGTTCATGTCGAGCGCCTGGGGGTTGGGCACTTCGTCCGGCGTGACCAGCCACGGCCCGGTCGGGCAAAATGTTCGGGCCGACTTGCCCTTGATCCAGGTTGGCCCGCGCTCAAGCTGAAAGGCGCGCTCAGACACATCGTTGACGACGCAATAGCCGGCGATCACCCCGGCGGCGGCGGCTTCATTGGCCAAATAGCTCGCTGGCTTGCCGATCACGATTCCGAGCTCGATTTCCCAATCGGATTTCTGGCTGCCGCGCGGCATCAAGACGGTATCGTTCGGCCCGCAATAGGAACTCGGCGCCTTGGTGAAGACGATCGGCTCTTTGGGGATGTCCATGCCGGCCTCGCGCGCATGGTCGGCATAATTGAGCCCGATCGCGATGATGTTGCCCGGCCGCGCCATGGGCGCGGCAATGCGGACTTTGGCGCGATCGACCAGCGGGAAGGCGCTCGAATCGCGGGCCAGCCGCGCCCGCAGTTTTTCGATACCCCCGCTGGCGAGAAAAGCCCCATCGATTGCCTTGATCTCGCCCGACACATCGACCACCCGGCCATCGTCCAACCTGACCGCCGGACGCTCCGACCCGACCTCGCCGACCCGCATCAATTTCATCGCCTGCCTCCCTTGCCCGCATCGCGTGGGCGTGGATAGTGAGGGGCGAAATAGCACCCTGTCAAAGAGACCGATCAGGGCTCGCTGGTAAAATTTTCGCCTTCAGTATGGAGAGGTATGACCATGCCCTCATTCGACATCGTTTCACGTACCGAATTGGCCGAAGTCGACAACGCGATCGCCGGCGCCATGCGCGAAATCGGCACGCGTTACGACTTCAAGGGCAGCAAATGCTCGATCGAACGGGCGGAGACGGCGATTACCATCCGCGCGGACGACGACCTCAAACTCAAGCAGGTGCAGGAATTGCTACGCGGCTATTTGGCGCGGCGGAAGGTGGAGGCCGGAGCGTTCGAATTCAAGACACCGGAGAAGGCCTCGGGCAATTCAGTGCGCCAGGAGGTGGCGATTCGCCAAGGCATCGAGCGCGAGCTCGGTCAAAAGGTGGTCAAGGAGATCAAGGCGAGCAAGCTCAAGGTCCAGGTCGCGATCCAGGGCGATGAGCTGCGCGTCTCGGGAAAAAACCGCGACGACCTGCAGGGCGCGATC
>CAMDNF010000052.1:0-18907 GCA_945902735.1 Rhizobium sp. Q54 | reverse complement strand
ATGGCCGGGTCGAGGCCCGGCCATGACGAATTGGGGAGGGCCGGGTCGACGCGATCAACTTCGAGTCTCCCGCTCTGCCTTTTGCCACGAAAGGCCCGGTCACTGCATGTTTTACGCTCATCGCTTTTACCTTAACCGGACAGCCTTGGACTTGATCCGGGCATCCAGGCTTCATCAAAAGACTGGATTGCCGGGTCAAGCCCGGCAATGACGGCAGTGGAGGGCCGAGTGCTTCCCGTGCCCCGCCCTAATCCTGACGCCCCAAGCGATCCATCAGCTCGCGCCATTCGCGCGCCGAAAGGCCGCTTTCCTTTTGCGTGATTTGTTCGCCCGCGATCAGCCGTTTGATCACCGAAAGATCGAGCGCGGAAAGCCGCGTGCCCCCCATTACATAATCCTCGAACGCCTCGAAGGTGAGCGGCACCCACCGCTTCACGATAGCGGCGATCACCTCGGCATAGACGCGAATTTCATATTGCGCATGAGCATCGGCGCGCAGGCTCAAAAAATGCAGCAAATTGTGCAGATCGGTCTTCCAATACCACTCGGTATAAAAATTGGTCGGCAGCACCATGCGCGCAAGCTCACGCGCGAGGCCCTTGGCCTCAGGCTCGATCGGCTCGCCCGCATGTTCATTCAAGAGCTTTTCGTAATTCGTATAGGCGCGACGACTTTCGGCGCGTATCAAGCGCACCGCTTCGGCCGCCTCCTCGGGCGGCAGGCGCTCGGCCCGTCCCTGCTTGTTCGTGCGCGATTGCGCGGCCAAATGGGGCGCCTCGCGCTGACGCCATTCATCGCCCAATAAATCGTTCTGGCCCGATTCCTCGCGCGCTTTGGCAAGCCGCGTGTCGATGCTTTGCTCATCGGGCACATAGAACTCACGGCTCAAAATCGAATAGCGCCCGGAATATTCGTTCACATTCGCCGTGCGGTGGCGGATCCATTGGCGCGCGACGAAGATCGGCAATTTGACGTGCAGCTTTATTTCGCACATCTCGAAGGGCGTGGTGTGCCGATGGCGCATCAAATAGCGGATCAGGCCCCGATCGCCTGACACATGGCTGGTGCCCTTGCCGTAGGAGACGCGCGCCGCCTGCACCACGGCCCCGTCATCGCCCATATAGTCGATCAAGCGGACAAACCCGCGATCGAGCACGGGCTGAACGGTATAGAGAATGTCCTCGAGCGCCGGCACCGTGGCCCGGCGGGTTGGGCTCTGGGCCTCGCGCAGCGCGTCGATCTCGGCCTGTTCGTCGCGCTCTTCCGCCATGCTCCCCCCCGAATCGCGAGGCGGACTCTACCCCCCAGGCCCCCCGCTTCGAAACCCTTTCAACCGGGCCGGCGCGTCCCTATATTAGAGGGGCCGGTGGGCAACCGCCGGCTATGGCGATAAACGCTTCACGGAATAGGCGTAACGGACCCGGGGGCAGTGCCCGGCGCCTCCACCATCCCTTCGGGGCGGCTTCAGGGCCGGTTATGGGGGCGACACAGGCTCGACGTGCGCAATAAAGGTGTAGTTTTTGCCCGGCATGGTTCCGCCGTTATCGGGCCGTTCTAAAAGTGCCAACGATAATGAGATGGCGCTCGCTGCCTAGTCTCTAGGTAAGCGCGGTCCGGGGGGCACCGGGCAACAGAAGCCCCCCACTCTATATAGAGAGCGCGCCCGACAGAGGGGCGCATGGGGTGGCGGGGCGTGAGCAAGGATTTGATCGGTTATGACGGCTTGGTTGACGCGGCGCTACGCGGCGTCGTACGCCAGGCCCTTCGAGATGTGGCCGAGCGCGGTCTGTTGGGTGCGCATCACCTTTATATTTCATTCCACACCGGCGATCCGGGCGTCGATATTCCCGACTTCCTGCGCGAGCGCTATCCGGACGAGATGACCATCGTGCTTCAACATCAATATTGGGGGCTCGACGTACGCGACGATGCGTTTTCGATCGGCCTCTCGTTCAACAAAGCGAAGTGCATGTTGACGATCCCCTATAAGGCGATCACCCGCTTCGCCGACCCTAGCGTGAAGTTCGGCCTGCAATTCACGGGGCCTGAAAGCGGCGTTGGGGCGGTGCAAGGCGGGCTCAATCTGCCCGAAGCCGTGCCGTCGGCCTCGCGCTCAAACACGGCAGCCCCAACCCCACCGGCCGCGCCCGCCCCAGCAAGTGCGTCTTCCGAAACGCCGACCGAGAAAGTGATTCGGCTCGATAGTTTCCGCAAGAAATGAAAACGAAGACACCGCGCAAGGGCCGCCCGGTCTCCCCGGCCCATCGCAAGGTGATGCCGCCGCCGATCGTGATCAAAATGGTCAGCCGGCTGGCGCCGCTCGGCGCGGTGATGGCGCGGCCGATGTTTGGCGGCCACGGCCTGTTTCTCGATGCGCTGATGTTCGGCCTCGTTTGGTCCGACACGGTTTATTTCAAAGTCGACGACGAGACCCAGGGCGACTATGAAAGCGCCGGCATGAAGCCGTTCAAGCCCTATGCGGACCGCGAAACCTCGTTCTCCTATTTCGAAGTGCCACCGGCGGTGCTTGAGAAGGCGGAGATTCTGCGCGAATACGCCACCAAGGCCCACGCCGCCGCAGGGCGCGCCCAAGCAAAAAAGAAACCAGCCCGCCGCAGCCCGCGCGGCCGCTAATGCCGCTCGATCTCACGCTTTATATTGGCTTCCTGGTGGCGGCCGCGTTGATCGTCGTGTTTCCCGGGCCCGATACGATGCTCATTCTCCGCTACACCATGTCTGGCGGACGACGCGTGGGCTTCACCACGCTCGGCGGCGTGCAACTCGGCATCCTCGGTCACATCACGGCCGCGGTACTCGGCCTTTCGGTCTTGATCGTCTCGGTGCCGATCGCCTTCAAGGCCGTGGCCATCGCGGGCGCGGCCTATCTCGCCTTCCTCGGCGTTCAAAGCATCCGTGCCGGTTCGCTGCGCCTTCCGGCGGAGGCCCAGACCGGCGCGCTCGCCATCACTTATCGCCGTGCGATCCGCGATGCGATCATTACCAATCTGCTCAACCCCAAGGTGATTATGTTGTTCGTCGCATTGATGCCTAATTTCGTGGCGCCCACACGCGCCTCGGTGCCGCTTCAACTTGCGCTTCTCGGCATTACCTTGATCGTGATCAACGTCGCTTGGCAGACCGGGCTCGTGCTGGCCGCCGATCGCTTGCGGCGCTGGCTCGCGCGCCTATCGGTCCAGCGCGCGATGGCAATGGTCACCGGCATTGTCTTCATCGCTTTTGCGGCGCTGTTGTTGGTCGATCATGTGCTGACCGATGGCCAATGGCACGCGGGCACACCGTGACCCGACCGTCCAATAGCGCTCTGGGGACAACGCTCGAACTGACCATCGATTCGCTCGGCGCGCGGGGCGATGGCGTGGCGCGCCTCGGCAACCGGCGCGTGTTCGTGCCGTTGGCTCTGCCTGGCGAATTCGTGCGTGTCGCGATCGAGGACGAGACCGCCGAGGGCATCCGCGCTCGCCTCATCGAGCAGCTCTCCACCGCACCCGATCGTGTCGAGCCGCCCTGCCGGCATTTCGGTGTTTGTGGCGGCTGTGCGCTCCAGCATTTGCCCGAGCAAACCTACGCCGCGTTCAAAACCGCGCGGCTGGTCGATGCGCTGGCCGATCGCGGCCTGCATGACATCGCCATGGCGCCGCTTATTCGCATACCGCCAAACTCAAGGCGACGTGTGCGCTTGGCCGTCGAGGTTCATCGCGGCGTCGTGCACCTTGGCTTTCGCGCGGCGCGCGGGCGCGCCATCGTCGATCTGACGTCGTGCCCAGTCACCGCCCCGGCGATCGTGGCGGCGCTTGACCCCCTCCGTACGGCGCTTGCCCGCCTGCTCCGAAACGGCGCCGAGCTCGAACTTGCCATCACCGAGACCGACAACGGCCT
Source organism: Rhizobium sp. Q54 (assembly GCA_945902735.1). Classification (GTDB taxonomy): domain Bacteria; phylum Pseudomonadota; class Alphaproteobacteria; order UBA828; family UBA828; genus SHWC01. The sequence continues at coordinate 15,010 of CAMDNF010000052.1, read as the reverse complement.
CGATCTGGTGTTGATGGGTTCCGACGCCGGCTCGGCCGAGCACCGCACCAGGCTCGCCGCTCTTGCCCGCGATCTTAAACTCGCCCGCCTCTCGATCAGCACCAGTGCAAACCGCCCGGCCGAGACGATTGTCGTCCTTGCCGAGTCGGTCATCCGCTTCTCGGGCGTACCGGTAACTCTGCCGCCCGATGGCTTTGTTCAGCCGAGCGCCGCGGGCGAAGCGGCCATCGTCGCGGCCCTGATTGAGGCGGCGAAGGGCGCCAAACGGGCGGCCGATCTCTTTTGCGGGCTGGGTGCGCTTGGGCTCGGGCTGGCGGAGGCCGGTATTAGGGTTGAAGCTTTTGATTCGGCGGCAGAATCTATTGCGGCGCTCGATGCTGCCGTGCGCCGCGCCGACCAAGCGGGCCGCCTCACCGCCACGCGGCGCGACCTCAATCGCATGCCGCTTGATGAAGCGGCGCTGCGCAAATTCGACCTTGTGGTGTTTGATCCCCCACGACCAGGAGCGGCGGCGCAAGCCGCCAAACTCGCGGCCTCGCGCGTGCCCTGCATCGTCGCGGTCTCGTGCAACCCGGCAACCTTCGCACGCGACGCGCGCGCTTTGGTCGATGGCGGCTATAAATTGGAGCGCCTAATACCGCTGGACCAATTCCTCTGGTCACCCCATATCGAAATCATCGCCGTGTTTCGGCGCTGAGGCGGGCGATGGCCAAACGGGCGACGCGAACGGAGACTGATTCGCTCGGCGCGATCGAGGTGCCGGCGGACGCCTACTGGGGCGCGCAAACCCAGCGTGCCTTCGAAAATTTCATAATCGGCGACGAGCTGATGCCGCTCGCCCTTATTCACGCTTTGGCGTTGGTAAAAAAGTCGCGGCTCGGGTCAACGCACGGTTCGCCGTCCTGCCCCAAAAAATTTCCCGCGCCATTGAAACCGCCACCGATGAGGTTATTGCCGGCCGGCACGACGATCACTTTCCGCTTGTGGTTTGGCAAACAGGCTCGGGCACGCAAACCAACATGAACGTCAATGAGGTGATTGCGAATCGCGCCAATGAGATTCTTGGCAAACGGCGCGGTCTCAACGCACCGGTACACCCGAACGATCACGTCAATCTGGGTCAATCCTCGAATGATAGTTTTCCGAGCGCGATGCACATCGCCGCCGCGTTGAACGCGCGACACGCGCTTCGCCCCGCGCTGCTCCATTTACAAAAATCGTTGGACGCCAAGGCGCGTGAATTCCGCACCATCGTCAAGATCGGCCGCACGCATTTGCAGGACGCGACGCCCATAACATTGGGCCAGGAATTTTCGGGCTACGCGGCGCAAATACGAAACAGCATCGCGCGGCTCGATGCCGCCATGCCCCGCCTTTATTGGCTCGCCCAAGGCGGCACGGCGGTCGGCACCGGGCTCAATACGGTCAAGGGCTTCGATCGCGCGTTCGCGTCTGAAATCGCGCGTCTGACGGGCCTGCCGTTCAAAACCGCGCCCAATAAGTTTGAGGCACTCGCGTCCCACGACACAATGGTCGAGCTATCCGGCACCCTCAACACCATCGCCGTCAGCCTATCCAAGATCGCGAATGATATTCGCCTGCTGAGCTCGGGCCCGCGCGCCGGGCTTGGCGAGTTGATCCTGCCGGCCAATGAACCGGGCTCCTCGATCATGCCGGGTAAGGTCAACCCAACCCAGGCCGAGGCGCTCACCATGGTGTGCGCCCGCGTCATGGGCAATCACGTCACCATCACCATCGCCGGCGCCAATGGGCATTTGGAGCTCAACGCCTTCAAGCCGGTGATCGCCGACGCGTGCCTGCAATCGATCCGCTTATTGGCCGATGCCGTGCGGAGTTTCGCCGATCACGCCGTCCGCGGTATTGCGCCCAACAGAATACGGATCGATGAATTGCTGCATCGATCGCTCATGCTGGTCACCGCACTGACACCCGCGATCGGTTATGACAAGGCAGCGAGGCTGGCACAAAAGGCGCAGCGCGAGGGCACCACATTGAAAGCGGCCGCCCTTGATCTTAATTATGTTTCCGAAGCGTTATTCGATCATTTGGTCGAGCCATCGCGCATGCTTGGTCCCGAGCCCGCGTCAAAGCGGCGGACCAAGCGACGCACGACACGATAGGGCAAATCGATGCCCGGCATTCAGAAACACTCGGTCGTCCTCGACGGACACAAAACCTCGGTCTCTCTCGAGCCAGAATTTTGGCAAGCCCTGGCCGCGATCGCGGCCGAGGAAGGCCGCTCGCTCAATGCCCTGATCGCCGGCATCGACAAAGGCCGGAGCGGCAATTTGTCGAGCGCGTTGCGGCTCTACGTGCTGAATCACTTTGAGCAGCGCCCGAAGACACCGCGCTAATTCTTCTTCGAGAGCTCCGGAATCACCTGCTTGAGTAGATCGAGCAATTCCGGCTTCTCCGCCGGGGCCGGTTCGGGCTCGGGCGCGGGTGTCGGCACGGCCTCTGGCAGCGTGTCGAACTCCGGCTCCGCACTGGCATCGGGGCTCGGCAAGGGCTCCGGCGGCGGCGCGCCCTCGATCGGTGCCGGGATGTCATCCCCCGGTGCCGGCGCATCGGGATCGCCCAGCACATCGCGCAACACCTTGTCGGTCAAAGTGCCGGGCTCCGCTTTGGCGCCCTTACGTAGCTTCAACTTGAGACGCTCGTCGTTAAGCAGCCGGTCCTTAAACTTGTCAGTGATCGACGCCATCAATGGGTCGATCGCGAATTGGCGGGTCGGCTTGTCGATCGGGCCGACGAGGCGCACGCCAAAGGGCGGCGTGCCGGGTGGTCGGTCGACCGTAAACGTCGCGGTCATATCGAGCCGCCAACGCGGTAGATCGGCCTCGCCCACAATGGCCCCGACACCGGCATCGGCGACCACGCGAACATCGTCCGTACGCCCGACGCCATTGACGAAGCGCACCGCGCCATCGAGCGACTTGATCTGCGTGCGACCCTTGGAGAGGCCGCCCTGCACCAAGCCGCCCGCGTCCGCCAGACTACCGAGATCACCGAGGCTGCCGAGCGCGCCCACCACGGCACCGAGGTCGACACCCTCGATCGTGCCGTCGCGACCATGCATCACGACGTCGCCGCCGAGCGAATTGACAATCGCGTGTTCGCTATTACCCGTGGCGTTGAACTCACCTTCGACCGTCACGCGCCCCGTCGCGGCATCGGCTTTGCCGGTGGCCCGCAAAAGCGCATCGATATCGGCATCGGCCAGCGAGAAATTGAGCGCATAACTGGGCTGCTCGCCGCCGTTCACGCGTCCATGGCCCGATAGCGCGCCGTCGAACAACCGGCCATTGAGGCGCGCAATGTCCAGCACAGAGTCTTTCAACGTCGCCTCGATCGAAAATTGCTCAGCCAGCCATTTTCCAAGCGACAGGCGATCGGCCTCGATCTTGAATTCGCCGTCGACTTGGCTGAGTACGGCGAGATCGAACGACTCACGCGACCAACGCGCCGCGCCGGTTGGCTCTGCGCCATTGTTCGCGCGGCCGCTCTTGCCGCTTCCGGCGCCGCCAGCGGCCTCGCCCGTCGATGACGGGGCATCGCCCGGCGCCGCCGCGCCATCGCCGCTTGGCGCCGCCATATGCGGGCTCTTCAGCGCGGCGCTCACGAACGGCCGCTTGCCCCCGAAACGAACACCGATGTCGCCCGCCAATTCGGTCTCGCCATAGGCGAGCGATTGGGCTGCGAAGGCGAGCGCGTTCTGATCACCGCTCAGCCGCCCGCGCAACCAAATGGGCTTGGCAGGCTCGGCCCCGCGCGCCGGTCGTGACCCGAACAAAGCGCGGATCGATTCTTCCGTCGCGTTCGCGAGGTCGAGATCGAGCGCCACACGCGGCTCGGTGCTGATCGACCCCACATCGCCCTTGAAGCTAAGCCGGCCCGCCTTGGTCGATAGTTGTCCATCGAGCGCCAGCACATCGGGTGTGCCCGAAATTTTTAGATTCAATTCCGATCGGCCCAGGGCCTCGAACCGAATGTCCTCCCCCAAATCAAGTGCCCGCGCGAGCGGCGCCAACGAGGCCGCCTTCACCTCGATCGCGGCTAAGAATTGCGGTGCCTCGCTCTCAAGCGCACGACCCTCGCCGCTGGCCACCAGCGCCACGCCCGCGACATCGGCGATGTTAAGCGCGCCAATCTTGAGCACGCCATCGCGCAACTCTGGTTTAACCTCAATGCCGGTGAATTTGAGATCGCGATAGCTCAGCGTGTCGATGCGGACCGTGCCGGCAATGTCATAGTCGCTGAGCACGCTGCTCCCGCTCGGCCCTGCGCGCGACGATTCTTTTTTTGCCCTATCAGCCTTCTTACCGTCGTCTTTTTCTGGGGCGGCCGTGCCTTCCGGAGGCGCGGCATCGGGTGCACGCCTATAGGCATCCAGCACCAAGCGGTCGAGTGAAAGATTCGCGGTGATTTGGGGGCGCCCTGTCTCGGCCGCGTTGGCGACGGCCAACGATCCATTGAGCGTCGAATTGTCGAATTTGGCGGTGAGCTTCGGAATCACGACATTCTCTTCGCTGGCCTTGAACGTCGTCGAAAGCGCGAGCCGGCGCAAGCGATCGGCCGGCACATCGGCCAAATCGACGCCGAGCCAAGCCGCGAGCGTCCGCAAATCATCGGTGCGAACCTCAAGCCCGCCATCAAACGCGGCTTGTCCTTTGGGCATGGTGAACTTGCCGGTCAATGAGGCCGCGGCCCCGCCAGGCAATTCGGCCCGCGCCTGTTGAACCGTAACCACGCCCTTTTCGAGCAAAAAGAGTACCTCCGCTGCGCGAATGACCGAGGCGCGATATTTGACCGCCTCGATCGTCAAATTGATCGAGGCATTCAAATCCATTGGCAGGCCAGTGCCGGCTTCCTCGGCCGCGGCCTTTGCGCCGGCCGCGGGAGAAATCTCGCCCTCCGTTGCGCCGGCCTTGTGCTTGCTCTTGTTGTCGGTCTTCGCCGTGGGCTCAGCCCCGCTCAACAGATCGAGATCGAGACTATTCAAAACGAGAACAAGATCGAGTTGATCGGGTTTGCCCGACACATAAGAGGCCGCGCCATTGGCCGAAATCTCGCCCACGCGAATTTGCAAGTCCTTGGCGTCGAACCTTTTGCTATCGCCCGAGATCGCGCCCGATAACACAAAGGGCTTGGCAAGATCCGGCGTGGCATCAGGCAAGGCGATATTGAAGCGCTCGAGTGCCTTGGCGAAATCCTTGCCCTCGACGCTGAGCGTGCCCGCGCCCTTTGCGCCCTCCGCTTCGAACGCACCCTCAAAGCCGAGCCGCGCCGCCGTTTCGTCCAACGTGATTTTGAGGTTGAGCGGAGTCGGCGCGCCGCGCGTTGTTCGCCCGAGCACGCCTTCGAATTCGATCGGTCGCTCGCGTAATTTCATCACGCCGCGTGCCTGATAGGGACCACCCTCTTCGCGCGCGCTCAGCGTTGCATCGATGTCATGCAAATACTCGACATGCTTGGAGCGGGCATCGCGATAGACCACGGTGCCATTCCGCAACTCGAGCGCTTGAATGGCCGATGTGCCGAGGCCACCGCCGTCCGCGTCCAAATTTGCCGCGTCGTCCGACTTGGTGGCGGACGTGGTCGGCTTGGCCTCGGGGTCGGCGGAAGCCGAGTCGGCGGCCGGCGTGGCCCTGGGCTCGAACTGCCAATTGGCCTGACCGCTCGCCAAGCGCTCAAGCTCGATGACAGGGTCGACCAGCACGATCTTGACCGGCACGATATCGCCACCGAGCAGCGGGCCGACCGCGAGATCAAGGTCGAGCCGCTTGGCCCTGGCCATATCGGCGACATTGGCGCCCGGCAAATTGGCCAGCCTGACGTCGCTGACCGAAACCTTGGGAATCGGCAGAAAACTGACCTCGATCGGACCGTCGATCGCCAATTTCCGCCCCAGGCGAACCTCGGCGCGTTCGATGATGGAGGGCTTCAAGCCATCCCAATCAATTAAGATCGGCGCGACGAACAACGCGATCACGATCAGAACGATCAGCGCGCCAACGCCGTAAAGGATCTTCATCAAAGACGAACCTCGAACGGACGATCAGGGTGGGCCGCGATGCCAGCCCAAGCGGAGAAGCGGGTTAACACGGTACGGTGTTTCAGTTAGCCTATTGTAACGATCCGGGCGCGTTGGGAACAGTCAAGCGAGCCGACGCGGCAAACGGAAGGCGACGTCGTCATGGGTGATGTGGTCAATCTGAATCAGTTTCGTAAGAAGGCCGAGCGCGCCGAAAAGGGGCCACGCGCGGCCGCCAATCGTGCGCGCACGGGCCGCACTAAGGCGGAGCGCCTTGCCACCCGGCAGGAGACCGAACGGCAAGACGCCGGCCTCAAGGGCAAAAAACTCGACCGTCGCAAAGACCGCCCGGATGACGATCCGGAGCCTGCCTAGGTGCGATCAAGCCCAAGATTGCCATTCGTCGTTGGTATTTTGTTCGCCACGCGGCATCGCGCCTTTGCCGAGAGCGTAAGAAAGTCGGTGCGAGTATGACGCGTTATTGGCACCGTATCGTCGGTGGCAGTCTTTTGCTTGGGTTTCTGCTTTGGGTCACGATCAACGGCGCCATTGCCGCCTGCTCCGATGCGCCAACACCCGGCGTCAATTGGCAGCGGTGCTTGATGGATGGCGTCGACCTCAAAAGCCACGACCTCAAAGGCGCGAATTTGCGTGAGGCGTTCTTCACGGGAGCCGATCTTTCTGGCGCCGACCTCAAGGGGGTCGACGCACGGCGCGCCAGATTTGTTGGCACGAACCTAGCCAACGCGAATTTCGAAAACGCGCGCCTCTATGAAGTCGATTTCACCAAGGCGAGCCTCGCCGGCGCGAATTTAAGTGGCGCCGATTTGCGCAGCGCCATCTTTTTTCGTGCCGATTTGCGCGCAGCGAATCTGACCGGCGCACAGATCGGCCGCACGGCCTTTCGAAATGCGAATCTAAGCGGCGCGCTGTGGATCGACGGCAAGACAGTGTGCGCAGAGGGTTCAATCGGCCAATGCGGGTGAACGGATGAGCACCTGGCCGGTTCTCCTATTGTTGCTTGGCGTCGCGGTGGTTCTCGCTTGGGGTGCGCGCCGTCTCCACGTGCCCGTCCCAATCGTTCTCGTCATCGGCGGCCTCGCGCTCGCGTTTATTCCCGGCCTGCCGGTGATCGAGATTGACCCGCACCTGATTCTTCTTCTGGTGCTGCCGCCGGTTCTCTATCACGCCGCCATCTTCACCCCATGGCGCGAATTCAGGGCGAATTTGCAACCGATTTCGATGCTCGCGATCGGCCTCGTCGTAGCGACCACCGGCGCGGTCGCGGTTGTCGCCGCGACCTTGATCCCCGGCTTCGGCTGGGGCGCCGCCTTCGTACTGGGGGCAATCGTCTCGCCGCCCGATGCGGTCGCCGCGACGGCGGTGTTCAGCCGCCTTCGTATCAATCGGCGCACTGTCGTCGTGCTCGAAGGCGAAAGCCTGGTCAATGATGCGACCGGGCTCGTTGTTTACAAATTCGTCGTCGCCGCGGTCGTGACCGGTGCCTTCTCAATCGGTCATGGAATCTTGGAATTCCTTGCTTTGGCCGCCATCGGAAGCGCGATTGGTGTTTTCCTTGGTTACATCTTCATTTTGATCCATCGCCGCATCGGCGATCCGATGATTGAGATCGTGATCTCGATCCTCTCAGCCTATGCGATCTATATGGTGGTGGAATATGCCCATGGCTCGGGCGTGCTCGCGGTCGTGGCCGCTGGCCTGATGCGCGGCTGGCACGCACCGGCGGTATTCTCCGCGCAAAACCGCATGCAAGGCACAGCCGTTTGGGACACCCTCCTCTTCCTGCTCAATGGCTTCGTCTTCATTCTGATCGGGCTTCAAATGCGCCAGGTGTTCGACGGCCTGGTCGGCTATGCCTGGCACGGGCTCCTGCTCTATTCGCTGGCGATTGGTGGCGCCGCGATCGCGGCGCGTCTAGCCTGGGTCATGCCGAGCGCCTATATCCCGCGTCTCTTCTCCCGGAAACTGCGTGAGAATGAAACGCCGCTCGACTGGCGCAACGCCTCGGTCATGGGGTAGTGCGGCATGCGCGGCATCGTTTCGCTGGCCGCCGCGCTCGCTCTGCCCTATGTCACAAACGCGGCGGTCTATTTCCCCAACCGCGACCTGATCATCTTCCTGACCTTCGTGGTCATTATGATTACGCTGGTGTTTCAGGGTCTGACTCTGGCGCCGCTCATTCGTTGGCTTGGCGTTGGTCTTAGAACGCAAGAATGGCCCGAGGAACATTTGGCGCGCTTCAAAATCGCCCATGCCGCGATCGAGGAGATTGACCGTCATTCCAAAGAGGCTGGGCTCAATCCTGAAATGGTCGAGCCGGTGCGCGCCGAATATGCCGCGCGCCTGAAGCAGGAGCGCTTGGTTGGGTTGACCGCTGGCGGCCTCGATGAGGCAACCAAGCGCCTGCGCCTCGCCGCCGTCACGGCCGAGCGTCGCCGATTGGTCAAGCTCCACCGTGAAAAACAGATCGGCGATGAAGTGCTGCGGCGCGTCCAGCATGAGCTCGACATCGAAGAGGTGCGGCTTACCCCGCCAAGCGGGCAGCATTAGTTCCTCGGCCTCCGCCACCCCATGTTATAAAGACACCGAATCGCGCAGCCCGAGCCCATGTCCGACCCTTTCGACCTTTCAGACCTGTCCAGCATCGCCGAGGCGCCACCTCTGGCCGCGGCCCCGTTGCGCGCCGCGCCGACCTATTTAGAGTCGCTCAACCCCGAGCAGCGCGCGGCGGTCGAAGCGACCGAGGGGCCGGTTCTGGTCCTCGCCGGCGCCGGCACCGGCAAGACGCGCGTCTTGACCACGCGCCTCGCACATATCATCGATCAGGGCCGCGCCTATCCGAGCCAAATCCTCGCGGTCACCTTCACCAACCGCGCCGCGCGCGAAATGGTCGAGCGTGTCTCGAAGCTCCTGGGCCGCCCGGTCGAAGGCATGTGGCTTGGCACTTTCCATGCCATGGCCGCCCGCATTTTGCGCCGCCATGCCGAGGTGGTCGGCCTGCGCGCCGACTTCACCATTCTCGACGCCGACGATCAGGTGCGGCTCTTGAAGCAGCTTTTGCAGGCCGGCGACATCGACGAAAAACGGTGGCCGGCGCGCACGCTCTCGATCGTCATTCAACGCTGGAAGGATCGCGGGCTCGACCCTTCGCGCGTCGGCGATACCGATGGCGCCGAATTCGCCAATGGCCGCGGCAAGAAACTTTATGAGGCCTATCAAGAGCGCCTGAAGACCGTAAACGCGGTCGATTTCGGCGATCTCCTATTACACAACCTCACGCTGTTCGCGAAACAACCCGATGTGCTCGCCGAGTATCAACGGCGCTTCCGCTATATCCTGGTCGACGAATATCAGGACACCAACGTCGCGCAATATCTGTGGCTCCGTTTGCTCGCCCAAGGTCTCAGCAATATTTGCTGTGTCGGCGATGACGACCAATCGATCTATGGCTGGCGCGGCGCTGAGGTCGGCAACATCCTGCGCTTCGACGCCGATTTTCCCGGCGCCACGGTGATCAGGCTCGAACGCAATTATCGCTCGACCGGCCATATCCTCGGCGCCGCCTCCGGCCTGATCGCGCACAATGCCGGCCGGCTCGGCAAAACCTTGTGGACCGAAGGCGCCGCGGGTGACCCCGTCAAAATCAGCGGCGTGTGGGATGGCGATGCCGAGGCACGTCGCGTCGGCGAGGAAATCGAGCGCCTCTCGCGCAAAGGCGATCGGCGCAGCCAAATGGCGGTCTTGGTCCGCGCTGGGTTCCAAACCCGCGCCTTTGAAGAACGCTTTCTGGCGATCGGCCTGCCCTATCGCGTCGTTGGTGGCTTGCGCTTTTATGAGCGTCAGGAAATCCGCGACGCCATCGCCTATATCCGCGTGCTGATGCAACCCGATGATGACCTCGCCTTCGAGCGCATCGTCAATTTGCCAAAACGCGGCCTCGGCGACATCGCCTTGCAGGCCGTTCACAGCCTAGCTCGCGCACGTAATGGTTCGCTCTATCGCGCCGCCGAAGCCTTGATCGAAACCGATGAGTTGAAGCCGAAGCCGCGCCAAGCCCTCGCCGATTTGCTCGCCGCGTTCGCGCGCTGGCGCACCGCCCTGGCTGCGATGACTCACGTCGAACTGGTCGAACGCATGCTCGATGAATCGGGCTACACCGAAATGTGGCAAAAGGATAAATCGCCCCAGGCGCCCGGCCGGCTCGAAAATCTGAAGGAATTGGTCGCCGCGCTCGAAGATTTCGAAACGCTCGGCGCGTTTTTAGAGCATGTCAGCCTTGTGATGGACCGCGATGACGGCGCCTCGACCGATATGGTCAATGTCATGACGCTGCATAGCGCCAAGGGGCTCGAATTCGATACGGTGTTCCTGCCCGGCTGGGAGGAAGGCTTGTTCCCGCACCAACTCGCGCTCGACGAAAAAGGCGCGGCCGGGCTCGAAGAGGAACGCCGCCTCGCCTATGTCGGCCTGACGCGCGCGCGACGCCGCGCCCATATTCTCTTTGCCGCCAATCGTCGGGTCTACAATCAATGGCTGAGCGCGATTCCCTCGCGCTTTGTCGATGAATTGCCGCCCGATCATGTCGAAGCCGACAATGAATTATCCGCGCGTGGCGCCGCTCGTGCGCAGGCCAATGACGATACCGCCTCTGGCTGGCGCGCCGATCGCCAAATCGGGCCCGAAACCGCCGAACGCTTCGGCCGCAGCCGCGCGCCGCAAATTGCGATCCAAGCGCGCCCGGTGCATGCGACGTCAGAGGCCGCCGCCTTCAATGTCGGCACCCGCGTGTTCCACCAAAAATTCGGCTATGGCCGCGTGCGAAACGTCGATGGCAATAAGCTCGAAATCGCCTTCGATAAGGCCGGCACAAAAAAGGTGATTGACAGCTTTGTCGTCGCCGCCTAACCCGTCCTCGGTGCCCGACACGCAATATCAAGTCACCATCGCACTACGCTATCGCGCGCTGCCGGCGCTCGAAGCCGCGCTCGAACCTTTGGCCGATGCCTTGCTGTCGGAAGCCATCGCCGAGGACCACCCGCTTGAAAACCGGCCCGACGATCAGTGGCAACTCCGCGCCATCGCGCCTGACCAATCAACCGCCCATCGATTGGCGGACGAAGCGCGCCGCGCCCTCGCCGCTCAAGGCTTGCCCGACGACAGCGTCGTGGTCGAGCCCCTGCCGGCGCTTGATTGGATCGCCCATGTCGAACGCGACGCACCGCCCATCGCGCTTGGGCGCTTTCTGATCCATGCCGCGCATCACGACATCGATCCACGCGGCCGCGTCGCGCTGCGTATCGAGGCGGGTCTCGCCTTCGGCTCAGGCCGTCATGCCACGACGCAAAGTTGTTTGCGGCTGATCGAACGCGCAAAGCGGCGCGGCCATGTCATACAACGCGCGCTCGATCTCGGCGCGGGCTCAGGCATTCTGGCCATCGCCATCGCGCGCCTATGGCGCGGGCCCGTCATCGCCGCCGACATCGAAAAACTGTCCGTCATCGCCAGTCGCGCGGCGGCCAAAATCAATCAGGTCGGCGCACTGGTCCAGGCGGTTGAGAGCCGTGGCCTTGCCGCGCGCGCCGTCGCCCAGGGCGGTCCCTATGACCTGATCTGCGCGAATATCTTGGCCGGACCGCTCATCGCGCTGGCGCCAAAACTCCGCCATGCCTTGGCGCCGCGCGGGCTTTTGGTTTTGTCGGGCATATTGGTTCGCCAGGAGGCCAGCGTGCTCGCGGCCTATCGGGCGCAAGGGCTTTCGCTCAAGCGCCGTTTGGTCGATGGCGATTGGACCACTGTGGCGCTGGCGCGAGGGCCCCGCCGCCTGGGCTGGCCGTGAGTCTAACCAAACATTAGAATGAGCAGCCTAGGATAGACCCATGCAAACACGATCAATCAAGAGCCTGGCCAAAGAGGCGGCGCTCGCCGCGGCGCTCGATAAAGCCGGGATTCCCCTGGGTGGCGCGGCCGCGCTCGCCTTGATCAAGGGTGTCGCCGCCTCGGCCGATGAAAAGCATGACGCGGCGTGGCTCGCGCAAATCGCGCCAACCCGCTCGGCCGCGCTCGACCGGCAATTGATCGCGCTAAAAAATGCGCTCCGCATTGCCATGGATCGCGGTGATGAAAAAAAAGTCGCGCCGGCCCGGCTCGCCGCCCTTCGCGCCGAGCTACGTCGGCAATCGCTCGATGGCTTTTTGGTGCCGCTGGCCGACGAACATCAAGGCGAATATGTCGCGCGGCGCGCGCGGCGGCTCGCTTGGTTGACCGGCTTCACCGGCTCGGCCGGCATCGCGATCGTGCTGGCAGAGCGCGCGGCGATTTTTGTCGATGGGCGTTATACCTTGCAGGCCGAGGCGCAGGTCGATGGCACGCTCTATGAACGTCATCATTTGACCGAAGTGCCCCCCGATCGCTGGCTTGCCGAGCATCTAGAGCCAGGTCTGCGCCTTGGCTATGACCCCTGGCTGCACACCGAAGATGGTCGCGCGCGTTACCTCAAGGCGTGTAAGGCAGCGGGTGCCGACCTTATCGCCCGTGCGGCCAACCCGCTCGATGCCGTGTGGCATGATCAGCCGCCGCCGCCTCTCGCGCCCATCGTGCCGCATGCGCTCGAATTCGCCGGTCGCGCCGCCGATGAAAAGCAGGCCGAGATCGCCGCACTGATCAAAGCCCAGAAAGCCGATGCCGCGATCCTGAGCGCACCCGATTCGATCGCCTGGCTCTTGAACGTGCGGGGCGGCGACGTGGCCTGCACGCCATTGCCCCATGGTTTTGCCATTGTCGGCGCCGATGCGTCGGTCACGCTCTTTGTCGATCCAAGAAAAATTTCGCCCGATTTGCGCGGTCATCTCGGCCGTCAAATTTCGCTCGCCGCGCCCGATGGCTTCGGCCCAGCCCTTGATGCCTTGGGCCTGCAGCGCCGCGCGGTGTTGATCGATCCGCAAGGCGCGCCCTGCTGGGTGGTCGACCGGCTAAGCGTGGCCGGCGCCACTCTCATCCGCGGCGCCGACCCGTGCGCGCGGCCGAAAGCGTGTAAGAACGCGATCGAGCTGGACGGCACGCGCGCCGCGCATGGGCGCGATGGTGCCGCGCTCGTGCGCTTTCTCGCCTGGCTTGAGCGCACGGCGGCAAAGGGCCGTTTGAAAGAAAGCGCGGCGGCCGATCGCCTGCTGACTGAGCGACAAAAGAACGAACGCTTCATGGGCCCAAGCTTTGAAACCATTTCTGGCGCCGGGCCGAATGGCGCGATCGTGCATTATCGCGTGACGCCGGCGACCGACCGGCGGCTCGAGCCCGGCACGCTCTATCTCTTGGATTCAGGCGGGCAATATCTCGACGGCACGACCGACGTTACGCGCACCATCGCGATCGGCAAGCCCTCGCCCGAACAACGCGATCGCTTTACCCGCGTGCTCAAGGGCCACATCGCGCTCGCACTCGCGCACTTTCCGGCCGGCACGGCGGGCTCGCAGCTCGATGCGCTGGCGCGGCAATATCTCTGGCAGGCCGGCCTCGATTTCGATCATGGCACGGGCCATGGCGTCGGCAGCTATCTCGGCGTGCATGAGGGGCCGCAGCGTATTTCGAAATTGCCCAATATGGTCGCGCTCGAGCCCGGCATGATCGTGTCGAACGAGCCCGGCTATTACAAAACCGGCGCCTTTGGCATTCGGATCGAGAACCTTGTTGTGGTGCAGGCGCTTGAGGGGCTCAAGGGCCATGAGCGGCCGATGCGCGGCTTCGAAACCCTGACCCTGGTGCCGATTGATCGGCGTTTGATCGATACCGCCTTGATGAGCGCGGACGAGCTTGGCTGGCTCAACACCTATCACGCCATGGTGCGCGAGCGGCTGTCGCCCTTGCTCAAGGGCACGCCCGAGGCAATGCGCTATCTCCGCCGCGCGACGCTCGCCCTCAAGCCATCGAAAAAATCTACTCGCGCGCCGAAGCGGCGGCGAGATAAGCGATGATATCCGCACGCGCCGCCGCATCGGGCAGCGGTTTCAAGACCATCGTGGTGCCGGGAAGATTGGCTTTCGGATCACGCAAGAATTCATCAAGCCGCGCTGCGCTCCAAATGAAATCCGCCGCTTGCAGCGCCGCTGAATAGCCATAGCCTTCGGCGCTGCCGGCCTTTCGGCCGATCACACGATAGAGATTGGGCCCCCAGCTATTGTGCTTGCCGGGCTTCAGCGGATGACAGCCCTGGCACTTCTTAAAGAGCACGCCGCCACGCGCCGCATCGCCCGCAGGCTCGCCGGCGGCAACCGGCAGCGCCATCATCGCCATGGCCATGATCCCGAGCACGGCAAACGCCCCTGCCCAACCGCCCTGATTTCGACGCGGGCGTCGAATTAGGCTAACTCTCGGTGAACGCACGCTTGACCGCTCCGAGCAACACATTAGGGTGCGCCGAGCTTGGTTGATCCGGGCCCGTAGCTCAACTGGTTAGAGCCGGCCGCTCATAACGGTCTGGTTGCAGGTTCGAGTCCTGCCGGGCCCACCAAGACTTTTCGCGGTTTCGCGGGCCCCGACATCAGGGGCTGTGAAGGCCCGGTTCCCGGCGGGTTTGCGCGGCGCCATTGCCCTCTCCCCAATTGTTGATTGTCTACCGCCTCGTCAAAACGAAATTCCCCTCGAACAGGCAAACCAGCGAATGATCGCGTACACCGCGAGACTGGAAAACGAAGACCGCTAGAGGCTGGTCGATGTACCAAGCCGGCGCCAAAACAATCCAGTCGCGACCGTGGACATGAACGATATCGATTAGGGGGGGGCCACGGTAAACTGAGCTATGCGGGAATCTGGGTGACGACGATTGATTGAAGGCGGCGTATCGAGGCGGGTGTCAAGCCTGCCAGAACCTCCCGAAAGGAGCGATACGCCATGTCGAGAGATACCACCGTCATCGCCTTCCGTCATCCTGCCGCCATCGAC
>CAMDNF010000051.1:0-19045 GCA_945902735.1 Rhizobium sp. Q54 | reverse complement strand
CCCTCGAGCCCCTCCCGCAACCTCCAACCGCAGCACTTTCCAGACCCCGCCCAGCGCCCTCGCCAGCGCCACGGCCACCCGCGTCGTCATCGCAACGCTCGCCGCTCCAGTACGAAAATCAGTGATCGTCGTGAATAGGACGGGCTAGTTAATTCGTGCCGGCCGAACGTAGGATCACGGCGTCTGCGCGCCGCGCGCGCCGACATAGACCGAATAGAGCGAGGTCGTCGCCGTGATGAAGAGGCGATTGCGCCGCTCGCCGCCAAAGGTGAGGTTCGAGACGAATTCCGGAATCTTGACGCGGCCGAGCAGCGTGCCATCGGGGTGATAGCAGGCGACGCCCGCGCCCGAGCTGGTCCACACATGGCCTTCACTATCGAGCCGGAAGCCATCGGGAAATGCCTTGTCGATGACCGCGAAGACGCGCGATTTTTTCAGCTGTTTGCCGTTCACCACATCGAACGCGCGAATATGGTGCGGCCAGGACGGATCGTGCGTGACGCCGGAATCCGCGACATAAAGCGTTTTTTCATCGGGCTAGAACGCGAGGCCGTTCGGCTTGACGAAATCATCGGCGACCACGCTGACCGCGCCCGATTTCGGATCGACCCGATAGACGAAACAACCGGCCTGCTCGCGCGGGGCCTTGAAGCCTTCATAATCGCTCATGATGCCGTAATCGGGATCGGTAAACCAAACCGAGCCGTCGGATTTCACCACCACGTCGTTCGGCGAATTGAGCTTCTTGCCTTTGTATTTGTCGGCGATCACGGTGATCGAGCCATCGGCCTCGGTGCGCGTGACGCGCCGCCCGCCATGCTCGCAAGTGACCAGGCGCCCTTGCCGATCGCGCGTATTGCCGTTGGAATAATTGGCATTGGCGCGGAACACGCCAATGCCTTCGGGCGTCCAGCGCAACATGCGGTTGTTCGGGATATCGCTCCAAACCAAATAGCCGCCATCGGCGAACCAGACCGGCCCTTCGGCCCAGCGGCAGCCCTCATAGAGCTTATCGAGAAAGCCGCTCGGCACGGTGAGGTTGAAAAACCGCTTGTCGATATATTCGAAACATTCGCCGATCAGCGCCATGGCGTTGTCCCCCTCATGATTGTCCGTGTTGGCCGGCTCAATGCGTGGTGAAGGTTTTGCGTTTGATCAATTTGCCGCGCCCGGCCTGGCCCAGGAACTTGCCGTTCTCGACGATGATCTCGCCGCGCGAAATCGTCATGGCCGGCCAGCCGGTGACCTTGAAGCCCTCGAACAACTCCCAATCCTGACGCGAATGAAGATCCTGCTGGCGAATGGTGACCGGCTTTTTGGGGTCGAACACCAGAATGTCGGCGTCGGAGCCGACCGCGATCGTGCCCTTTTGCGGGTAGAGGCCGAAGAGCTTGGCCGGCGCGGTCGCGGTGACATCGACGAAGCGATTGAGCTTCAACCGGTTCTTGAGCACGCCTTCGGAATAGAGCATGGGCAACATGGTTTCGAGCGCCGACATGCCGGGCACCAAATCCTCGACCTTCTTGTGCTTCTTCTTTTGCGCCATCGAGAAGCTGGTGTGATCGGTCGCGAGGGTTTGCAACACGCCTGAGTCAAGCGCCTGCCAGAGCACTTCCATTTGATCGGCATCGCGGAGCGGCGGCCAGCCGACATAACGCTCGGGGTCTTTCTCGTCCTTGAAGCGATCCTTCGAGAGATGCAAATAGATCGGCCGCGTTTCGCCATAGGCCGCTTGGCCGCGCGCGCGCGCATCGTTCAGTGCATCCAGCCCTTCCTGGCACGACAAATGCACGAGATAAACCGGCGCATCGGCCAGAAATGCCATGTCGACCGCGCGTTTAGCCGCGATACCCTCGGCGATGCGCGGGCGCGAATCGGCGAAGTGGCGGACATTATTTTTGCCCTCGCGCTCGAGCTGCTCGGTCAAATAGGTGATGCAGCATTGATCCTCGCAATGGATGTTGACCATCGCGCCGCTTTTGCCGGCCTGCGCCATGGCCTTCAAATAATCGGGCGCGTAATGATCGAACTCGGCGAGGCCGGTCATGAAAATTTTGAAGCTGGTATAGCCATCGCTCGCGAGATCGGCCATTTCGCCCCGCGTGCGCTCGGTCGGCTTGAACAACGTCGGGTGCAGGCCGTAATCGATCACGGTCTTGCCCTTGGCGCGGCCGTTCCACATTTCAACCGCGTCGATCAGCGATTGACCGGGATTGGGCAGCACATAATCGACGATCGTGGTGATGCCGCCGCACGCCGCCATGATGGTCGATGAATGAAAATCATCGACCGTGGTTTCACCCAGGAGCGTGAACTCGACATGGGTGTGTACGTCGACGCCGCCCGGAAACAGATATTTGCCGGTCACGTCGATCTCGCGCCCGGCCGGCCCAAGCCCGGTGCCGATCTGTTTGATGCGGCCGCCCTCGATGCCGAGATCGGCTCGGGTTGTTTCCGACGCGGTAACCACCGTGCCGCCCTTGAGGATCAAATCCATGGCGACGCCTCCCCCCGTTGTTTCGGAGAGCCTAGCAGGTCGGGCCACGATTCCCAGCCATGGCGTGCGGTCTCATGGGGCCATGGAGCCGGGGGGCGAATTTGGTATGATCTTGCGCCAAGGGCCGCGTTGGGCCACTTTGCGCGGCCCGCGCTTTTTTGTGAGTCAGAATGCCATGACGATGGCCGATACGGCGCCCGAAGCGCCGCTCAGCGTGCGTGAAGCCGCCGAACGGCTCAGCATTTCTACCGTCAGGGTTCGCCAATATATCCGCTCGGGCCAATTGCGCGGCTTTCGCGACAATCGGGGCCATTGGCGCGTCATGCCGCCCTTGCAAAGCCGCGAGCGGCTGGCGGCTGAGGCCGGGGCCGAATTGTCGGAGAGCGATGCGGTCGACCTTCTGGTCGATGAGATTCTCGAACTCAGGGATACGCTCGGCGAGCGCGAGGAAAGCCTGATTCAGGTCGACGCCTTGGCCGAGCGCCAGCAGGTGGCGCTCGATCGCGCGATCAAAACCCTGAATGGCGTCCAAGCCGAACGCGATGCGGCGCTTGCCCGCGCGGCGGCGAGCGAGACCGAGGCCGCGCGCTTGCGCGAGCTTTTGGCGCGCACGCTCGAGCGACTCGAAGAAGCCTTGGCGCGCATGGCGAGCGAAGACAAACAGCATCGCTCGGTGCTGACCACGCTCGACCGGGCGCTGACCCTGCTTGATTCGGCGACCGAGGCCTTAAGCCACGAGCGCGAATTGCGTGGCCGGGTCGAGACCCTGTTGGCCGAGGCGACCGCGCGGCTCGAGGTGATGGCGGCCGATAAGTCCGCGAGCGCGACCCTGATCGCGCGGCGCGAGGCGACGCTCGAACGCGCGCTTGGCCTGTTGGAACGACTGACCGAGGCCGATCGGCTGGCCAAGGAGCGTCAGGCGATCAATCAGGGCATGCTCAACCGCGTGATGCGGCGGTTGGAGGGAAGTTAGGCGGGCGAATTTCGGTGGCGGATTTGCTCGATGTAATCGAGCACCTCGTCGAGCCCGACGACATCGGCATAACGCCGGCCGACATCGCGCAGATTATCGTTATGCGGGCCCTCTTCCACATCGCCGACGCAGGGCTCCGGCACGATCACGCGATAGCCATAGGAGAACGCGTCATTGATCGAGGCGCGCACGCAGCCCGACGTGTTGCAGCCGAGTACGATCACCGTATCGACGCGCTCCTTGACGAAGAACGAGGTGATCGCGGTTTGAAAAAAGATCGACGGCCCGGTCTTGCAGAACACGGTGTCGTAGCCCTTCACATAGATGCGCTCGTCGAGCTCGGTCGCCGGATTGCCGTGGATGAAGTCCTTCAAGACCGGCGCGATTTTCCAATGCTGCATGTCGCGGCGCGAGGTGTAGGCGGTATAGCAGGTCGCCACCGGCAAATTGGCCGCGCGCGCGGCTTTCAACAGACGCGCGCTGTTCTCAACCGCGCGTTCGACCAGGGGCCGGCCGCCGAGCGCGAATTCAGGGCGCGTGAAGCCTTTTTGAAAATCGACCACCGCGATGCCAGGGCGTTCGCCAAAGCCGATGCGGTTGGCGTCGAAGCCGATGGCTTTATAGGTGTCGGACATGAGCTGTTCCTGTTCCTTTTCCTTAACCTTCAACCCTTGACGTCGCGCCAGAGCCGCATGGTGTAGCTGAAGCGGTCGGCGGGGTGGATGCTCGACGCGAATTCGACAATCTTGCCGCGCGCCGAGCGATAGAAGCGGTCGACCTCAAGCGCCGGCGAACCAGGCTCGACCTCGAGCATCAGCGCGATACCAGCCGGCACCAGCACGGCGCGGAGCGTCTGAGATACTTCGAGAATCCGCTCGTCGTACTCGGTCTCGATGAAATTGAACAAATGCGCATTGGTCGAGCCGCCAAGCTCATTGATGCGAGAAAATTCCTCGGCGACGAACGCCTCGGTCCAGCAGATCGGCGCGTCGCCGCTCTCTTCCGTGGTGCCATGGCGATAACCCTCGGTGCGCCACCAAGTCTGGCCGCGCCGGCAACCGAGCCGCCGCGCCAAGCCCACGCCCGCGACCACCCGCTCGAACGGACCGATCTCGAAGCGCGTCGTCCTGGCGTATTGGCTGAGTTCTTCAAGCGATTCGACGGCGTGAATGAACGAGCGGCGCGGCGAGCGCGCGGTGACCAATGTGCCGGAGCCGCGGCGCGCCACGACCATGCCGGAATCGCTCAAATGCCTGATCGCTTGACGCACGGTAAACCGACTGACGCCGAGCCGCCGGCAAAGATCGAGTTCGCTCGGTAAATTATCGCCAACCGCGATGCGCTCATGGGCGATATCGCGCTCGATCTGCCGCACGATTTTCAAATAGCGCGGCTCGCTGACCTGTTTGATTGCCCCGGCGCTTCGCATCATCGCGGCCTCGCTCGGCCCGTCACAAGCCCGCCGTGACACCCGGCACAAGCCGGATCTCGACCTTGAAGCGGTTCATGAAGGCGCGGCTCAATTGCTCGAAGCAAACTCCCTTGCGCACCACCGTGAAGTCGCGGAAATCGACAATCGTGCTCGAGCGTCCCTCCGGATTGACGTATTTCGACAGACCATAATCGAACGAAATATCGGCGGCCTCGCGCACCGGCGCATCGATATCGCCGAGGCGGTATTTGCTGCCGGTCATCGAGGTGTTGGCGGAGGAACCGAACACCGGCGTGCCGCGTTCGAGCACTTGGCGCGCGATTTCGTCGTGGAATTGCCCGGCGTTCAGGAGCATGTCGATCGTGCCGATCTTGGTGGACGATTGCAGCACGAACGGATCAACCGAACGAAAGATCGCGTGGTCGGCGCGGAAGGGCGCCACGACCGAAAACGGAATCCGCTCTTCGGCGATCAATTCGCGCACCATGTCGTGCTTGGCCGGCTCCATGATGTGGATGGCCCGGCTGAGCTCGGCATTCGCAAACATGCCGCTCGGCTTTTCATAGGAGCGCTGTTTGGCGGTAAAGATTTTTCTGATACCGGCTTCTCGCATGGCGACGATGCCATAAGCGACATCGAGCGGCACGAGCGCGACGCCGCCTTTGGCCAACACTTCCATCATGCGCGCGACATCGCTTTTGAGTTGCGATTCGGGGACCGAATCGCTGGTCACCCGCTCGCGCGAGCTTTTATCTGTCATGTCCACCTCGGGGTCTTGAGAAATGGTTCGAGTAGCTCATCGAGCGTCGACGCCGCGCCAAGGTGATCGATCGTCTCGGCAATCACCGCGCCGCCGAGCGCGAGGCCGGTCGGCGCGACCAGCTGGTCGAACTTCGCGATCAGCGCGTCCCGCGTCATGGGGCGCGCCGGCGTGCCGAGGCTATCCAGCACCTTGACTCGGCGGATCGGTGCGCCTTCGACCTCGAGCATCAGAGTACTGCCGAAATGCGCGGGAAAGGCCGCTTCCATCTCGCTATCCGCTTCGGCCTCAACCAAATCCGCCAGTGCATGAAGCTTAACATCAGCCATCGCGCTCTCAGAAAAACCTTCAACCGCGCGCGGGCCATGAAGCAACGCGGCAGCGAGCGTGTGCGGCAGGCTATATTGCGCCGCCATGACCGAGCGCGGCCTGCGTTGCATATGTTGCGTCGCCATGATCGACGGCCCGCCCACGTTGATCCGCCTTATGCGCGCGGGATCGAGCGTGAAGCCATCGGTCGCTTGTTCGAGCGCGTCGATCGTTGAATGAAACAGACGGCAGCATGGATAGGGCTTGAAGCTGATGCGATGAATCTCGAGCGGCGCGCCAGAACGGCGCACCAATCGATCGAGATCGGGTGCGGCGCCGTAGAGCTGGCACAGACCATAACGACCATCGAAGGCGCGTGACGGGCCAGCGAGGCCAGCCGAGGCGAGTTCGGCCGCCAGCACGCCATGATGCGCGCTATAGCCGCCATGCAGGCGCTTGACCGACGTCGCCAGGGCATCTTCGGCAAATTGCATCGAGCCGCCGGCCATCGATAGCGCGAGGCCGAAGGCACGGCTAAGCGTCTCAGCACTCAACCCCATCAGATGCGCGGTCGCCGCCGCGGCACCGAATGAGCCGAACAACGCCGTCGGGTGGAAGCCGTCCTCGATGATCGTCGCGGCGCCGGTTGCGGCACCGACGCGGCCGATCACCTCATAACCGGCGGCGATGGCCGGCAGCAGCGCCGCGCCACCGAGGCCGCGTTGTTGCGCCACGGCCAGCGCGGCGCCGATCACCACCGCGCCCGGATGGCTGACCGATTCGTCGTGGGTGTCGTCAAGTTCCAAACCATGCGCGGCCGTGGCGTTGACCAGAGCGGCGATCGGCGGCGCGACGTGCCGGCCACCACCGATGATCGCGGCGCGGCCCGAGCCATCATAGGGCGCGGCCCAATCGGCTAGCGCGCGGCTCCACGTCAGCGAGGAGCCGCGATAAACGCAGGCGAGATGGTCGAGAATTAATCGGCCCAATTGCGCGCGATCCGTCTCGCTCAGCGCGGCATGAGTGAAGGCCAGCGTTTCACGCGCGAGGTCGAGCGTGCGATCGACCGCTTCCACTTGGATGGCTGGTCGCGCGGTCGCCATGAACGCCCTATTCCGCGTGCCGCTTATCGAAATGCCACACGTGCTCGAAGCCCATGAGCTTGTTCATGTCGCCGAAGGGGTAGAGCGGTGTGTTGGTCGATTTGGTGGAGCCTTGCTCCTTCAGCCCGCGATAGATGGTGTCAAGCGCGGCGGTCGCGGCCAGGAACCCAGCCGCCGGGAAGATCGCAATGCGATAGCCGAGTTCGATCAATTCGGCGCGCGACATGATCGGCGTGCGGCCGCCCTCGACCATGTTGGCGAGGCACGGTTGCTCGAACGTCGCGGTGATCTTGCGCATCTCTTCGACTGATTCGGGGCTCTCGATGAAGATCACGTCGGCACCTGCCTTGGCGAAGGCCTCGCCGCGCCGGAGCGCCTCATCGAGGCCGAGCGTGGTGCGCGCATCGGTGCGCGCGATAATCAAAAACTCAGCGCTATCGCGCGATTCACGCGCGACGCGGATTTTCTTGACCATTTCATTGGTCGGAATCACGCGGCGGCCGGGCGTGTGCCCACATTTTTTGGGGAACTCTTGATCCTCGAGTTGGATCGCGGCGGCGCCAGCGGCTTCATAGCCCTTGACCGTGCGTTCGACATTGAGGAGCCCGCCATAACCGGTATCGGCATCGGCGATGAGCGGCGTCTTGGTGCTCTTGGCGATCATCTCGACGCGGCTGACCATTTCGGTATAGGTCGCGGTGCCGGCATCGGGCAGGCCGAGCGAAGACGCCACCGCGCCATAGCCCGTCATATAGAGCGCCTCGAAGCCCATTGAATCGGCGACGCGCGCCGAAATGCCCTCGAACACGCCCGGCGCGATCAACACATGACCGGGCTTCAGGTATTTTTTTAGCGACGGCTTCTTCGTGGCGGTCATTCCGAGCGGCCTTCTTCCAAATCGACGATCACGACGAGCCGTTTCTCTCTCTCGTCATTGTCGGGCTTGACCCGACAATCCAGTGGTAGAGACATCGCGGCTTCCTTAGGAGGCCTGGATGCCCGGCTCAAGGCCGGGCATGACGATTGGAGGGACGCTGGAGCCATTGCATTCCAATCGAGACGCCCGCGGGTCAAGCCCGGCAATGACGACATGGATGTGGGCGCATCGTGCATTAGCGCGCGGCGCTCTTTGGGGACGCCTGAGCGGACAGTCGATCGAGATAGGCGATGGTCTCGGCCTCGCTCACGACGTCGGCATATTTCGCGCTCATGTCATAGAGATTGGCGCGGTGCGGCCCTTCGGCACGATCGCCAACCGCCTCTTCGACGATGATCGGGATGAAGCCATGGCTCACCGCATCGATGCACGTCGCGCGAATGCAGCCGCTCGTGGTGACGCCCATGATGATCGCGGTGTCGACGCCATTCGCGGTCAAATTCGAGGCCAAGGAGGTGCCGAAGAAGGCCGAGGGATATTGTTTCGAAATGACCAATTCATCGGGCTCCGCGTGCAAACCCTTGGGCCAAGCGCCGAGCGGGTTGCCGACTTCGAACGAACGCAGAGCCGGCACCTTGCGGAAGAAGACGCCGCCATTGGCGCCGCCCTTTTGATATTGCACGTTGGTCAGGATGCGGGGGATGCCGGCGCGCCGCGCGGCCGCCAGCACCCGGAGCGCGGAAGCCAACGTCGCCTCGACGCCGGCATAAAGCGGCGAGGACGGCTCGAAATAAGCCTCGACGAAATCCACCACGAGAAGCGCCGGCGCACGGCCGAAGCCGATGCGCTGGTGATAGCCCGCGCGCGCATAATTGGCGTCGAGATCTTCCGCCATGCCCGCCTCCCTTTCAGCGCGGCTCAGGCTTGCGCCGCGGCCTGCCGAACGCGCGCGCTCATCCAGGTTTGGAAGACTGGCGTGCTCGGCGCATCGAGCCCGGTCTCGCGCTTGCAGCGTGCCTTCAGTTCTTCGATCGTGCCGCCGAAATCAAACAGCCGCACTTCACCGCGCGCGCGCGACATCTGCTCACGCAGGCCCGTGCTCGCCGGCTCATCGACCGTGCCATCGGCCCGCAGCACGACGCCATAACGCCGTGCGCCCTCGACACTGACGAGCCCGCGCGCCACATCGCGCGCGACCTTCTCGGCCGGCCGCTTCAAAGGATCGCCCCAACCGCCGCCGCCCCAGGTGTTGAAATAGAGCGTGTCGCCGGGATTGACGTCGATGCGGTCGCACTTCGATGCCATGATCTCGCGCGTGCCATCGGCGCGCACCATGATCTTGTTCGAGCGCTGCCCCGGCAGCCCGCCATTGACGCCCCAGGGGTGGGTCAACCAGCGATCGTCATGGATCGAAATTTGGCCGGGCTCGAGGAACATATAGCCCATCGAAAGACCATTGCCGCCGCGATGGAGGCCGGCACCGCCCGAATCGGCGATCGTCTCATAGGTGACGATGCGGAGCGGGAAATAGGCCTCCAAGAACTCGTTCGGCACGTTGGTGAAG
The DNA here is from genome assembly GCA_945902735.1 of Rhizobium sp. Q54. Classification (GTDB taxonomy): domain Bacteria; phylum Pseudomonadota; class Alphaproteobacteria; order UBA828; family UBA828; genus SHWC01. The sequence goes on along the minus strand of CAMDNF010000051.1, from coordinate 9,530 downwards.
GCGGGCCAGAGCGAATGGCCATCCGGCCCATCGCCGACAGGCCGGCCCGGAATGCCACCAAAGCCGATCTGATAGAGCTGATACCACTCGCCGGAGCGCGAATGGCCCGAATACATGAAGTGCGGGCTGTCGGAGAAGCCGGCCGCATTGAGCGCCTCGGGCGAGCCTTGGCCGAGCAAACCGCCCATGATGTCGAAGATGCGACCCAACAAATGCGTGCGGCAGGAGAGCGCCGCGGGGCGCTTCGGCTTCAGAATCGTGCCTTCTGGAATGTTCACGCTGATCAACTCGTAGAACCCGTCATTGAACAGGATCTGCGGGTCGAAAATGTTGATGAAGAACGCGCCGAGGAACATTTTGAACATTTCCTCGTTGAGCAAAAAATTCACCGAGCTGATCGATTGCGGATCGGTGCCGGTGAAATCGAACGTCACATGATCGCCGGTGCGCCACATCGAGCAGGCAATCTTGTAGGGGCCCATGCCGAGCCCATCATCATCGATGTAATCCTCGAAATATTGCTTCTTCTCGGGGATCACCATTTGGATGATCGAGCTCATCGCGCGCTTGTTGCGATCGAGCATCTCGGCCATGGCGGCGACGAATTGGTCCTCGCCGAAGCGATCGCAAATCTCGAAGACGCGCCGCTCGGCGAGCCGAAGCGCGGCGATGATGGCGTTGAAGTCCGAGCGATTCCATTCGGGCAGGCGGCAATTGTGCAAAACGAGATCGAGGATCTCTTTGTTCAGCTTGCCCTTGCGATAAATCTTCACGGGCGGGACCTGAATGCCTTCCTCGAAGATTTGCGCGGCATCGGTCGGCAATGAGCCCGGCACCTTGCCGCCAATATCGGTCATATGGCCGAACATGGCGGCCCAGGCGATCAGGCGCCCGCTGCGAAAGATCGGCATCAGGGTCAGCCAATCGTTCAAATGGCTGATCGCGCCCCGGCAGGAATAGGGATCGTTGGTCAGGAAGATATCGCCTTCCTCGATCTCGCCCTCATAGCCTTTGATAAAGCCATAAATGAACGAGCCGAATTGGCCGACCACCATCTTGCCTTCCTGATTGGAGATCATCGGAAAGGCGTCGTGCTGTTCGCGTATGCCGGGCGACATGGCGGTGCGGAACAAGACCGCGTCCATTTCCGAACGCGCGTTCCGAAGCGCGTTCTCGACGATGTCGAGCGTGATCGGATCGGGCTTGGCGTCGCGGTTGAACGGCTTCGGGTTGGTTTCGATGATCGTTGCGGGCATGTGGTGGTCCCCCTATTGGGTCAGCCGACGGGACGAATGAGAATGCTGCCATGTGAATCGACTTCACCCACATGGTCAGGAAGAATGAGCGTCGTCGCATCCATTTGAGCGACGATGGCCGGGCCGGTGATGCGATTGCCGGCCTTCAATTTGGTGCGGTCATAGATCGCGGCGCGCCGATGGCTGCCGCCGACATAGACTTCGGTGTGATCGATGATCGCGCCGCTCGGGTCGGCACCGCCGGCGCCAACGGGCTCGGTATGCACCCGGGTTTCCTGGCCTTGCGCGATGGCGCGCAGATTGACCAGCTCGTGCTCGTGCTCAAGCGCGAAGGTGAACAATTGTTCGTGCATGGCATCGAAGGTCTTCGAAATTGCGGCGAGGCCGCCGCGCTTGAAATCATCGAGCGAGGAATCGAGCGTCAGCACCATGCCTTGGCCGTGATAACGCATATCAAATTGAATGCCGATGGTCTGATCGCGCGCCGGGATGCCCTCGGCGATCAGCGTTCGCGCCGCCTGCTCGGCGAGCGTTTCAAACTGACGCAGCACATCGGCGTCGGTGGTTTCGCTGAATCGGCGAATGTAAGTCTGCGAGGCTTCATCGCGCAGACGCGTCGTCGCATCGCCATAGGCACAGAGGACGCCCGGGCCCGGCGGAACGATCACCGGCCAGGATTGCATCAATTTGCCGAGCGCATTGGCGTGCAAGGGCCCCGCGCCGCCGAACGCGACCAGCGCGAAATCGCGCGGGTCATAGCCGCGCTCGATCGAGACGAGGCGAAGCGCGCCAAACATGTTTTCATTGACGATGTCGATGATGCCCTCGGCCGCGGTCATTAGCGGCAGGCCGATCGCATCGGCCACGGTTTGCACCGCCTTTTCGGCAAGCTTGCGGTCGATCCGCATATCGCCGCCCAAGCGCGAGGCCGCCGGCAAATAGCCGAGCACGACATTGGCATCGGTCACGGTTGGCTTTTCGCCGCCCTTCATATAAGCCGCCGGGCCCGGCACCGCGCCGGCCGATTGCGGGCCGACCCGAAGCGCCTTGGTCAATTCCGGCACATAGGCGATCGAACCGCCGCCCGCGCCGATCGAGCGTACGTCGATCGAGGAGGCCCGCACCGTCACATCGCCGACGCGCGTCTCGCGCCGCACCTGTGGATTGCCATCTTGAATCAGCGCGACGTCGGTTGACGTGCCGCCCATATCGAAGGTCAGAAGATTGCTATAGCCCGATTGCTTGGCGCTCCAGAGCGCGCCCGCGACGCCACCGGCCGGGCCCGACATAAGAAGGCTGACCGGCGCGCTTTTGGCGCCTTCAACCGAGCTCAAGCCGCCATCCGAGCGCAGCACGTGGAGCTGCACGTCACCCAGCTTCCGGGTCAATTCGGTATGCAGATTGTCGATATAACGCGAGACGACCGGGCGGATATAGGAATTCACCACCGTTGTTTCGGTGCGCTCATATTCCGACATCTCCGGGATCACCTCGGAGGAAATCGACACCGGCACGCCGGGCATGACGGTCTCGGCGATTTCGCGAATGCGCCGCTCATGCGCGCCGTTCGCAAAAGAATTGATCAGGGAGACGGTAAGCGCTTGGGCGCCCTTCTCCTTCAGCGCGCGCAGCTTGATCGCGAGGTCGGCCTCGTTCAGCGGCTTGACCACCTCGCCCTTGGCGCTCATGCGCTCATCGGCCTCGATGGTGAGCTCAAGCGGCGCCAGCGGATCGGGCTTGTTGTAAATAACCCAGCCGCCAAGACCGCCCGGCACATAAGAGCGCGCGATTTGCAGCACTTGGCGATAGCCCTTGGTGGTGACCAGCGCGACGCGCGCGCCCGACGAGGTCAGGACCGTGTTCGTGGCCACCGTCGTACCGTGCATGATGTGCGAAAGGCGCGACGGATCGATGCCGTTCTCGTCGCAAATCTTGGCCACGCCGTTCAGAACGCCGACCGAGGAATCCTGCGGGGTCGAGGGCACTTTGGCCTTATAGGTTTGGCCCGTCGTTTCATCGATCAAAATGAGATCGGTGAAGGTGCCGCCAACATCGACGCCGAGACGATAACCGCCGGCAGGCGCCGTGACTGGGCGCACGGTTTGCGGTTGGATCTGAACCGGGGCGGCTGGCCTCGGCGCGGGTATGGGCGCGGGGGTGTGCGCGGTTGGGCTCGCTGGCTTGGTTTCCAGCTGCGCCAGGCGCCGCTCAAGCTCGGCCAGGCGTTGTTCATAAATGGCGACAAGATCGTCGGATGGCGCGCTCATGGTGACTGCATTCTCCTTGGTGGCCGCGGCTTCTAGCCTGTTCGGCGTCCGCTTTGCCGGTACTGATCAGTTGACCGGACAAATGGTCGCAGACGCTCGAAAGCCCGTCAATGCCGCATCGCCGTTTTTGACCTAACTGAAATTCTGCGGTTGGCGCTTGCGCACCAGCTGCGATAACGCGACAGCAATGACCAGGCCGCCGCCATAAAACAAGTTCTGCACCAGCGTGTTGACGCCGAGCATGGTGAGCGCCGTGATGCCGGTGACCAGAAAATAGACACCGAAGAACGAGCCCCACGGGTTGAATCGGCCGGGCACGATGCTGGTCGCGCCTAAAAAGGCCGCGGCAAAGGCCGGCAGAAGCAGCTGGAGGCCCGAGGTCGGGTCGGCCGAGCCGGTCATGCCGGCATAAAGCACGCCGGCACCGGCCGCGATGGTCGAGCTGATCACGAAGCTGCCCAGGCGCACGCGATCGACCCTGATGCCCGAGAGGCGCGCCACCTCGCGGCCACGGCCGACGAACAACAAGCGCCGACCGATCGTCGTGTACTCAAAGCAGTACCAGATCACCAAACACAGGAAGACCGCGTAGTAGAAGGTCAGCGAGATGCCGAGCACGCGCGTCACGATCACCCAATTGACCAAATCGAACGAGACGCCCGCGATGGTCTGCGAATCGCTGATCCACAAAATAATACCGTTGATGAAGGTGCCGACACCCAGCGTGACGATCAGCGAATGGATGCGGAAAAACAGCACGATCGCGCCATTGATAAAACCGATCACCACGCCAGCCGCGAGCGCGACCGCGACGGCGGGTATGACATCCCAATGATATTGGGCATTGAGCACGGTCAGTGTCATGGCCGAGAGCGTGAGAGTGGAGGCGACCGAAAGGTCGAAATCACCGGCCGTCAGCGGAATCAGCAGGCCGAGCGTGAGCACCACCAGCACGGCTTGCGACGAAAAGATCGTCGAGAAATTGAGCCATGAGAGAAACACATCGGGCATCACGATGCCGAAGATGATCACCACGATCACCCACGCGCCGATCAGGCCGAAGCGCTCGATCTGGTTGGTCACGCTGCGCCTGCCCGGCGTTGCTGACGCCCTGCCCGGTTTGCGCGCCGGCTTGCCGCCTGAAGTCACGCCGCGTACCGCTTCAACCGCGAGCAGACGCTGCTCGAGCGCGGCGAGACGCGCTTCATAGGGGTCGAGCGCAGGTTGTTCGGCCCGATCATTCATTCCGCCGCCTCTTGCCCACTCGGTTTCGCCAAGCTCAGACTCGTATAGACTTGCTCGGCGATATTTTCCTTGCTGATCTCGGCCCCTTCAAGCTGGCGCACCACGGCGCCGCGCGTGAACACCAGAACGCGATCGCAAATCTGCGCGAGCTGCTCGTAATCGGTGCTGGCGCAGACCACGGTCATGCCTTTGGAAGAGGCTTGATCGATCGCCTGATAAATTTGTTGGCGCGCGCCTACATCGACGCCTTGGGTCGGCTCGTCGAGCAGCAGCAAATGGGGCTCGGTTTGCAGCCATTTGGCCAAGAGCACATTTTGCTGATTGCCACCGCTTAAGGATTCAAGCGCCATGTCAGGCTGATTGGGCCGCACGTCATAAATCTCGCCCAGCTCGCGCGCGCGCCGCGCCATGCCGCGACGGTCAAGCATGCCCGAACTCAAGAATTGGGTGAGCACCGGCAGCGTTACATTATCGGTGATCGGCAGACCGCCAACGCCGCCCGCGCCAAGCCGGTCGGAGGGCAGAAGGGCAAGACCGATCTGTTGCGCGCGCGGCGGATCAATGTGGGCAATGGCGTGGCGCTTACCGCCGATCACCAAACTCCCCGCATGGGCCGGCGTCGAGCCATAGAGCAAATAGGGCACGTCGCTGAAGCCGGAACCGATCAAGCCGGTCAAGCCCACGATCTCGCCAGCCCTGAGCTCGACGGTAAAATCCTGCACCACACCGCCCGATAGGCCTTCGATTGAAATATCAATCGCGGCGCCTTGCTTCACATCGTGATCGACCTGATAGGCCGCGACGCGCCGCCCGACGATCAGCTCCACAAAATCACTGTGCGTGCTGCTACGCGTTACCAGCGTGCCGGCGACGCGGCCATCGCGCAGCACGGTCGCGCGATCGGTGATCGCCAAACACTCGTCAATATCATGCGAGACGAAAATCACGCTCGCGCCGTCTTTCACGATGCTGCGCACCAGATTGAACAGGCGCTCGACACCGGCTTTGGGGAGGAAGGGCGTCGGCTCGTCCAGCACCAAAATGCCGCCGCCACCATGTTCGGCCTGGGCGGTGCGCACTTGTTCGAACGCCCGCACGATGGCGAGCAGAGCGCGCTCGACTTGCGGCAGCTCCGCCACATTGGCGCGTAGATTGATGTCGAGTTCGAAGCGCTCAAAAATCGCGCGCGCCCGCGCGCGTTCCTCGCGCCAATTGATGAACCAGCGTGTCTCGGTGGCGAATACGCCGATGCGAAGATTCTCAAGCACGGTGAGCGAGGGCACGAGGCCGAGATGCTGATGCACGAAGGCGAGCCCGAGCCGCCGCAGGGCACTCGCGGTCATCGGAAGCGCGACGGGCCGGCCATAGAGCGCGACCTCGGCGCCGGGCTCGGGCTCATGATAGCCAGAGAGCACTTTGATCAGCGTAGATTTGCCGGAGCCGTTCTGCCCCAACAAGCCATGGACCTCACCGGATTTGACGGTGAGGTCCACGCTGTCGAGCGCACGTGAGCCGCCGAAGCTCTTGGAAAGATTTTGAATTGTCAGGGCGGGAGATTGCTCCCCCGCCCCGACTTCGCTTGATGTCACTTAAGGCCCCACAGCTTGCGGAAGCCCTGGAGATGCGAATCGCCATAGCCGTCGTTGAAATTGGCGGGTTCGCCGGCCGATTTGATGTTGGCCTTATCGAAGATGTAGAGCGGCGTGTTCAGGTCGTTGACCTTCTCGAGCCCGCACAGGATACGCATGTTGACGTCGATACCGGCATAGCCGATCCAGCCCAGGCTCTCGCCGACATCCATGTCAACTTCGCCGGTGCGTACCATGTCGAGCACAAAGGGCGTGCCGTTATAGGACGCAATCTTCACCTCGCCGAGACGATTGGTGATGCGCAGCGCCGGAACGACGAACTGCGACATCGAATCATAGATCGGCAGAATGAAGTTGATGGTGGGATCCGCAACGAGCGCCGATTGCACGGTGGTCTGGATCTTGGTCGCCCACTCCGTGACCGGCACGTTGACGTATTGCTGCTTGCAATCTGGGCAATAGGATTTGAGCGTGTCTTGGATCGACTTGACGAACGGCGCGGTCGGCACGATTTCGTCAGAGCCGATGATCACGACGTTCGGCTTGCCCTCGGTCTTCACATAGGCCCAAGACGCCATCAACTGGCCAGCCCGCGTGTAGTTCATGCGCGCCGAGCCATCGAGATTCGACGGAATTTCCTGGGTCACGTCATAAAGATGGGTGGTGGTGACTTTGATGCCCTTGGCGCGGGCTTCGTCGATTTGGGGCCCAAGCGCCGCCGGCGGAATGCCGCCCTGCAGGTCAATCAGGTCATAGCCGCCGGCGATCGCCGCCGACATGCCCTGCACCCATTGATCGACCTTCAGCTGATTGTCCCAATTCTTGAATTCAAAGCCGATTTCCGCCGCCGCCGCCGCCATCGCCTTCGCGATCTCGGCATTGAACGGGTTGGTCATGGTCAGCGGGATATGAAGGATCTTCTTGTCCTTCATGCACGCCTTGGCGTCGAACGCCTTGCCAGGATCCTTGAACGCGGGGATCGTCGAGTGCGCTTTGAGGAGCGCCTGGGCATCCGCCATCGCGTCGGCCTTCGCACCGCCTGATGCGCCGAGTCCGACGGCGAACGCCGCGACGCCAATAAGCGCCGCTATCTGCTTGCCGTATTTCATTGTGTTGCCTCCCTGTTTCGGTATCCGAACCGGCGAGCGCCGGCGCCGGCCTGCCCAATTGTCCGGTCAACTAAAGTCTCGACCAGATCATGGGATGCGGTCAACATGACTCTTGAGGCGACCATCAACGCGGCGTTTTTTTGTTCGGCGGGGACGCCCTCGCCGGTAAAGTGTGCGAGTCATGGCCTACGGTCAGAACACCATGATCGAGCCCGACATGCGGCAGACCATCTATGCCGCCTGGCGGCATTATTATGTGCGCGTGGCGCTGACGCCAAACCGCGATGCGCCTGATTATCGCCAGGGCCTCGAGACGCTGCGCCGAATCGAGGCATGGCTCGCCACCAATCACCGGCCGATCGCGCTATTCGACGCCCATGGCCGGCCCAAAAGCGAGGCGGTCAGTGTATTTTTCGAGCGGGCCGACGCCGCCAAGGCGCTAGCCTATCGCACCTTTTGCAATGAGCTCGGGCTGACCAGCTCGATGTTGTCAAACCTCGTTGTGCACGTCCGCTGCCCGCGCACCACGCCGCCTGCCTGAGCGCCCCAAGGTGGCGCGTTCAAAACGCGCCAAATAATGCGGGTGTTCGGTCAGCATCAATTGGTCCCACCATCTGAAATAGAGCCCGTAATTGGCCCTTGCGCTCTCATGGTGCAAATCATGGTGCGTCGTGGTGGTGATCCAAGCGGTGAGCGGGCTCAGGCCGAACCAACGCGGGTAGAGTTCAAGACCGGCGTGCCCAACGACATTGCGCACGATCATGAAAGTCAAAAAGACAAAAAGGGCAGTCGCGTGGACCGGCATCAGAAAGGCCATGAGGGGCAAAAACAGCGCCTGCACGATTGCTTCCGGCCAGGCAAAGGCATAGGCCGCGAAGGGCGTCGGCGCACGCGAGCGGTGATGGCCGCGATGGAAAAATCGGAACAAGCGCGGATGGTGCATCAGCCGGTGCGTCCAATAAAAATAAGCGTCATGCGCAATGATGAGCGCGAGCGAGCCGCCAATGAGCGGCAGGACATGATCGCCCGGCCCCGCCGCGACCATGGTGAAAACCCCGGCCTCCGCGCCGATGAACGTGCCGAGGCCAATCGCCAGGAAGACGGCCCCGGTTTGCAGCGAGTAAAATATTTCGCGGGTGTAATCGGCCATGCTTGGCACACGCGCTTGGATGCGTGTCCGCCAGCGTGTCAGACGCAAAACCACGAGCACCGCAAGAAAAACCGCGCACACCACCCCGACATTGCGCCCCGCGTCATAGCTGAGCAGCGCCGGCCAGGCGCGCGCAAACAGGTCGATCATGGCGTGAAACGACATTGAGGCGCTCTGGCGTCTTGATGTGGCTGGGGCTTGAGGTGACGCCGATCGGGCGCGTCAAGCGATCGTGGGGCCGCGCTCTATAGCACGCTTGCTGCGCGGCGACGAACAGACTTCAATGCCGGTCGACCCTTTACCTCGCAGGAGAAGCGCTCATGCCCGCCTATATGATTTCAGACGCGATGGTCCACGATCAGGCTCTGATGGATGCCTATGCCCAGAAGGCGCGGCCCACGGTGATCGCTCATGGTGGCAAGGTGCACGCCGCCGGCACCTCGATCGAGCACAAGGAAGGGGCGTGGAAACCCAAGCGCCTGGTGATCATCGAGTTTCCCAGCATGGCGGCGGCCAAGGGTTGGTATGACTCGCCGGAATATCAGGCGATTTTGCCGATGCGCCTCAAGGCCTCGTCGGGCAATCTCCTCTTCGTCGACGGCCTGAGCTGAATCAGAATTCAGCCGCGCAACAGAGTCGCGACGACAGGCAAATGATCGGACGCGCGCCGGGCCGGTGCGGCGTGAATGACCTGCTCATGGCCGAGGCTGAACTGCGCTGAGGCATAGATGCGGTCATAGCGAAACATCGGCCGGCGCGCATGAAAGGAGCTATTGCCGAATCTTGGTGACGGCCTGACGGATCAGGCGGCGGCTTGGGCTTGAGGCACGGCAGAATTGCCGATGACTTCGATCCCATCGGTGAACTTCACACCTTGGATCACCTTTGGCAACTGGTTGTGACCGTCGAGGCGG
>CAMDNF010000050.1:0-20084 GCA_945902735.1 Rhizobium sp. Q54 | reverse complement strand
CCAGAGGTAGAGCCCCCAGATGCAGACCTTGTTTAATCTTAGTTTAATGAACATACCCGTTTAGCCTACGATTGAGAACTCAGTAGCCACGTGAAACCTCTCTGCTCCACAGGAGTATCCCAGTATTTTTCGATGTGCTTCTTGTCTCGGAAAATAAGCCGATTCCGCACGTCGCGCGGGTTGCTCAGATCGCGATCATCCTCATCTTGGCTCATAGTGCGCGGGCTCACCTCCAATGCCACATCGGCGCCGGCAACCACCGGCTGCACCCCTCGACGCGCGGGCTCGCCCCCGGACCATTCTCGACGCCCGTCGAATATGGTAGGCCGCCCCTCGCGGGCTCAGAGTAAAGGTTCCAAACGGGAACCATTACCCGATGGACCGCCCACCCTCGCATCAATCGGCAACGCGCGTCACGCACGCACAAGCCCCTACGCGCCCCGCCAGCGCGCGACCGCCCCGAGGCCCACCACACAACTACCCCCGAGGCGACGGCGCGAATCCTGAGCCACGGCAGGCGCACCCCATCGGCCTTGTGTCCCTGCTATGTCCCAAATAGCCGACGGAAAAGATGACAGTTTCGGCTATTATGTAAGATATTGATTTATCGTGGAAATTGGGGCGAGCGATGGGGCTTGAACCCACGACCCCCGGATCCACAATCCGGTGCTCTAACCAGCTGAGCTACGCTCGCCATTCCACGCCATCGCGCATCATTCCGCGCTAATGCGCGCGCGGTGGATAGTATGGGCAGACCCGCCCCGTCAAGCGACCCGATGGCTTGCCGGCCGCGGCGATGAAGCGCCGGATGCGCTGGCAGGCCTCCAAAATCTCGGCGGTGCTCGCGGCGTAGGAGAAGCGCAAATAGCCCTCCCCCATCGCGCCGAAGCTGGTGCCGGAGATCACCGCAACGCCCGCCTCATCGAGCAACCTGGTCTGTAGCTCCCGCGACGATAGGCCCGTGCCCTGGATGTTCGGCATGGCATAGAACGCGCCCGCCGGCTCGATGCAGCGAAAACCCTGAATTTGATTGAGCTCGCGGAGGATGACGCCGCGTCGCTCATCGAACGCTTTGCGCATCCGCTCGACCGAATCTTGCGGCCCGTTGAGCGCTTCGGCGGCGGCGAATTGGGTTGGCGCGTTGACGCAGGAATTGCTGTTGACCGCAAGGCGCGTCGCATGTGCCGCGAGCCCCTTGGGCCATACCCCATAGCCGATGCGCCAGCCGGTCATCGCATAGGTCTTGCTCCAGCCATCGAGCAAGATCACCCGATCGCGGATCGATGGATAAGAGAGCAACGAGACATGCGCGTTGTTGCCATAAACGAGCCGCCCATAGATCTCATCGCTCATGATCATGACGTTCGGATGCTTTTCGAGGCCCGCGACCAACCGGTCGAACTCCCCCTTCGGCACCACGCCACCCGTCGGGTTCGCCGGGCTGTTCAGCATGATCAGACGCGTGCGCGGGGTTATTTTCGCCAGCACCTCATCGGCGCTGAACGAAAAGCCATTCTTCTCATAAAGCGGCATCGGCACCGGTGTCGCGCCAGCGAACTCGATCACCGAGCGATAAATCGGAAAGCCCGGATCGGGATACATGATCTCGACGCCAGGTTCGCCGAACATCAACGCGGCGAAAAACATCGTGACCTTGCCGCCCGGCACCACGACCACATCGTCGGGATTGATCTCGACGCCCCGATGACGGCGAATATCCGCCGCGACCGCTTCACGTAAGCTCAGAATGCCATTGGCCGGCGTATAGCCATGATGGCCATCGCGGAGCGCCTTGATCGCGGCCTCGACGATATTGTCGGGCGTGCGAAAATCGGGCTGGCCGATACCCAGATTGATGACGCTCTTACCAGAGGCTTCGAGCGCCTTGGCGCGCGCCAAGACTTCGAATGCCGTCTCGGTACCGAGGCGTGCCATGCGGGCCGCCAATGTCATCGCTCTTCCTCCGTCTTGCTGGGCGCGGCACTATGCCAAAGCGAGGCCCGCGACGAAAGCCTCCGGCCGGGCTGGCGTCATTTTAGGCAATCTGCCACTTTCTTCGGCAGACGACCCGAGGCGCGACGTTATCTCCAGAGCGAATAGGCCGGATTTCAGCCCTTTGCGCGCACCGTCGCACTTGGCACGGTCCATGCTTGATGGTCGAATACAAGAAGCGATTGGAGCGAAACCGATGAAAAAGATCGAAGCGATCATCAAGCCCTTCAAGCTTGATGAAGTGAAGGACGCGCTACACGAAGTCGGGCTCCAGGGCATCACGGTGACCGAGGCCAAGGGCTTCGGGCGCCAGCGCGGCCATACCGAGCTCTATCGTGGCGCTGAATATGTTGTCGATTTTCTACCCAAGGTGAAAATCGAAATCGTGCTCGAAGACAATTTGGTCGAGCGCGCGATCGACGCCATCATCCAGGCCGCCCGCACGGGCCGCATCGGCGATGGCAAAATCTTCGTGACCAGCGTCGAGGAAGTCGTGCGCATTCGCACCGGCGAGCGTGGCCCCGACGCCATTTGACGAATTAGACGACTTACACTTTACTCGCGACCCCTCCCTCCCCCGGCAAGCAGCCAGAGACTCAGGACGCACGAAAATGAGCGACGTGAAAAGCGTATTAGCGACGATTAAGGAGAAAGACATCGTCTATGTCGATTTTCGTTTCACCGACCCGCGCGGCAAGTGGCACCACACCGCCCAGCACGTGGTGACGGTCGATGAATCGATGTTCACCGATGGCCTGATGTTCGATGGCTCGTCGATCGCGGGTTGGAAAGAGATCAATGAATCCGACATGATTCTGATGCCGGATCCAAAGACCGCGACGATCGATCCCTTCTCGGCGCAGCCGACCATGATCATCACCTGCGATGTGATCGAGCCCTCGACCGGCCAACCCTATCCACGTTGCCCACGGTCGATCGCCAAACGCGCCGAAGCCTATCTCGCCTATTCTGGAATCGGCGACACGGCGTTTTTCGGGCCGGAGGCGGAGTTCTTCGTGTTCGACGATGTGCGCTATGAGGTCTCTGGCCATCAGGGCTTCTATTATCTCGACCAGGAAGAAGGCCCCTATAATTCGGGCCGCAAATATGAAGACGGCAATACCGGCCATCGCCCCGTTGTGAAGGGCGGTTATTTCCCGGTGCCGCCGGTCGATTCGATGTCGGACATGCGGGCCGAAATGCTCTCGCACATGGCCGATATGGGCCTCCGCGTCGAGAAGCATCACCACGAGGTCGCGCCCTCGCAAATGGAGCTCGGCTGCACCTTCGAGACCTTGGTGAAATCGGCCGATTTCATGCAGATCTACAAATACGTCGTCCACATGACGGCGCATTCCTATGGCAAGACCGCGACCTTCATGCCGAAGCCGATCTATGGCGACAATGGCTCGGGCATGCACGTTCACCAGTCGATCTGGAAGGACAAGAAGCCGCTCTTCGCCGGCAATGGCTATGCCGATTTGTCGAACATGGCGCTCTATTATATCGGCGGCATCATCAAACACGCGCGCGCGCTGAACGCCTTCACTAACCCGACGACCAATAGCTATAAGCGGCTCGTGCCGGGCTTTGAGGCGCCGGTGCTGCTCGCCTATTCAGCACGCAATCGCTCGGCCTCGTGCCGCATCCCGCACGCCGCGAGCCCTAAGGGCAAGCGCGTCGAGGTGCGCTTCCCCGATCCCTCGGCCAATCCCTATCTGGCTTATGCCGCCATGCTGATGGCCGGCATTGATGGCATCGAGAACAAGACCCACCCGGGCGACGCGATGGACAAAAACCTCTATGACCTGCCGCCCGAGGAACTCAAGAACGTGCCGACCGTGTGCTCGAGCCTGACACAGGCGCTCGATTCACTCGAGGCCGACCACGCGTTCTTGTTGAAGGGCGAGGTGTTCACCAAGGACGCGATCGCTGGCTATATCGCGCTGAAACGCGAAGAGCAGCAGGCCTTCGACCTGACGCCGCACCCGATCGAATTCAAGATGTACTATTCGGTCTAGGCGACTCCGCGAATGACCCCCCGCCAGGATGCTGGCGGGGGGGGGGCTTTTGCTTCGATCGCGCGAAGCCCGTGCGGGCTTTCATCAGCCCGCCAGGCTCAAGCCACCCGGCGATACCAGAAACATCCACCATCTCTAGGGCGTAGCGATATGGCAAATCGGCCACCGGCCCGCCTCTTCTTGGCGTGCCGCGCGGCGCTTTACACCGCCAAGCCCCTTGTGCTTGAATAGCCACAGAAATCATCCGACGGTTCGCCCCGCACCGAGCCTTATTGACAGGCTCCCCCGCCCAGGCACTCGCGACCGTCCACACCGACTAGCCCAATGGAGAGAACTCATGGGTGCGTTTAGCATTTGGCATATTCTGCTCGTTCTGGTCGTAATCCTGCTCGTGTTCGGTGCCGGCAAACTGCCCCGCGTGATGGGCGATTTCGCCAAAGGCATCAAATCCTTCAAGGCAGGCATGAAGGATGGCATCGACCCAGCAACGCCGCCGACCCCGACGCCGCCGAGCGGCAATGTGACCGACGCGCGCACGACCACCGATGACGCGGCCAAGACCACGACCAGCAGCAGCGAGAAAGTCTAAACCGCGCTCGCGCGATTCACACCAACAAGCGAAAGGCGGCCTCGCGGCCGCCTTTTTTGTTGTCGTCCCCCAAGCCCGGAAACGCCTGCGTTGCCACCTTTCCCCATTCATGGGGAAAGGACGCTTACTGGGTGGTCGAGAAACTTTCTCCGCAACCGCAGGTGCTTTTCACGTTCGGGTTCTTGAACACGAAGGAGGAACCGAGTTTATCGGTCTTGAAATCGAGCTCGGTGCCGATCAGGAACATGACCGCGCGCGCGTCGATTACCACCGTGACGCCCTTATCTTCGACCACTTCGTCGAACTTCTCGATCTTGGTGGCGTAATCCATCGTATAGCTCATGCCCGAGCAGCCGGCGTTCTTCACGCCGATCTTGAGGCCGAGCGCGGGCTCGGGCTCCGGCCGTTGCGCCATGAGCTCCTTGACCCGGGCCGCGGCGGCATCGCTTAACGAAAGCATGTTCTTTTTGATCATCGCTGTCTTCGCCGTCCTTTATTCCCGTCGTCCCACGGCTTGACCGGGGGACCCAGATCTCTGGCTGCCCCGGTCAAGCCGGGGCATGACGAACAAGAAACACACCGTCCTTAGCGGACCCTTAAAACATCCCGGTTTCGAGCTTGGCCGCCTCGCTCATTCGGTCCTTGGTCCAGGGCGGATCCCACACCAGCTCGACATCGATTTCGCGTGCCTCGGGCACGTGCTCCTCGATCGAGGCTTGCACCATGCCGGGCATTTGACCGGCGACCGGGCAGCCCGGCGCGGTCAGCGTCATTTTCACGAACAGATCGTTCTCCGGCGTCAACTTCACGTCGTAGATCAGCCCGAGCTCATAAATGTTGACCGGAATTTCCGGGTCATAGACGCCCTTGAGCGCGGCCAGGATTTTCTCTTCCAAGGGATGCCCCTCAAGCGCCAACACGGCATCACCCTCGCTGACCACAGGTTTCACAGCGGGCGCGCTTGGCTTAGGCGCCGCCTCACCCGCCGGCGTCCAGGCCTCGCGCGTCTCGGGCAGAGACGCCTCGACGCCCGCCGCCTCGGCGGCCGTGCCATCACTCGCCCGATCCTTGAGCAATCCCAATAAGCGTTTCATTCGACCGTGACCTCTGTTTGCTTGCCCTCGAGCGCCGCCTTCAGCGTGTGCCAGGCCAGCGTCGCGCATTTAACCCGCATCGGAAATTCACGCACGCCCGCCAACACCACGAGCTTGTCGAGATCGGCGATATCGAAACCGCCTTCGCAGGCCGCCTCGCCGGTCGTGACCAGACCATGGAAGCGTTCGAACATTTGCTGCACCTCGGCGATCGTCTTGCCTTTCAGAATTTCGGTCATCATCGAGGCCGAGGCCATCGAGATCGCGCAGCCACGCCCTTCGAAGGTGATGTCATCGACCGCGCCGTCCTTGATCTTCAAATAGATCGTCACGGTATCGCCGCACAGCGGATTATGGCCGTGCGAACAACCGGTCGGCTGCTCAAGCTTCCCAAAATTCCGCGGCGTCTTGCCGTGGTCGAGGATGACCTCTTGATAGAGCTCGCGCAGCGCGGACATCAGCCAAAAATCTCCCTGACCTTTTCAAGCCCGCGCGCCAAAACCTCAACTTCATCCATCGTGTTGTAGAGGCCGAACGACGCGCGCACCGTGCCCGGAATGCCAAAGCGCTCCATCACCGGCTGCGCGCAATGATGGCCGACGCGCACCGCGATGCCGTCATGATCGAGAATGGTCCCGATATCGTGCGGGTGCACGCCATCGAGCGTGAAGGACAGGATCGCCGCCTTGGGCCGCGCCGTGCCGTAAATTTTGACGCCCTTGATCGCGCTGAGCCGCGCGGTCGCGGCATCAAGCAAGGCCGCCTCGTGCGCGGCAATGGCGACACGATCGAGCCCGCTCAGAAAATCGATCGCGACGCCCAAGCCAATGGCGTCCGCGATGGGCGGCGTCCCGGCCTCGAAGCGCGCGGGCGGCGGCGCATACTCGGTCTTCTCGAAGCTGACCGAGAGGATCATGTCGCCACCACCCTGGTAGGGTGGCATCGCCGCCAAGAGGCGTTCTTTTCCGTACAGCACGCCAATGCCGCCCGGGCCATAGAGCTTGTGGCCCGAAAAGACATAGAAATCGCAATCGAGCGCTTTCACATCGACCGTCTCGTGCACGATACCTTGCGCGCCATCGATCAGAACCGCCGCGCCGACGCCGTGCGCCATCCGAACAATCTCGGCAATCGGCGGCATGGTGCCGAGCGCGTTCGAGGCTTGCGTCACGGCGACGAATTTGGTACGCGCGTTCAACAAGCGCTCATATTCATCCATCATGAACGCGCCGCTCTCATCGACCGGCACGACGCGTATCACGATGCCGAGCCGCTCCCGCAGCAATTGCCAGGGCACGATATTGGCGTGGTGCTCAAGCACCGAGAGCACCACCTCATCGCCGGCCTTCAAAAACCGTGCGCCATAGCTCGACGCCACGAGATTGATCGCCTCGGTCGCGCCCTTGGTGAACACGATCTCGGCCGGCGAGGCCGCCTTAATGAAATGCTGCACCTTGGTCCGCGCGCCCTCATAGGCCTCGGTCGCCATCTGGCTGAGCTGATAAACGCCCCGATGAATATTGGCATAGCCGGTCTCATAGACCCGCGAAATCGCGTCGATCACCACGCGCGGTTTTTGCGCGCTGGCACCGCTATCGAGAAACACGAGTTTCTTGCCTTGCGCCATGGTATCGAGGATCGGAAATTCCCGCCGCACCGCCTCGACATCGAAGGCCGGCGCATTGCGCCGCGCGGACGACGAGGACGACGAGGACGCGTTCATGCCGGCCCCCTCGCATGGCTCTCAAGCCAATGCGCGATGCGGAGAGCGAAATAGGCCCGCACCGCCTCATCCGCGATCCCTTCGATGGTCTCACCGATAAAGCCTTCAACCAGCAGCGCCCGCGCTGTCGCCTCATCGAGCCCGCGCGCCCGCAAATAGAACATCTGCATGGGGTCGATCGCGCCGGCCGAGGCGCCATGGCTGCACTTCACATCGTCGGCATAAATCTCAAGTTCGGGCTTGGCATTAGCCTCGGCACCCTTGGACAACATCATCGCCCGGCAGAGCTGGTGCGCGTTGGTCTTCACAGCCCCCTTGTGCACGATGATGGTGCCCTGAAAGGCGCCCCGCGCCTCGTCATCGAGCACACCCTTATAGACTTCGCGGCACGAGCCGTGCGGCACCAGATGCTCGATCCGCGTGGTGTTGTCGCAAAGCTGCTTGCCGCCAATCAAATAGCCGCCATTGAGCCGCGCCTCGGCATGTTCGCCCTCAAGCCTAACATTGATCTCATGGCGCGAGAGCGCGGCACCGAGCGTCAACACCGTGCTGTCATACTGCCCACCCTTGGCGACCGACACGTCGACCAAGGCGAGGTGGTGCGCGGCCATCGTCTCGTCCTGCAATTTGGCCTGACGCACCACGGCATCCTGGCCGACCGTAATTTCCGTCACTGGGTTGGCCCAATAGGCGCCCGTCTCCCCGATATGGCTTTCGATGAGCGTGATCTGACTGCCGGCACCCGCCTCGATGATGAGGCGCGGATGAAACGCAATGGGCGATGAACCTGCCACTCCGATAAAGATCAGATGCACCGGCCGATCGAGCACGACGCCTGGCTCCAAAGTGATCAACACACCATCGGCGAAGAACGCAGTGTTATAGGCCGCGAGCGCGTGCCCGCGTACCACCTCGGAACGACCGATCCGACCGGCAAACGCAGAACTGTCCGCCGCCATCGCATCGGCCAGACCGCTGATCACAACGCCCTTAGGCAAATTGCCGAGTTCGGACAGACCGGACTCCAAACGCCCATTGACGAAGACCAAACGATACGCGCTCCGTCCTAGCGCGGCCTTCTCAAGCCCACGCCGCACGACGTCTTGTGACACATCGCCAACTACCGCGAAGCGCCGCTCGGCAAGCGGCTGAAGATTGGTGTATTTCCACGCCTCGACATGCGGGCTCGGCAAGCCATCAGCAATCACGGCACGCGCCTCGGCACGCAGCCGCGTGAGCCAATCAGGTTGGCTTGGCGCACGCGCGGCCGCAGCCTCGCCATAGGGAAAGGCGATCCGTCGCGCGTGTTTTTTGAGGGTGGCGGCCATCGCGCTTGTCCCTAAGCCGCCGCGCCTGGCATGACGCCGGCATAGCCCTTGGCCTCGAGCTCGCGCGCGAGATCGGGCCCACCCGAGCGCACGATCTGTCCGCGCGAGAGAATGTGCACCACATCGGGCGTGATGTAATCCAACAGGCGTTGATAATGCGTGATCACCAGCATCGAGCGGTCGGCCCGCCGCATGGCATTGACGCCCGTTGCGACAACGCGCAGCGCATCGACATCGAGCCCTGAATCGGTCTCATCAAGCACCATGAATTTGGGCTCGAGCAGCATCATCTGCATCACTTCATTGCGCTTCTTCTCGCCGCCAGAGAAGCCCACATTCAGCGCCCGCTTCATCATCTCTTCGCTGATACCAAGCGCTTCGCGCTTGGCCTTGGCGAGCTTCAAAAATTCGAACGCGTCATATTCCTTTTCGCCACGCGCCTTCCTGACCGCGTTGACTGCGGTCTTCAAAAACGTCGCACTGGCGACACCCGGCACCTCAACGGGATATTGGAAGGCGAGAAAAACGCCCGCGCGCGCGCGATCCTCGGTCTTCATGGCCAACAAATCGCGGCCCTCGAAGGAAACGCTCCCCTCGGTCACCTGATAGCCCTCGCGTCCCGCCAGCACATAAGCGAGCGTGCTCTTGCCCGAGCCATTCGGGCCCATGACGGCGTGCACTTGGCCGGCGCCAATTGTCAGGTCGAGCCCGTTCAGGATTTCGCGCCCATCGACGGTCGCGTGCAGATTTTTGATTTTGAGCATCGCCATTCTTCCTGATCCAAAACAATCCGTTTGCCGCTCTTCTCTCTCTTTCGTCATGCCCCGACTTGATCGGGGCATCCAGACCGCTTCACGGAGACTGGATGGCCGGGTCAAGCCCGGCCATGACGGACCAAAAAATCAGCCGACGCTGCCTTCGAGGCTGACGCCGACCAGTTTCTGTGCCTCGACCGCGAATTCCATCGGTAAAACCTGGAGCACTTCGCGGCAAAAGCCGTTGACGATGAGCGCAACCGCGTCTTCCGTGCCGATGCCACGGCTGCGGCAATAAAACAGCTGGTCCTCGCTGATTTTCGAGGTAGTTGCCTCGTGCTCGATATGCGCGCTCGGATTGCGCGATTCGATATAGGGCACGGTGTGCGCCGCTGAGTTCGCGCCGATCAGAAGCGAATCACATTGGGTGTGATTGCGCGCGCCCTCGGCACCGGGCAGCACGCGCACGAGCCCCCGATAGGTCGCGCTCGAATGCCCGGCCGAAATGCCCTTGGAGATGATCCGGCTCGACGTGTTCTTGCCGATGTGGATCATCTTGGTGCCGGTATCGGCCTGCTGGCGATTATTGGTGATCGCGATCGAATAGAATTCGCCGACCGAATTATCGCCCTGCAAAATGCAGCTCGGATATTTCCAGGTGATGGCCGAACCGGTCTCGACCTGGGTCCACGAGATCTTCGAATTGCGCCCGCGACACGCGCCGCGCTTGGTCACAAAATTATAGATGCCGCCTTTGCCCTGGGCATCGCCCGGATACCAATTCTGCACGGTCGAATATTTGATTTCGGCGTCATCGAGCGCGACGAGCTCGACCACGGCGGCATGGAGCTGGTTTTCATCACGCATCGGCGCGGTGCAGCCTTCGAGATAACTTACATGGGAGCCCTCGTCGGCGATGATCAGTGTGCGCTCGAATTGCCCGGTTTTGGCGGCGTTAATGCGGAAATAGGTCGACAATTCCATCGGGCAACGCACGCCCTTGGGGATGTAGACGAACGAGCCATCGGTAAAGACCGCCGAATTCAACGTCGCAAAAAAATTATCGCCATAGGGCACCACGCTGCCGAGATACTTTCGTACCAATTCGGGGTGCTCGCGCACGGCCTCGGAGATCGAGCAGAAAATGACCCCCATCGCGGCGAGCTTGTGCTTGAACGTAGTCGCGACCGACACGCTGTCGAACACCGCATCGACCGCGATGCCGGCCAGCGCCGCGCGCTCCGCCAAAGGAATGCCGAGTTTCTCATAGGTCTTCAAAAGCTCAGGGTCGACCTCGTCAAGCGATTTCAAGCCACTCGATTTCGGCGCCGCGTAATAATAGGCGTCCTGATAATCGATCTTCGGGTAGCTGATTTTCGCCCACCTCGGTTCTTCGGGGCCGAGCGATAGCCACATCCGAAAGGCCTTGAGGCGCCAATCGAGCAACCATTGCGGCTCGTTCTTCTTGGCCGAGATGAAGCGCACAATGTCTTCGTTCAGGCCCTTTGGCGCGAAATCGGATTCGATATCGGTGACGAAGCCATAGCGATATTTTTCATTGACCAGCGCGTCGATCTGCGCGGCGTTTTCGGCCGCCCGCGCTTCCGCCGTCGGTTGCTCAACCATGGGGCGCCCCTTCCGACCGTTGCGGGCGCGGCGCCTCGCCGGCCGGTGGCACAAAGGCGGTGGCCTCGATCATCTGGGCGAGCGAAACCTCCTCCAGCGCCACGCGGATGGCGTCGGTCACTTTTTGCCAGGGGCTACGGATCGAGCAGAAGCTCTCCAGCCCGCAATTGCCGGCAGGGCCATCCAGGCAATCGGCCAGCGCGATCGGCCCATCGACCGCCACGATCAATTCGGCAACTGAGATCTCGGCCGGCGCACGGCGCAAGGCATAGCCCCCTTTGGCGCCCCGCTGCGACGACAAAATATCATTCTTTACCAACAGCTTGAGCAGCTTCGCTGCACTAGGAAGTGGCACGCCCGTGGCCTGCGCCACCGAGGCCGCTGTGTGCAATTCATCGGCCCGGCGGGCGATATGGGTCATCGCCACGACGCCGTAATCGGCCATTCGGCTTACTCTGATCATCGGGGGCCTAAAAATATAGGACGGTACAAGTACTATTTATGTAATCGATCTACCCGGAAAGTCAATCACCCGATCGAAAATCAGACCTCAAATTCAGTGGGTAAAGGTCGCCTCGGTGCGCTTTTTGATCTCATCGACCGAAATGTCGGGCGCCTTTTCGATCAATTTCATGCCCTTTTGGTCGATTTCGAAGACCCCGAGATCGGTGATCACGAGGTCGACCACGGCCTTGCCGGTGAGCGGCAGCGAGCAGGATTTCACCAATTTGGCCGAGCCGTCCTTGGCATTGTGCTCCATCAACACGACCACGCGCTTGACGCCCGCGACCAAATCCATCGCGCCGCCCATGCCTTTGACCATCTTGCCCGGGATCATCCAATTGGCGAGATCGCCATTGCCCGCCACCTGCAGCGCGCCGAGGATCGACATATCGATATGGCCGCCCCTGATCATGGCGAAAGATTCCGCGCTATCGAAATAGACCGATTCCGGCAGTTCCGAGATGGTCTGCTTGCCGGCATTGATCAAATCGGCATCGACCTCGTTTTCGCTTGGGAACGGCCCCATGCCAAGCATGCCGTTCTCGCTTTGCAGCGTAACGCTGACGCCGTCGGGAATGTAATTCGCTACCTCGGTCGGCATGCCAATGCCGAGATTGACATAGTAGCCGTCTTTCAACTCGGCCGCCGCGCGGCGGCACATTTGCTCAAGCGTCCAAGGCATGTCCGTCTCCTTCAACCGGCGCGCAAGGCTGCGCGTCAATTCAAAACCTTCGTCATGCCCGGACTTGATCCGGGCACCCAGACTCAAAAAAGGCTGGATTGCCGGGTCAAGCCCGGCAATGACGAACTGAAAAACACCCGCAGCATCACACGCTATTTCCGCACGGTGCGGCGCTCGATGCGCTTTTCATAGCGCGCGCCTTGAATGATGCGGTTCACATAAATGCCGGGCGTGTGAATGTGGTTCGGATCGAGCTGACCGACCTCGACCAATTCCTCAACCTCGGCGATCGTCACTCTGCCGGCGGTCGCCATCGGCGGATTGAAATTTCGGGCCGTGCGGCGATAAATCAAATTGCCGTTTTTGTCACCCTTCCAGGCTTTGACGATCGAAAGCTCGGCGACCAGCGCGGTCTCCATAATGTAGGCCTCGCCGTTAAACTCGCGCGTTTCCTTGCCCTCGGCCACCACCGTGCCGACGCCGGTCTTGGTGAAGAACGCCGGAATGCCCGCTCCGCCAGCCCGGCAACGCTCGGCCAGCGTGCCTTGCGGGTTGAACTCGAGCTCGAGCTCGCCATCGAGAAATTGCTTCGCGAAGGTCGCGTTCTCGCCCACATAGGATGAGATCATTTTTTTGATCTGACGGGTCTGCAGCAGAATCCCAAGGCCGAAATCATCGACCCCGCAATTATTGCTGACCACGGTCAGATTTTTCACCCCCGAATCGCGCAGCGCGAGAATCAGATTTTCCGGAATGGCGCACAGCCCAAAGCCGCCCGCCATGATCATCATGCCGTCGCGCAAGAGCCCGTCGAGTGCCGCTTTGGCGTTGGGGTAGACCTTTTTTGACATTCGCCTCTCTCATCGATCGCGCTCAGGGCCGTGCGGCCGAGCGGGCGCCAGTATGCCGGCCATGAGCCGCCTTGCCTAGAGAGCAGGCTTGGCTTTCATCCGCATGGCCTGCCCCTTTAGAGTAGGCGACCGCCAAGAGAGGATCGTCATGGTCAAGATCAAATCGGTCGTCGCGCTGACCGCCAAAATACCGCTCGACAAAGTAACCTCATTCGCGCGCCGCACCGTGCATGAGCGTTTCTATACGCTGGTTCGCGTCGTAACCGATGACGGCCATCACGGCATTGGATTTTGTTATGTCGGCAGCGCGGGCGGCGAGCTGGCCTCGCTTGCCGTGCGCGAACTCTTCGCGCCCCATCTGATCGGCGAAGACCCGCACCGCACTGAGGGGCTCTGGAGCGAGATGTATCAGCACGCGATTCTGCAGGGCCGCGCGGGCTCGGTGATGCGCGCGCTCTCGGCCATCGATATCGCGTTGTGGGATCGCAATGCGCGCGCGGCCGGCCTTTCGCTCACGCGCTATATGGGCGCGTCGGCGCGGACATCGGTGCCGGCCTATGCGAGCGGCGGCTATTATCTCGACGGCAAGACACCCGCGATGTTGGGCGAGGAATGCGCCGGGCGCGTCGCCCAAGGCTTCAAGGCGGTCAAGATCAAGGTCGGGCGTTTGAGCCTGGCCGAAGAGGAGGCCCGCATCAAAGCCGTGCGCGCCGCGATCGGGCCGGACGTGCTGTTGATGCTCGACGCAAACAATGCCTGGAGCGACGTGCCGACCGCCCTCGCCTTTTGCCGGCGCTACGAACCTTACGACCCCTATTGGATCGAGGAGCCGTTCAGCCCCGATGAGATCGATAGCCACGCCCGCCTCGCCGCCCTGACGCCGATCACGGTGGCGACCGGCGAGATCGAAACCGGCCGCTGGCGCTTCAAGGAATTGCTCGACAAACAAGCCGCCGAGATTCTCCAGACCGATGCCGCTGTGTGCGGAGGCATCAGCGAATGGCGCCGCATCGCGGCACTGGCCGCGGCCTATGGCGTGACCGTGGCGCCGCATTGGTTCCACGATCTGCACGTGCATTTGGTTGCCGCCACACCGAACGCGACGTTCGTTGAGTTATTCCCCGACGATCAGGTGCTTAACTTCCGGCGTTTGATCGATCGCCAGCTCGAATTCAAGGGTGGCGCGCTTCAAGTGCCGACGGGGCCGGGCCTCGGCTTCGATTTCGACGACGCTGCACTCAAACGCTATGGCCTCGGCGATTGGCGTTGATCGGCTCGACACCGCCACGCGCATGGCCGCCGGGCCTCTTGTCGCTGCCGAATAGTTGGGGCACTTTCTAACGGGGATGGGGTTGGTTTTGGCCAAAGCAAACTAAGGGGAGACTGGATCGATGACATTTGGATTCAAAAAGGCGGCGATTGTTGGCTTACTCGTCATTGGCGTCGCGCTATCGGCATGCACCGCCAAAAAAGATATGTCGAACGCGTCGCTCTATGAGCGGCTCGGGGGGCTCGGCGCGATCACCGGCGTGGTCGACAAGTTCGTCGCCAATGTCGCGGCTGATGAGCGCATCAATAAACGCTTTGCCAAGGCCAATATATCGCGGCTGAAGATTCGGCTCGTGCAGCAGATTTGCGAGGCGAGCGGCGGCCCCTGCAAATATCAGGGCCAGCCGATGGACGTCGCGCACAAGGGCATGAAAATCAACGAGGCGGAGTTCAACGCCATGGGCGAGGATCTCGCCAAGGCATTAGATGATTCCGGCGTGGCTGCGAAGGAGAAGAACGAACTCCTCGCCGCGATCGGCTCGATGCAAGGCGAGATCGTCGGCAAATAGGCATGCGACCAACGATCGAGGCCGCGCGGACGACCAAGTTCGCGTGGCCTCCTATTTTTCAGGGGGACACCATGTTTCGCAACGTGATGACACTGACTCTAGCGCTGCCAGCGCTAGGTTTCCTGAGCCTCGCGCCACTCGCGGCCGAGGCTGGTGATTCCAAGGTCGAACGCGGCAAATATCTGGTCAATCTGGGCGGCTGCATGGATTGCCACACGCAGGGTTATTTCTTCGGCAAGCCCGATATGACGCGCTATCTCGGCGGCTCGGACGTCGGTTTTCAGATGCCGGGCCTGGGCGTGTTCTACGGACCCAATTTGACACCCGACAAGGAAACCGGGCTCGGTAATTGGAGCGCCAAGGAAATCAAGACGGCGGTCCAAACCGGTGTTCGCCCCGACGGTCGTATTTTGGCACCGATCATGCCGTGGCCCGCTCTGGCCAAGCTGACCGACAAAGACGCCAATGCGATCGTCGCCTATTTGCAGTCCCTACCGCCGGTCAAGAACAAGGCCCCGGGGCCGTTCGGTGTCGGCGAGACGCCAACCTCGGTCGTGATGATGATCGTGCCGGGCGCGCAGGGCGTCGCGCCGCCCGCGCCGCAGTAACAGCGAGCTTATTTTTCCAACATCGCGCGGAGCACGCGCTCGGGCGTGAGCGGCAGGCGCGTGAGCGGCTTGCCGATGGCGTCGGCGACGGCATTGGCGATAGCGGCCGCCGCGCCAACCAGGGGCGGCTCGCCAATGCCGCGCGCGCCGAACGGGTGTGAGGCCTCGGGCTTCTCGATCAGCACGCACTCGATCGTCTTCGGCACCTCGAGCGCGCTCGGGATTTTGTAATCCATGAAGGACGGGTTCGCGAGCCGCCCGTCCTCGAACACCATTTCTTCGCAGAGGCCATAGCCCATGCCTTGGGCGAAGCCGCCCTCGATTTGCCCGACCGTCGCGCTCGGATTGATCGCACGGCCGACATCGTGCACGCAAACCGCGCGCGTGACCTCGACCGCGCCCGTCACCTCATCGATCTCAACCTCGACGATCTGCGCACCGAACGTATAAATCCCGACCGCCTCGAAGGAGAGCCAGCCCGACATTTTGGTGTGCCCCTGGTCCATCGCATGGCTCGCCATGACGGCGCTTGAACTAGTCACCGGCCCGCCCACCGCCCAAATCGAGCGCGCCGCGACATCGGCAAAGGTGACCTCGGCATTGCGCCGCGAGCCACCCGTGACCACCACGCGCCCACCGGGCGCGAGCGACACCTCATCGCGTTTGACGCCGAGCATGGCGGCGGCGTGCTCGATGATTTGATCGCGCACCTTGAACGCAGCCTCGCCGACCGCCTTGCCGACCATGAAGGTGACCCGGCTCGCATTGGTGCCCGAATTATAGGGCGCGGAATCGGTATCGGGCGTCGCTAGGTTGATCTGCTCGACCGGTAGCTGAAACGCCGAGGCCGCCATTTGCGACAATGCCGTATCCGAGCCCTGGCCGATATCGACCGCGCCGACCTGCACCGCGATGGTGCCGTCATTCTGCAAACGCACGATGGCGCCGGTCGAGAGAAACGCCGAGGAATGCGCCATGGCGGCAACCCCCCGCCCGCGCCTCTTGCCGGGCGCCGCCGGTGGCAAGGGCTTATCCCAACCCGCCCGCGTGCGCGCCGTCTCAAGCGCCTCGACCAAGGTGCTTTCGCTCACCACCTGACCGCCGAACCAGCGGGCGCCCTTGGGCAGCGCGTTCTTGATGCGAAGCTCGATCGGGTCCAAGCGGAGCTTGGTGGCGAGCGCGTCCATTTGCGATTCGCTGGCAAAGGTCATTTGTGGATTGCCGAAGCCGCGAAACGCGCCGGCGCGCATGCGGTTGGTGTAAACCGCATAGCCCTCGCAATGAACATTCGGAATGTCATAGGGCCCACGCACGAAATAGAGCGCGAAATTCATCACCGCCGGGCTGTCATCGGCATAGGCGCCGCCGTCGAACCACAGCTCGCATTCGCGCGCGACCAGGCGCCCGTCCTTGGTCGCGCCGGTCTTGAGCCTGACCCACCCCGGATGGCGCGTGCGCATCGCGGTCATGTCTTGATTGCGCGAGAGCACCAGTCTGACCGGCGCGCGCGCCTTTTTGGCGAGCAGCACCGTAATCGGTTCCACCGTCGCCTCGGATTTACCGCCAAAGCCGCCGCCGACACGCGGCGCGATACAGCGGATCTTGGTCATCGGCAAGCCAAGACATTCGTGCAAATTCGCCTGGGTGCGAAAGATGCTCTGGGTCGAGGACCAGACGGTGACCTTGCCCGAGGGATCGAACGCGGCGAGCGCCGCGCAGGGCTCCATATAGGCGTGATATTGCGCGGCGATCGTATAGGTTTCCTCAACCACGACATCGGCCATGGCGAAGCCCTTGGCGGGATCGCCCTGCGTCGCGATCGAGTGCGCCAAGAGATTCCCGCGCCCGACCGGCGCGTCATAAATCTTGGCGTATTTCGCGAAGTCTTCGTGAAGGAGCGGCGCGCCGTCGCGCAGTGCTTCCTCGATGGTCGTGACCGCCGGCAGCGGCTGATAGCGGATCTCGATCAATTGCGCGGCGCGGCGCGCGGTCTCGGCGTCGATCGCCGCGACCGCCGCGACCGGTTCGCCGATATAACGAACCTTGCCCTTGGCGATCGCGGTCTCGTCCTTCACGACGAGGCCCATATAGCGGAACTCGATATCATCGCCCGTGATGACGGCGCGTACGCCAGGCAGCGCCATCGCCTGCGCCACGTCATAGCCGAGGATGCGCGCGTGCGCGTGCGGGCTTTGCACGATCGCGCCGTGCAACATGCCGGGCAGCACCATATCGCCGGCATAAAGCGCCGTGCCGATCGCTTTTTCGCCGGCCTCGCGACGCGGCAGACTCAAACCAATGGGGGCGCCAGGGGCATTCATGGCGTGAGCCTCGACGCGGCAAGACTGATCGCTTCAATCACCTTGGTATAGCCGGAGCAGCGACAC
This sequence comes from Rhizobium sp. Q54, assembly GCA_945902735.1. GTDB lineage: Bacteria > Pseudomonadota > Alphaproteobacteria > UBA828 > UBA828 > SHWC01. The sequence goes on along the minus strand of CAMDNF010000050.1, from coordinate 2,086 downwards.
AGATTGCCCGAGATGGAGTGACGAATATCGTGCTCGCTCGGTCGCTTGTTTTCGGCGAGCAAAGCCGTCGCCTGAACGATCATGCCCGGCATGCAGAAGCCGCATTGAATGGCGCCCGCATCGAGAAACGCCTGTTGCACCGGGCTGAGCGTATCGCCTTGCGCCAAGCCCTCGACCGTCATAATCGCAACGCCGGGCAACGCCACGGCCAGCGCCAGGCAGGCCCGAGCCGGCGCGCCATCGATCAACACGGTGCATGAGCCGCACACGCCTTGATCGCACGCATTCTTGGTGCCGGTCAGGCCAAGATCATCGCGCAGCACCGCCATCAGCGTGCGCGTCGCCGGCACCGACACGCGATGCGTCGTGCCATTCACCTTGAGCTCGACCGCCACGCGCTCGCTCATCTGGCATCCTTTGCTTGCGCGGCGCGGATCGCCTGTTTGACCAAGCGCGGAATCAGAAGCCGTCGATAATCGGCACTGCCGCGCACATCATCGATCGGGTCGCTCGCGGCAGCCAATTTGGCGCTCGCCTCTTTGATCGCCCCATCGCTCATCTGCCCCGCGACCAAAATCGCTTCGGCGTCGAGCGAGCGCACCGGCACGGGCCCAACACTGCCCAAGGCAATCCGCACACCCCCACCCCAGAGCGCCACCGCGACCGAAAGCGTGGCGAAATCGCCTTCGACGCGGGCGAACTTTTCATAATGCACACGCGCCTGAGCCGGGCTCGGCTGCAGAATGATCGCGCTGACGATCTCACCCAACGTCAACGCCGTGGTGAGAAACCCCTGGAAAAACTCAGCTGCCGGGACCGCGCGTTTGCCCTTGGGCCCAACCGCCTCGATCAACGCCTCAAGCGCGACGAGCACGGGAGGATAGTCAGCACTCGGGTCGGCATGCGCGACCGCGCCGCCGATCGTGCCACGATTGCGGATCGCCTCATGACCGATCCGCCCCGCCGCTTGGCCCAGCAAAACGTGCGCGCCACGCAACTCCGCGCTTCGCGCCAATGTGGCGTGTGTCGTCATCGCGCCGATGCGCAAGGAGCCATCCGCCCGCCGCTCAATGCCTTGCAGCGCCTTGATACGATGGAGCGATATGATCTGGCTCGGGCTCAAGAGATCGGCGTTCAGCATGGCGACAAGCGTCTGCCCGCCGGCGAGCGGGCGAGCGTCCTCATCGGCGCTCAGCAAACTGATCGCGTCTTCGAGACGCTCGGGGGCGTGAAATCGGGTCTCGGTCATGCCCCCAGCTTCTTATGCGCGAGGCGCTCTGGCAACAGCTTCAATGCAAATTCGCGCGTCGATCGGCGATGGACAGAACGGGCGGTTCATGGCAAGACGCGCCACCTCAACCGCCCGCTGGGAGACCTTTTCATGAGCCGTATTTTTGGAGCGATCCGCCAGAATGGCTATGTCGTGAAGGACATCCAGGCCGCGATGCGCCATTGGTCCGAGGTCATCGGTGTCGGCCCGTGGTTTTATAACGAGGCGGTCCCGCTGCTCGACTTTACCTATAAGGGCGCGCCCGCCGCGCCGATTTGCTCGGTCGCCTTTTCGAATTCCGGGCCCTTGCAGATCGAGCTGATCCAGCAGCGCAATGACGCACCCACGCTGTTCCGCGACTTTTTGAAGGCCGGTCATGAAGGCCTGCAACATTTCGCCTATTGGACCGACAATTTCGATGCCGATCGCGCCAAGGCGCTCAAGCTTGGCTACAAGGTTGGGCATGAGGGCTCGACCGGGAAATATGGCCCCTTCACCTATTTCCAGACCGAGGCGCACCCCGGCACGGTGGTCGAGCTCTCGAGCGTGATCGGCATCAAGAAACAGCTGTTCGAATACATCGCCGCCGCCGCCCACGATTGGGACGGCCGCGACCCGATCAGAGCATTCCCGAAGCTCGACTAGTTTCACCGGGATACCGTCTCTTTATTCTGTCGTCATGGCCCGGCTCAGGGCCACGTCTGTCCGGTTTAGCTCGTCTGGATGTAACATCCCCTTTTTCGTCATGCGCGGGCTTGACCCGCGCATCCAGTCTTCCTAACGAAACAGCGCTGTCGCAGCCCCTCCGGGTCGAGG
>CAMDNF010000049.1:0-20312 GCA_945902735.1 Rhizobium sp. Q54 | reverse complement strand
AAGGCGCCAATCACTTCTTTGAAGACAAGATGGACGTGTTGACCAGCACGATCAGCGGCTATTTGCAGAAGAGCGTTGTCGTGCCGCCAGCAAAGAAAGCCGCCGCGGTTTCCTGATCGTCGCGACGTCGCGCAAGAACCGGGCGGCGTTCGATGGGCCGCTCCGATAAACTTCGTCTTCGAATGATCGGATGAGATCGGCGATGACGGACAGGATCGAAACACCGCCCAACTTCTTGGCGCGCCTCGCGGTCGTGACGCCGGCCGATGATGATATTTGTTGGCATGCCGTGGCGACGCGAGAGGCGCGCGCCGATGGTCGGCTCATTGTCGCGGTCAAAACGACTGGCATTTATTGCAAACCGAGTTGTCGCTCGCGCCAACCGAAGCGCGGCAATGTGCGCTTCTTTGCCACGCCCATCGAGGCGCGCACGGCCGGTTTCCGGGCCTGTAAACGCTGCCGCCCAGATCAGCCGGCCGGATCCTAATTCAGTCCGAATTTAAAATAGTTTGTGCGCGATGGAGCGCGCCGCCCGTGGTCGGCCGCGGCACACCGGTCGTGCCCGGATAGCTGAGCGGCAGACCACGCAGCGCGCGCACGGCGAGATAGGCGAACGCTTCCGCTTCGAGCGCATCGCCATCCGCGCCGACCGCCTCGATCGGTTCGACCGTCACGTTGAGCGCCCGGCTGAGCGACGCCATCAAGGAGGGATTGTGTCGGCCGCCACCGGTCACCAACCAACGCTTCGGCGCCGCCGGTAGAAACGCCAGGCTGCGCGCGACCGATGCCGCGGTAAACGCGGTCAAGGTCGCGGCGCCATTCTCGGGGCTCAGCCGCGCGACCGGCGCAAGGTCGAACGCATTGCGATCGAGCGATTTCGGCGGCGGGCGGTCAAAATAGGGCGAGGCGAGCAACGCTTCGAGCGCGCGCCGATCAACCTGGCCTGACGCGGCTAATCGTCCGTCGCGGTCCATCGGCTCACCTGTGTGACGCAACGCCCAATCATCGATCAGCGCGCCGCCAGGACCGGTATCAAACGCCACCAAGGCCGCCGCATCGCCCGACGGGACAAACGTCACATTGCCGACGCCGCCCACATTGAGCACGGCGAGTGGACGGTCGAGTGCGCTCGCGAGCGCCGCGTGATAGACCGGTGCGAGCGGCGCGCCCTCGCCCCCCGCCGCGATATCGTGGCGCCGAAAATCAGAGACGACATCAATGCCACTCAGCGCGCACAGCCGCGCGCCATCGCCGATTTGTACCGTCAACCGCTGATCGGGGGCGTGCCGAACGGTATGACCGTGGAATCCAATAACCCGGATCGCGTGAGGCCTAACAGAGGCCCGCATGAGGAGAGCGCGCACCGCCTCGGCATGGCGGTCGGTCAACTCGCGCTCGACATGAAACGGATCGCCCCCATGTTGTGCGACCTCGGTCAGCCGCGCGCGAAACGCCGCGTCATAGAAAATGCTGAGGCTCGGGCCCGGGCGAACCAGCGCCGCCCCATCGGTTTCCAGCATCGCCACGTCGATGCCATCCATCGACGTGCCGCTCATCAACCCAATCGCCTTCACCGACTGAAACGCTGTCCCCATGCCGCGTTGTGCCCCAAAGGCCCCTCGTGTTACACAGCCCCGCCTGGGCGCTCGGCCCAGCCCGCGCACTTGAACCGGCCAACACGGGCCCGTCAATCAGAGGATTTCCCCTCGCGCCATGGCGCCGCTTCGTTCTGAGTTCCTTTCCACGCTCGCGGCCCGCGGTTTCATCCATCAGATGACCGACGAAACCGCGCTCGATGCCTTGGCCTGCCAAGGGCCGATTACCGCCTATATCGGCTTTGATTGTACCGCGCCAAGCCTGCATGTCGGCAGCCTGGTGCAAATCATGATGCTGCGCTGGCTGCAAAAAACGGGGCATCGACCGATCGTCCTGATGGGCGGTGGCACGACGCGCATCGGCGATCCCTCGGGGCGCGACGAAACCCGCAAAATGCTGGATGACAAGGCAATTGCCGCCAACATGGCCGGCATCAAAAGCTGCTTTGCCCGGTTCCTGACCTTTGGCGACCAGCCCGGCGGCGCCATCATGGTGAACAATGCCGATTGGCTGAACGGCCTGGCCTATATCGATTTTCTCCGCGATTACGGGGCCCATTTCACGGTCAACCGCATGCTGAGTTTCGATAGCGTCAAACTCAGGCTCGAGCGCGAGCATTCGCTCACCTTCCTCGAATTCAACTACATGGTCCTTCAAGCCTATGACTTCTTGGAATTGGCGCGGCGGCGAAACTGCGTTCTCCAAATCGGTGGCTCGGACCAATGGGGCAATATCGTGAACGGAGTCGAACTCGCCCGTCGGGTCGACGGCCGCGCCCTCTATGGCGTGACCACGCCCCTCATCACCACGGCGTCGGGCGCCAAAATGGGCAAGACCGCGCAAGGCGCCGTCTGGCTCGACGATGCCCTGCTCTCGCCCTATGACTACTACCAATATTGGCGCAATACGGACGACAAGGATGTTGGCCGTTTTTTGCGTCTTTTCACGGAGTTACCACTCGATTTAATTATTTCACTGGAACGACTCGAAGGGGCCGAACTGAACGAGGCGAAGAAGCGCCTCGCTCTGGAGGCAACGACGCTCTGCCATGGCAAGGCTGCGGCCGAAACCGCGGCGGAAACCGCGCGGCGCACCTTCGAGGAAGGCGGCATCGGGGCCGATTTGCCTGTGATCACCATCCCCCGGGCCGAGCTTGAAGCCGGGATCCCTGCCTTTAAATTATTTCAACGCGCCGGCCTCGCCCCTTCGGGCGGTGAGGCCCGGCGGCTCATCCAAGGCGGCGGCGCCCGTCTCAACGATCAAACCTTGAGTGGCGAAACCACCCTGATCACCCCGGCCGATATCGGCGCGTCCGGCGCCATCAAATTGTCGGCCGGACGGAAGCGCCACGCCCTGGTCCGGCCCAATTAGTTACCATCCCGATACCATGGCGTAAGTCACGCGGGGGCGGACTTGGTTCGCCACCCCGTGAATTGAGCTTTCGCGCCCGTCATGATGGCCGCCTCCAGTTTCGCCCAGGCCAATTCACCAGTCCCAAGATCAATGCCGAACACCGTGCGACCCCCACCCCGACCCAAAAGCGTGGCATAGGTGATGGCATGCATATAGCTGGTCAAACCGACGATCTCGTCAGCGCTGAGGGGCCCGCCGAACAGCGTGGTAAGCGCGCCAAAGAGCCTCTTGGTCTCTCTCTCTCGTTTAGCGGCAAGGATATCCACTAAAACGTTGTTTTGAATAACCTCTCCAGCCAAAATAGCCCGCGCGGCCGGCCGGCGGCGCAATGACTTAAGAAATCGAACGAGTACTAGGCTAAAAATTATTGATCTATTAAGCTTAATTCCTGTTTCAGCCACCCCTTCAAGGAGCTCCTCCGCGGTCCACCAAAGGTCAGCCCCTTCGCCATAGCGCCGCAACAGAGTCTCCAGATTGCCGAAATATTTGTAGATCAACGCCTTGTCGACGCCGGCACGGGCCGCGATCGCGCTAGCATTGAGGCCGCCGAGGCCCTCGGCCTCAAGAACCACACCAACCGCCTCGACCAGTTTTTGCTCGGTCAATTGCCGATTACGTACCATTGCCCACCTGCCCGCATCATCACGCCTTAGAGAACTATGTCACGGAACAGTGAACAAACTATTCACAGGAGAGTGAATATAAACCGAGCACCCCACCGCCCGCCCGCGGTACTTCCCGCCGCAGTGAATTATATCACCCTATAGTGAAATATAGTGTCACGATAGCGTGAATTAATTTTAGCCAATGGGCGCTCGGGCGCGGATCCGGACCGGCGGTTTTAGGCCGAAAAATCGAGGAAAACCGCGGAGTCGCTTCACGTGAAACATTACCCGCCGATTAACCTCTTGAGCGGCGTGGGAAGCGGCATGGGAAGCCGGATGGAAGCGGGGCGCTGGCGGCGACGTGCCCGGCGCAGGCGGCAGCTGGGATGGCTCGGTTAGGGCGCGGGCCGACAAGCCACCGGCACACGGGCCGCCCGCGATCAGGCGCGGCAAGCCGGCGGGAAGCGCGCTCGGGATTAGTAGCCTGGATATAAGGCGCTAAGCCCTATTCCGGTTTCCAGGGCTCGTAATCGCCGGTCGCAGGCGCCCGTTTGCCGCCCTGGAGCGTATGCCCCGGCGGCCGATAGGCAAGCGGCGTGCCGGTCAAGTTCGGCTGATGCGGTTTTTCCCATGCCTGTTTCGCGGGCAGCGGCCTGAGGGTCGGCGGGTCGCGGCGGCTATGGTGGAGCCAAGCATGCCAACCGGGCGGAATGTTCGAGGCTTCGTCTTCACGCACATATAGAACCCAGCGACGCTCAGGCCGCGCTCGGCCCGGCCACCGCTCCCTGAAATAGCGGTTGCCGAACTCGTCCTTGCCGACCGAGCGGCCGAAAAATATCGTGCTGATCAATGTGCCGACACTGGCCATGAAAAGGTCCCTGCCCTAGCGATCGAAGCGGGCGGATAATGCCGTCCAGACGGCGACCCGTAAAGCACCGAGCGCTGTTCGCGTGGTTACGTTGTGAATGATTGTTGGCGTTGCTTTATCATCCCACCGCTCGCCCCATCATTTGTTGGCCCTATTGGTCTGATTCGACGGCCGATGCATTTTCGCAACAGATTGATTGTGTAAAACGGCATCACGCCGAAATCTAGTTGCTGACACGAAATGTGGTAGGATATGGTCCCCGCCGAACAAGATGTCGTCGTTTGATCCCTGTCTATCAATGGACATTGGGGCGGCGCACATGACCCGGGGCCACAAACACCTCGGGGTTTGATCCGGTTTTCGAGGGGGGAACGATGCGCGTTGCGCGGCGCTTCACGACCAGTGGCGATTCGCCTTATGGCGCGGTCGAATTCCGTCAGACGACAAGCGAAATCCGTAATCCGGATGGGTCGGTCGTATTTTGCCAACGTGACATCGAGGTTCCTGCCAGTTGGTCCCAAGTCGCCGCGGATATTCTGGCGCAGAAATATTTTCGCCGGAAAGGCGTGCCGGCGGCCCTTCGCCGTGTGCCCGAAGAGGGCGTGCCGGCCTGGCTCTGGCGCCGCGAGGCGGACCCCGCCGCGCTCGAGGCTTTGCCGGCGGCCGACAAAAGCGGCGGTGAAACCTCCGCCAAACAAGTATTCGACCGCTTGGCTGGCACGTGGACCTATTGGGGTTGGAAGGCCGGCTATTTCGACGGTGAAGCGGATGCGCAGGCGTTCTATGACGAACTCCGCGTGATGCTATGCCGGCAAATGGTCGCGCCCAATTCGCCGCAATGGTTCAACACCGGCCTGCATTGGGCCTATGGCATCGACGGCCCGGCGCAAGGTCACTATTACGTCGATTTCGAATCCGGCGAGCTGACCGCGTCGAAATCCGCCTATGAGCACCCGCAACCCCATGCCTGTTTCATCCAGAGCATCAATGATGATCTGGTCAATGAAGGCGGCATCATGGACCTCTGGGTGCGTGAAGCGCGTCTGTTCAAATATGGCTCGGGCACTGGCACGAACTTCTCCTCGCTGCGCGGTGAAAGCGAGCCGCTCTCTGGCGGCGGACGGTCGTCCGGCCTGATGAGCTTCCTCAAGATCGGCGATCGCGCGGCCGGCGCCATCAAATCGGGCGGCACGACGCGGCGCGCGGCCAAAATGGTGATCGTCAACGCCGATCACCCGGACATCGAGCAATACGTCAATTGGAAGGTGATCGAAGAGCAGAAGGTCGCGGCGCTCGTCGCGGGCTCCAAGCTAGCGGATCGTACTCTCAATGGGGTCATCGCCGCCTGCAAAGGCGAAGGCGAAGCGCGCTTCGAGCCGAAGCAGAACCCGGTGCTCACCCGCGCCATTCGTGACGCACGCAAAGCGGCAATCCCCGAGAACTACATCCAACGCGCCATTCAGCTCGCGCGCCAAGGTTATGAGCGGGTCGATTTCAGGACCTATGACACCGATTGGCAATCCGAGGCCTATCTCACGGTCTCGGGCCAAAACTCGAACAATACCGTTCGCGTCACCAACGATTTCCTCGAGCGCGTTGAGCGCAACGAGGACTGGCCGTTGCATCGGCGCACCGACGGCAAGGTTGCGCGCACATTGAAGGCGCGCGATTTGTGGGATCAAATCGCGCTAGCCGCCTGGCATTCGGCCGATCCCGGCGTGCAGTACGACACCACGATCAATGAGTGGCACACCTGCCCGACCGATGGCCGCATCAACGCGTCGAACCCGTGCTCCGAATACATGTTCCTGGACGACACGGCGTGCAATTTGGCCTCGCTCAATCTCCTTGCCTTCCGCCAGGCCGATGGCCGCTTCGATGTCGCGGGCTTCGAACATGCGGTGCGCCTGTGGACGGTCGTGCTCGAAATTTCGGTGTTGATGGCGCAATACCCGTCACGCGAAATCGCGCAGCGCTCGTTCGATTACCGTACGCTCGGTCTCGGCTTCGCCAATATTGGCGGCCTCATGATGTGCGCCGGCATCCCCTATGACAGCCCAGCAGCACGCGCCATGTGCGGCGCGATCAGCGCGGTGATGACCGGCGTGTCCTATGCGACCTCGGCGGAGATGGCAGGCGAGCTCGGCCCCTTCCCCCGTTTCGAGGCCAATCGCAACGCGATGCTGCGCGTCATCCGCAATCATCGGCGTGCGGCTCATGGCATCACCACCGGCTATGAGACACTCGCGATTCAGCCCGTGCCGCTTGATGCCGGCAATTGCCCGGATGAAGCGCTCGTCGATGCGGCGCGCCGCGCGTGGGACAACGCGCTCGACCTCGGCTCGCGTCATGGCTTCCGCAACGCGCAAGTGACCGTCATCGCGCCGACCGGCACGATCGGCCTGATCATGGATTGCGATACCACCGGCATCGAGCCCGATTTCGCGCTCGTCAAATTCAAAAAATTGGCGGGTGGCGGCTATTTCAAAATCATCAACCGCTCAGTGCCTGACGCGCTCATCGCCCTCGGCTATGACGAGAAATTGGTCGAGAGCATTGTGCGTTATGTCGTGGGTCACGGCACGCTCGCGGGCGCGCCCCACATCAATCACGAAGCGCTGGCCGCGAAAGGCTTTCCCCGCTCGGTGATCGACAATGTCGAATCCGCGCTGGCCGCCGCGTTCGAATTACGCTTTGCGTTCAATAAATGGACGCTGGGCGAAGACTTTTGCACGCGCGGGCTCGGCTTCTCGAAGGAACAGCTCGCCGATCCTTCATTCGATATTCTGACCGCGCTCGGCTTCACCGCCAAAGAAGTCGAAGCGGCGACGATCTATTGTTGTGGCGCGATGACCGTCGAAGGCGCGCCAGGTTTGAAGGCCGAGCACCTGCCGGTGTTCGACTGCGCCAATCCGTGTGGCCGTCTCGGTAAGCGCTATCTCTCGGTCGAAAGCCACATCCGCATGATGGCGGCAAGCCAGCCGTTCATCACCGGCGCGATTTCAAAGACCATCAACATGGCGGCGAACGCCACGGTCGAGGAATGCAAGGACGCCTATCGCCTGTCCTGGCGCCTTGGTCTCAAGGCAAACGCGCTCTATCGCGATGGCTCCAAGCTCTCGCAGCCCTTGAACGCGCTGGTGTTGGGCGATGATCTGGCCGAGGCGGTCGAAGACCTGTCGCAACCCGAGCGCATCGCGCGCGTCGCCGAGCGCATCGTCGAGCGCATCATCACGAAGCCCACCGAGCGACGCCGTTTGCCGCAACGCCGGCGCGGCTACACCCAGAAAGCGATCGTCGGCGGCCATAAGGTCTATCTGCGCACCGGCGAATTCCAAGATGGCGGACTCGGTGAAATCTTCATCGACATGCACAAAGAAGGCGCCGCCTTCCGCAGCCTGATGAACAATTTTGCCATCGCGATCTCGATCGGCCTGCAATATGGCGTGCCGCTCGATGAGTTTGTCGACGCCTTTACCTTCACGCGCTTCGAGCCCGCTGGCATGGTTGAGGGCAATGACGCGATCAAAATGTCGACCTCCGTGCTCGATTATCTGTTCCGCGAGCTGGCGATTTCCTATCTCGGCCGGAGCGACCTCGCCCATGTCGAGGCCGCCGATCTGAGACCGGACGAAATCGGCCGCGGCGTGCGCGAAGAGCAACGTGGCCTACCCGAGGTCGATCGGCCGACCGGTGGCGGCCTCCATGATTTGGTGAAAAGCGGTGTCGCAAGCGGCGTGGTAAGCGCAGGGTTCGTGCGCAGCCTCTTGGTGTTGAACGGCGGCGCCGGGCGCGGTACTGGTGGTCAGTCGAGCGCCAAACTTAGCCAATACGACGTGCAAGGCATCGCCTCGCTCAACGTGATCGACAGTGACACGGTGGCCCCGTTGCGCGGCACTGCCGACGGTCATGCCCACGCTGACCATGTTCACAGCGCCGCTCTTAGCGGTGCAGCCTATTCCGACGGTTCTGCGGCCGTCGCTCTGTCCGTGACCACTGAAACCCAGGCAGCCTACGTCGCGGCGACCGCGCTTGAGCGCGTGCGCAAGGCGAGGCTGAAGGGTTATGTCGGTGAGTCTTGCGGGGAGTGCGGCAACTTCACGCTTGTGCGCAATGGCACCTGCCTGAAGTGCGATACGTGTGGCGCTACCAGTGGCTGTTCCTAACGACCGTTCATCTCCCGCGGTCTAAGCTACTGGTAACTTGTGGGGGGTGCGTGCAAATCGCACCCCCTCTTTTTTTCGCTTCGGAACAGCCACGGGTAACCCAGGCGCGCAGTATGCCGCAGCCCGCCGGACGCGCAACAGGTCTTTGAGAAAAATTTTAAAGCATTGAAGTAGAGTGATTATTTCTAAAGCTGATGCGGTGCGAACAGCGCATACTTTGGCCTAGCCAGAGGCCGATTGAAGCGGGCCCGCAGTGGTCGAGCCCCTCCGTCATCCCCGGCTTGAGTGGACCGCGACGCGGCCGCCATGTTGGTTGGACCGCACGGGCTATCGCGTCGCTGTTGCGACGAAATGCCAGTCCGCATCCGCCGCTATGAGATCGATGAAGGCGCGCACTTTGGCCGAGAGCAAGCGCGACGACGGATAGACCGCATTGATCGGTAGTGGTGGTCCCTCATACTCACTCAACACCACGTCGAGCCTGCCGGCCCGAATTTGGTCGACCACCTGATAGGCCATCACGCGGGCGAGCCCGCCGCCGGCCACCACATAGTCGATCGCCGCCTCATTGCTATTGGACAGAAAGCGCGGCGCCAAGCGGATGCGCATCGTCCTGCCGTCGCGGGCGACGAAGTGCCATTCGGACAGCGCGTCCAGCGAGGCGAATAGAGCGACCTCATGGCCGTTCAGATCTTCCGGCCGCTGCGGCCGGCCGCGCCGATCGAGATAGGCCGGGCTCGCGACGACGACGCGCCGCGTCTCACCAAGTCGACGCGCCACCAAACTCGAATCATCGAGCGCACCGATTCGGATCGCGACGTCGACGCCCTCCTCAACAAGATTGACCACGCGATCGTTTAATTGAAGCTCGCCCGCGACCTCGGGATAGCGCGCCAGGAAAGCCGACAGCTGCGGCGCGACGTGGAGCCGCCCGAACATGCGCGGCGCACCCACCGCCAGGCGGCCGCGTGGCACAGAGCGCTCGCTTTGCGCACTCGCCTCCGCCTCCTCGACCTCGGCGAGAATCCACGTTGCGCGTTCGAGATAGCGGCGCCCCGCATCAGTCAGGCTGAGCGAGCGTGTCGTGCGTTGAAGCAGCCTGGCGCCAAGCCGACTCTCAAGTGCACCAATCAGGCGCGTGACCGCCGAAGGGGAGACGCCGAGTCGACGCGCCCCTGCCGCGAAGCCGTTGGCGTCGCAGACTGCGACGAAGGCAGCCATGGCGTCGAAGCGATCCATTCTATAATTCCATTTTTAGCAATTATATATTGTGAAAATAGATAATTATCGCGTCAGGCGCAATTTACTATTTTGCTTGTGTCCGAGGGGAGACCATCGAGGTCCCCTTCAACCAAAGGCAGGAGACTTCCCCATGTCACGCATCGCCATCCCCACCGTCAACCGGGCTCCCGCGGCATCGGCGCCCATGCTGCAGGCCGTCAACAAGCAGCTCGGCATGGTGCCCAATCTGATGAAGCTGCTGTCGAACAGCCCGGCCGCGCTCGAAGGCTATTTGTCGTTGAACGCCGCGCTCGGCAAAGGCGTGCTTGACCTGCCCACCCGAGAGCGTATCGCGCTCGCGATCGCCCAACAGAACGGATGCGACTACTGCCTGTCGGCCCACACCTATATCGGCACACACCTTGCCAAGCTCGAGGCGACCGAGATCTCAGCTGCGCGGGGCGGGCGCTCGGCGGACTCGAAGGCCGATGCCGCCGTGCGCTTCGCGGTGCGGGTGGCTCAGACGCGCGGCCAGTTGAGCGATGCTGATCTCGCCGCGGTCCGCGCCGCCGGCTTCGCTGACGATGCCGTGGTCGAAATGGTGCTCAACGTCGCGCTCAATGTGCTGACCAACTACGTCAACTTGGCGGCTGACACCGACATCGACTTTCCGGTCGTCACGGCGCGCGCGGCCTGAACCAGCGCCGAGCCCTCGCATCATGCGCGGTGTCGGGTCACGCAATGTCGGGCCGGCACCGCACCGCTTCCCAACCCTCAATAGGAAATCGAGACGCGCCATGAGCCGCCCACCTCTGCCCCCCTTCACCGCCGAGTCCGCCGCCCAAAAGGCGCGATTGGCGGAAGATGCCTGGAATAGCCGTGATCCAGCGCGCGTTGCGCAGGCCTACACGGCCGACAGTAGCTGGCGCAATCGCGCCGAGTTCTTCGTGGGGCGCGACGCCATCGAGGCTTTCTTGGCGCGTAAGTGGCAGCGCGAGTTCGACTATCGCCTAATCAAGGAAGTCTGGGCCTTCACCAACGACCGCATCGCGGTTCGTTTCGTCTACGAATGGCGCGACGATAGCGGCCAATGGTTCCGTTCCCACGGCAACGAGCAGTGGGCCTTCGACCAGGGCGGCCTGATGCGCCGCCGTGAGGCCAGCATCAACGATGTGCGGATCGTCGGCACCGAGCGCAAGTTCCACTGGCCGCTTGGTCGGCGGCCCGACGATCACCCCGGCCTGACCGATCTTGGCCTGTAGCGGATCGTCAAATCCGCGCCCCGACGACGGTGCCAAGTCAGTTGGCGGCGTTATCTCCAGTCCCATAGGAGCCGTACCTCAATGTCTTCGACCAGCGACGTCGCCTTTACCCCGGCCGTCAAGGCCATTCAGGCCAAGCGCGGTTCGCGCCAGGCCTATGAACGCCTCGAGGCGCGCGGCGGCTGGCAGAGCACGGTGACGCCCGAGTTAGCGGCCTTCATCGCCGAGCGCGATAGCCTCTATCTCGCGACCGCGAACGCCGCCGGACAACCCTATGTTCAGCACCGAGGCGGCCCGAAAGGATTCCTGCGCGTGCTCGACGATCGGACACTTGGCTTCGCCGATTTTCGCGGCAACCGCCAATACATCACGCTCGGCAATTTGGCCGAGAACGATCGCGCCTTCGTTTTCTTGATGGATTACGCCCATCAGGCGCGCGTGAAGATCTGGGGCCGCGCGCGCGTGGTCGACAATGATCCGGGCTTGATCACGCGCTTGATGGTCGAGCGCTATGACGCCAAGCCCGAGCAAGGGGTCCTCTTCACGATCGAGGCGTGGGACGGCAATTGCCGGCAGCACATTCCGCGGCTCGTCGCGGTCGACGACGTCGACAAACCGGTGAAAGAACTACAGAACCGAATCGCCGTGCTCGAAGCCGACAATGCCGAATTGCGCCGCAAATTAAGCGAGGAACGCGCGCAAGCGTGAGCCGACTTCTTCGGGCGCCTCGACCGCGAGCCAGTGGCCAAAGCGCTCGTAATGATGCACCTCGCGTGCACCGTAGCGCTCGGCGAAGCGCGACGCGACATAGGGGTCGCGGTCGCCCCAGAGCACGCAGGTCGGCACGCGCGCGGTGAGCGCAAGCAGGTCCTGCTCCCAACTCGCATAGACCGCCGGATCGAGCGCGCGGTAGAGCCGCAGCACCATGCGTTTCATTTTCGGCGTCACCAGGCGATAGGTCTCGCGCAAATGCGCGTCACTCAAGCCGGGCGAGCCGCGTCGCATTTCGCGGACAAAGAGCGGCCAATTCATCAGGGCCACGCTGATCTCGCCCAGCACCGGCGTGCGCCAGACCCTGGCCCAAGGATGCCAGCGATAATCCGAGAAAAAGATCGTGTTGGTGAGCACCATGTGCCGCACGCGCTCGGGATTGCGGATCGCCCAAGGCAGGCCGAACGGGCCACCGAGATCATGCATGACAAGATCGATCGGGCCCTCAAGCCCATAGGCCGATACGAACTCGCCAACGAAGCGCGCAAGGCCATCGAGCGACGTCTCGAAATTGGCGGGCACCCCGGAGCGGCCGAAGCCCGGCAGATCGGGCGCGATGCAACGGAAGCGATCGCTCAGCCGATCGATCACGCCCGACCACATGTCACCGCTGTCGGGATTGCCGTGCAGGAACAGAACGGGCGGCCCTGCCCCCTTCTCTAGAACATGAATCTCGGCACCACCGACCTGCACCACCTCGTTGCTCCGGCGTGACTTCCCGTTGATCGCCAAGCCCAGTCCAACCAATCGTCGACTATGTCTTCTTCACCTGCGGCGGCAAAGCGATTTGGATGTGCAGCTCCTTGAGCTGCTTCGCGGTCGCCGGCGCCGGCGCGCCCATCAAGAGGTCCTGTGCCTGTTGATTGACCGGGAACAGGATCACCTCGCGGATGTTCGGCTCGTCGGCCAAGAGCATCACGATGCGGTCGATGCCGGGCGCGACGCCGCCATGGGGCGGCGCGCCATATTTGAAGGCTTGGAACAACGCGCCAAAGCGCGTCTCGACATCGTTCCGCGTATAGCCGGCGAGCTCGAACGCGCGCACCATGACATCGGGCAGATGATTGCGGATCGCGCCTGAGGAGAGCTCCACGCCATTGCACACGATGTCATATTGAAAAGCGAGAATGTCCAAAGGCGGTTTCGAATTAAGCGCCTCGAGCCCGCCCTGCGGCATCGAGAACGGGTTATGGCTGAAGGCAATCTGCCCGCTCTCCTCGTCGAGCTCATACATCGGAAAATCGACGATCCAACAGAAGCGATAGCAATCGGGCTCGATCAGGCCGAGTTGAGTGCCGAGCCCGGTCCTGACCGCGCCGGCATATTTGGCCGCCGCCAGCGGCTTGTCGCAGGAGAGGAACACCGCATCGCCATCGCCCACTTTGGCGGCGGCGCGGATTTCGGCCTGCACGGCGGCCGGGATGAACTTCGCGATCGGGCCCTTGCCCTCGCCCCCCTCAAAGATGATGTAGGCAAGCCCGGCGGCGCCCATGCTTTTGACGTGCTCGATCATCTTGTCGAAGAAGCTGCGCGGCTTGTCGGCGACCTTGGGCGCCGGGATCGCCCGCACCACCGCCCCCTTCTCGATCGCGCCCTTGAACGCCTTGAACTCGACATCGGGCCGAGCGAACAGCGCCGTCACGTCGGCGATCTCAAGCGGATTGCGGAGATCAGGCTTATCGGTTCCATAACGCAGCATCGCATCGCGATAGGCGATGTGCGGGAAAGGCCGCGGCGTGATCTTGCGTTTGGAGAATTCCGTGAACACGCCATGGATCACCGGCTCGACCGCCTGAAACACATCGTCCTGCTCGACGAACGCCATTTCGAGATCGAGCTGATAGAACTCGCCGGGCGAGCGATCGGCACGCGCGTCTTCATCGCGAAAACATGGCGCGATCTGAAAATAGCGATCGAAGCCCGAGCACATGATCAGCTGCTTGAATTGCTGCGGCGCCTGAGGCAGGGCGTAGAACTGGCCGGGGTGCAGCCGGCTCGGCACCAAAAAGTCGCGTGCGCCCTCGGGGCTCGACGCGGTCAGGATCGGCGTCTGAAATTCAAGGAACCCCTGCTCGATCATGCGCCGGCGAATGCTGGCAATGATCTGGCTCCGCAGCACGATGTTCTGGTGCATGCGCTCGCGCCGAAGATCCAAGAAGCGATAGCGCAAGCGCACGTCCTCGCCATAATCGTGATCGCCATGCACCGGCATGGGCAAGGGCTCGGCCTGCGATTGAATGCTGAGCGTGCGCGCACGAAGCTCGATTTCGCCAGTCGGCAGTTTCGGGTTGACGGTCTCGGACGAGCGCGCCGCGACCTCCCCCGTGATCGTCACCACCGTTTCGGCCTTGAGCGCGCTCAATTGGTCGAACAAGGGCTCGCCACTCTCGGCGACGCATTGGGTCAAGCCGTAATGATCGCGCAAATCGACGAACACGAGATGGCCGTGGTCGCGCACGCGATGCACCCAGCCCGAAAGGCGCGCGGTCTTGCCGACGTCGGATTTGCGGAGCGCCGCGCAATGATGGGTACGATAAGGGTGCATGGGAGCCTCAGACTTCCGATTCGGGCCGATCCGGCGGCGCGAACACCGCCTTAGCCGGCCTAGCTTGTCAAGGGTTCGAGGCTCTAGCGCAACGGGCTTCGCCTCGTCCATTGCCGCCAGCGCCCTGGCCGGCCCCGCCGAAATCGCGTAAAGAGCGACTTGATGCGCAGCCCCCTCCCCGTGCTCCTTATTCTGGCCGTGCTGGCCCTGCCCGTCCCAGCCTCGGCCAAAACCGCCACCGAGCCGAAGGCGCCCGGCGAGGCGCTTGCCGCCGCGGTCAAGGCGGGCGATGCCGCACAGGTCAAGGCGATCATCGCGTCCGGCACGCCCGTCGATGCCCCTGATTGGGCCGGTTGGAGCGCGCTCAATTGGGCGGCGCTCCTGCTCGAACATGACATCGCCCTCTTTTTGCTCGACCAGGGCGCCGATATCGAGCACCTGGCGCCGGGCGGGCGCAGCTCGGGCCGCCCGCTCATTTTGGCCGCCAAAAAATATCAAGGCACAGCGATGGTGCGCCTCCTGCTTGAGCGCGGCGCGGCGGTCGATGGCGTCGATCTGCTCGGACGCACCGCCTTGATGCGCGCCGCCGAACATGGCTGGCTCGAAACCGTCGACCTGCTGGTCGCGCATCGGGCCGACCTCAACCACGCGACACCCGGACCAAAACCACAAACCGCGCTCAGCCTGGCGCGCGAACACCATCAAGGCGCGGTCGTTCAACGCCTGATCGCGGCTGGAGCGAAATAATGACCACCGGCCCGACCATCATCACCACGACCGACGAACTCACCGCGCGCTGCCGCGCCTGGCGCTCGGCGCCCTATCTCGCGGTCGATACCGAGTTCATGCGCGAGAAAACCTATTGGCCGATCCTTTGTTTGATCCAAGTCGGCGCGCCGGAGGAATCGGTGGCGATCGACCCGATGGCGAATGGCATCGACCTTACGCCGTTCTTCGAGCTGCTGTGCGAGCCATCGGTGCTCAAGGTATTCCACGCCGCGCGCCAGGACATCGAAGTGTTCCACCACCTCACGGGCAAGATTCCGGCCCCGATCTTCGATACCCAGATCGCCGCCATGGTGTGCGGCTTCGGCGAGTCGGTCAGCTATGAAAAGCTGGTCAAAAAAATCGAAGGCGCCGAGGTCGATAAGGCGATCCGCTTCACCGATTGGGCGCGTCGACCCTTGACCGATCGCCAGGTGCTTTACGCCCTGTCGGATGTCAGCCATCTGCGCCCGATCTATGAACATCTCGCGCGCGAGCTTGAGCGCACCGAGCGGCGTTCATGGCTCGATGAGGAGCTGGCCGCGTTGAGCGATCCCAAACTCTATGCCGCCGATCCCGAAGAGGGTTGGCGGCGCTTGAAGCCACGCACGGCCAATCGGCGCTACCTCGCTATTTTGCGGGAGCTTGCCGCCTGGCGCGAGCGCGAGGCCCAGCGGCGCGATGTGCCGCGTAACCGCATCGTGCGCGACGAAGCACTGACCGAGATCGCCGCGCACGCGCCGAGCAAGGCTAACGAACTCGCGCACTCGCGCGCCATGTCGCCCAAAATCGCCGAGGGGCCGTTTGGCGAAGCGATGTTGGCCGGGGTGCAACGCGGCCTAGCCGTGCCCGAGGCCGAATGCCCGATATTGCCACCACCACCGGCACGTGGTCTTGGCGGCTCGCCGCTCGCGGATCTCCTCCGCGTGCTGCTCAAAATGAAGGCGGAAGATTCAGGCGTCGCACCACGTTTGATCGCCAGCTCCGACGATCTCGATTTGATCGCAGCGCCCGGTGAGGTTACCGGCGTTGCGGCGCTCGGCGGTTGGCGTTTTGAGCTCTTCGGCGCCGATGCCTTAGCGATGAAAGACGGCCGCTTGGCGCTCAGCGCCGAACGGGGCCGCATCATTTTGGTCCCGCGCGAGCCGAGCGGTGCGCTTGGCGAGCCGATTATGAAACGGGGCGGTCGCCGCGGGCGTGGCCGTGGACATGGACGGCGCCCTGGGCCGACGACGCCTTGAAGTCGAGCAGCGCCGCGATTTCCCCGACCATTTTTTCGAGCCGCTTTCGCATGGCGCTTTCAGGCGCCTCTCTCAAAATAAGCTCGAGACCCGCCCCCTCGCCCCGTACGAATTGTGTTTGCTCAAGCAGCTCCGGCCGCCCGTTCGAGACCAACGCCGCGAGCCGCATGGCTAGACCCAAAGCGCACGCCCGCCGCTGGTCGGCTTGCGTCAATAGCGTTTCGACCACTTGTGTCGCCAGCACTTCGGGGCCGGCGCGATAACGCATCGCGGCAGCCACCGCAAGAAATGCGCGCTCGGCATGGTCGAGCCCCACAAAGGGCGCCCGCAACACTTGGTGAAAGGCGTGTTCGGCGCGGTAATCCGGATGATCCCGCCAACACACGTCGGCCAGATCGCACGCCGCACGGCGGAGGATCGCATCGCGCGGCACGTCAATTCTGATCGCCTCATTGAGCCAGCGATCGAGCGCCTCGCCATAGGCCGAACCGCGACCGAGGCGCCCTGACAATTCGGCGCAACCCGCCAGCAAGGGATCGACCAAACGCTCCGAGGGCGACAAGCGATCGTAGAGCAGACCCTCGCGCAAACCATAGGCCGAGAACACCACATCGCTCGGCATGATGCGCGTGATCATGCGGCCAAGCGCGAGCGCACCAAACGGCAGCGATTCCTGGCGCCGCTTCGGCACGCTCATCACTTTCCGCATCGTCTTCGGGCTCAGGCCTGCCACCAGTCTGGTCAGACTTTCGGCCTCTTGGCGCGAGAGATGGTGCGCGTGAATGATCGGCAGCGGGTAATTCGTGTGTGCCATATGGAGACGCGCGAGCGCACGCCACGTGCCGCCGACGAGATGGATCGGCCGCCCGCGCGCGCTTGCTAGCCAATCGGCGAGGGCGAATTCGCGGTCAAACGCGGCAGCGAATTTTTCGGCCTTTCCCTCGCCGTCTTTAAAGCGCAACGGGCCGACCGACAGCGTGCTCGACCGACCCGGCTTGCCATCGGTCACTTCGACCAGCTCAAGACTGGCGCCGCCAAGATCGCCAACCAAGCCGGTCAACCCAGGCGCCGCCGATGCCGCGCCAAGCGCCGATAACCGCGCCTCCTCGTGACCGCTAATGACGCGAATATCGAGCCCGGTGCGCCGCTTCGCCTCGCGTACGAACGCTTCGCCGTCCTCGGCCTCGCGAATCGCCGCGGTCGCCACCACATCGAGTGTCGGCGCGCCGAGTTCCTCCGCCGTACAAGCAAATCGTTCGAGGCAACCGAGCGACGGTTCGATCGCTTCGGGGTTGAGCCGGTGGGCAATTTCGATCCCGGCACCAAGGCCACATTGAACGCGTTCATTGAACAGCGTGGCCGGCGCCCGCGTGATGGCCTCGTAGATCACGAGACGGATCGAGTTCGAACCGATGTCGATCACGCCATAGGCGCGGCCGAGGCCGACGGCGGAAAGCCTGGCCCGCGTGAATTTAATTTGGCTCATATCAGGCGGCGCGCCGCTTGATAAACCGCGCCTACGCTCAACCGCCGATGACCGTGGGCTTGCCGCCCTTCGCCTTGCCGCGCCCTGATAGGCTCGGATTGGTCATAAAGAAGGTATGGCAGCTAAAGGCACCTGGCTCGCGCGCTTCGGCGACGCGGACATAACGGCCATCCGGCTGAAGCGTCCAGCTTTGCGCCACGTCTTTCAGATTAGCCCCCATGATCTGCCCCATGACCTGTTCGTGCACCGTCGGGTTCTCGACCGGCACGAGCACTTCGACGCGCCAGTCGAAATTCCGCACCATCCAATCGGCGGACGAAAAATAGACCTTGGCCTCGGGCGAGGGCAAGCCATGCCCGGCACCGAAACACACGATCCGGGCATGTTCGAGGAAGCGACCGACGATGCTCTTGACACGAATCGAGTCGGAGAGCCCCGGCACACCCGGCCGCAGGCAGCAAACGCCGCGCACCACGAGATCGATCTGCACGCCGGCCTGGCTCGCGGCATAGAGCGCATCGATGATTTCAGGATCGACCAGCGCGTTCAGTTTGGCCCAAATCGCCGCCGGCTTGCCCTCGCGCGCAAAGCCGACTTCTTCCTGAATGAGCTTCAAGAGACGCGCCCGCACGCCGACTGGCGCAACCGCGATTTTCTCGAAGCTTTCAGGGTGCGCGGCACCGGTGAGGTAATTGAACAAATAGGTGGCGTCGCGACAGAGCGACTTGTCGCAGGTGAAGAACGACAGATCGGTATAAACCTTCGCGGTGATCGGGTGGTAATTGCCGGTGCCGAAATGCACATAGCTGCGCAGGCCATCGCTCTCTCGCCTGACGACCAGCGAGGCCTTGGCATGGGTTTTCAAATTGACGAAGCCATAAACCACCTGAACGCCGGCGCGTTCCAAATCGCGCGCCCAGCGAATATTGGCCTCTTCATCGAAGCGCGCCTTGAGCTCGACCAGCGCCGTGACTGATTTTCCCGCTTCGGCGGCATAGACCAGGGCCTTCACGATGGGCGAGTCATTGCTCGTGCGATAAAGCGTTTGCTTGATCGCGATCACGGCCGGGTCGTGCGCCGCCTGATTGAGGAATTGCACCACCACATCGAAGCTCTCATAGGGGTGGTGCACCACGATGTCTTTTTGCCGGATCGCGGCGAAGCAATCGCCCCCCATGTCGCTGATACGCTGCGGAAAGCGCGGCCGATAAGGTTGGAACAAGAGATCGGGCCGCCCGCAATTCACCAACGCCTGGATATTGGCGAGACCGAGAAGGCCATCGACCATCACCACGTCTTGCGCCGCCACCTTCAAACTATCGAGCAAAAATTCCAGGAGGCCGCTCGGCATGTCGCTCCGCACTTTGAGGCGAATCACATCGCCACGCCGACGGCGCTTCAAAGCCGATTCGAACAAGCGCACCAAATCTTCCGCCTCTTCCTCGACCTCGATATCGCTGTCGCGGATCAGACGAAATTGCCCAACGGCATTGACCGCATAGCCCGGAAACAGACGGCCGAGGAAAAGCTGCATGACATCTTCGAGCGCGATAAAGCGAATCTCATCGGCCGTCGCCTCGGGTAGGCGCACAAAGCGATCGACTTGGCTTGGCAGCGGCACGAGGGCGGGCACGCGCTTTCCGTCGCGCTTCCGTTGCAATTCAAGCGCAAGCACGAAGCCGAGATTGGGAATGAACGGAAATGGATGCGCCGGATCGATCGCCAAGGGCGTCAACACCGGGAACAACCAATCCATGAAATAGGTATCGAGCCAAACGCGCTCGGCCTCGCGCAGCTCGTCAACGCCGATCACTGCGACACCGACCTCGCGCAACGCGGCGCGGAGTTCGATCCACCGGCGCTGCTGTTCGGCCATCAGTTCATTGCCGCGCTCATTGACCAAGCGAAGCTGCTCCGCGGGCGGCAGCCCATCGGGGCTCAGTTCCGTCACACCGGCGCCAACCTGGCCATGCAGGCCCGCGACGCGCACCATGTAGAACTCGTCCATATTATTGGCCGAGATCGACAAAAAGCGAAGCCGCTCAAGCAGCGGATGGGCCTGGTTTTCCGATTCCTCAAGCACGCGCTGATTGAACGCGAGCCATGACAATTCGCGATTGATGAACCGATCTGGCCGCGCGGCGGCCGGAGCTGGAACAACATCCGGCGCCGGCGAGGCCTCGGCCTCGGCCTCGGCCTCGATACGACCGACGAGCTGGATCATCGAATTATTCTTTCGCTTGTCTGCCATTACCCTAGCACCCGGCCCATGGTCTGAGCAAAAGGGGAACCCGCCGGGGTTAAGATTTCATTGCTTTGTCATGGGCTAAGCCGAAATCCTCGAGAACGGCCCGGATCAAAGGCACGGTAATC
>CAMDNF010000048.1:0-20435 GCA_945902735.1 Rhizobium sp. Q54 | reverse complement strand
CCTCGGCCAGAGTGCGCGGCACAGCGGCACGTACCGGCAGCGGTTCTGTTTCACGGCCCGGGAATAGCGCCGCCAGCACCTGCGGGCTGGTGAGCGTGCCATCGCCGAGGCCGACACAGAGATCGTCCGCCGTTTTTAGTCGAAGCCGTTGGGCGGCCTCGGCCACAGCCGGGTCACCAAAAGGCAAGCCTTCCTGGCGAAATAGCTTTTGGACGATGGCCCGACCGAGACCGAGATATTCCTGTCGCTGACGGCTCCGGACGAATCGCCGCACATGGGCGCGCGCTTTACCGGTCGTGACGAAGCGCTCCCAGGTCGGCGACGGCGAAGCGATTTTGGAACGAATGATCTCGACCTGATCGCCATTGGTAAGCTCGGTCCTGAGCGGCACCATGCGGCCATTGATCTTGGCACCCACACATGAATCGCCGATATCCGAATGCACGGCGTAGGCGAAGTCGACGACCGTGGCGCCGCGCGGCAGGGTGATTAATTCGCCCTTTGGCGTGAAAGTGAATACCTGATCGCGGAACATCTCGAGCTTGGTGTGCTCAAGAAATTCCTCTGGCCCCGATGTCTTGTCGAGAATTTCGAGCAGTTCGCGGATCCAGCGGTAATGCCGCCCATCCTTGGCCTCAGTGCCCTGTTTGAAAGCCCAGTGCGCGGCAACGCCGTATTCCGCCTCTTCATGCATTTCGCGCGTACGGATTTGAATCTCAATGCGTCGCCGTTCCGGCCCGATGACGGCCGTGTGTAACGAACGATAGCCGTTTGCCTTGGGGGTCGAGATATAATCCTTGAAACGGCCCGGCACAGCGCGATAGGTGCCGTGCACGACGCCGAGCACGCGGTAACAGTCCTCCTCGGTCTCAACCGCGATACGGAACGCCATCACGTCCGAAAGCTGCTCGAAGCTGACGTTCTTCTGCTCCATCTTGCGCCAGATCGAAAACGGCCTTTTTTCGCGCCCACTCACGACGGCGCGAAGCTTGGCCTTCGCCATCGTCTCGTTCAGGGCCGCGATGATTTTTGGCACCAATTCGCCGGCCTCGGCGCGCAAGAATTCGAGCCGGGTCACGACCGATTTACATGCTTCGGGATTCAGTTCGGCAAAGGCCAAATCCTCGAGTTCATCCTTGAATTCGGTGAGACCAATACGCTCCGCCAGCGGCGCATATATTTCCATTGTCTGCATCGCCGTGCGCCGACGCTTGGCCGGATCATCGACGAAGTGAAGCGTGCGCATGTTGTGTAAGCGGTCCGCAAGCTTGACCAGGAGCACACGAATATCTTCCGACATCGCGAGCAGGAACTTGCGAAAATTCTCGGCTTCCTTGGTCGTGTCGGATTGCAGTTCGAGACGCGAAAGCTTGGTGACACCATCAACCAGCTTCGCCACCTTCGAACCGAATTTCTCCTCGATCTCCTCGAGCGTCGCATAGGTATCTTCGACCGTATCATGCAGAAGCGCGGTCGCGATCGAGGTCGAATCGAGTTTGAGATCGGTCAGAATGCCGGCGACTTCGACTGGGTGCGAAAAATAAGGGTCGCCGTTCGCGCGTCGCTGGGGCCCGTGGGCGCGCATGGAAAAAACATAGGCGCGATTGAGCAGCGCCTCGTCCGCCGTCGGCTCATAGCTTTTGATGCGTTCGACGAGCTCATATTGCCGGATCACAGCGCCCTACTCCCGGCGCACCCGATCAGGCGGACAAGGACAGCGGCATTTCGGAAGGCGCCGCCGCGCTTGAAACGCTGCGGGCGATTATTTGGCGTCCGACGTCTCCGCGTCGCCCGGCACATTGGCTTCGGTGGTCTCGGCCTCTTCCGCGAGGCTCTCCTCGACCGCTGCCGCTTGACGATTGGTGACATCGGCCCAGGCTTGTTCGGCCGCCAGCATCACCATGTTCTCTTCTTCGGGCTCGTCAACTTCGGCGACCGCCGTTTGGCCGTGCGCAAGCTGATGCTTCAACAGGTCGAGGTCGATCGTGCCGGCCGCGATCTCGCGCAGCGCGACAACCGGGTTTTTGTCGTTGTCGCGTTCGACAGTCAACGTGGCCCCGGAATGGATGTCGCGCGCCCGCTGCGAGGCGATCAACACTAGGTCGAACCGATTGGGGATCTTATCGACGCAATCTTCAACGGTTACACGGGCCATAGGGGGTCTCCAAGGGCACTGCAAAAGGGCCAATACGCGAAGGCGCGTCCCCCTAAAAAGGTGGCGCGCCCGTTCTCATCCCTTAGTGATAGGCTTTTTCCCAAGAAAATCAAGTTTAGCCGGGCCAATTTCCGATGGTTTGGACGATCTGGTCCGGGCTGAGGGCCGCGAGGAGCGTATGAATGGCCGCGCCGGTTACGGGGTGGCACCATTCCGGCGCAATCTCGGCGAGGGGGGTCAGCACGAAAGCACGCGCGGCTAGCCGGGGGTGCGGCAAGTCGAGCGCGGGCCTTGCACCCTCCCCTGCCCAATGGCCGACCTGGCCGTCATAATCGATCAAGTCGAGATCAAGTACGCGCGGATCGTTCCTCCCATGGCGCACCCGACCGAAGCGCGTTTCTATGGCCAGGAGCTCGCCGAGCAGGTCGTGAGGGCCAAGCCCCGTTTCAACCGTGGCCACCGCATTGATGTACCAAGGCTGGCCAGATGGCGGCACGGGCGCTGAACGATAGAGGCGTGATCGACGTACGACTTTAATGCCCTTGTCGGACACGAAAGTAAGGGCCGCCGCAAAACCGGATTCGGGCGAACCAAATTCATCCGTCGGCAAATTGGCACCAAGCGCGATGACGATCATCGCTTCGACTCGATTATCGCCCGCTCTTGCCGCGGTTCGAGGTTCAGCATAGTTTCCGCGACAGGCTTCACTATTTCATCTCTTCCCGTATAAGACGCATCGCTCGTCCGTCCTATCGCGACACTAAGCCGCGATCGAGCGAACAACATAGGGATCTCGTCACATGTTTTACCAGCAGGAGCGCATTGGTCTCTTCATCGATGGCGCCAACCTTCATTCCGCCGCTCGCTCGCTTGGCTTCGATATTGACTACAAGAAGCTCCAACTTCATTTCGCCGGGAAAGGCCGCTTGGTGCGCGCCTTCTACTATACCGCGCTGATCGAGGATCAAGATTACTCGCCGCTACGGCCGCTGGTCGATTGGCTGGATTACAACGGCTTCACCGTGGTGACCAAGCCGACCAAGGAATTCACCGATTCACTCGGACGCCGCCGCATCAAGGGCAATATGGATATCGAACTCGCGATCGATGCGATGGAAATGGCGCCGCACCTCGATCATTTGGTGTTGTTCTCAGGCGATGGCGACTTCACCCGTTTGGTCGAGGCCATTCAGCGTAAGGGCATTCGGGTCACGGTCGTTAGCACGCTCCGCTCGCAGCCTCCGATGATCGCCGATGAACTGCGCCGACAGGCCGATACGTTCCTTGAGTTACAGGAACTCGCGCCCAGCATTCAGCGCCCGGCCCAATGGCGCGAGCAACGCGAACCCCGCGAAGCGCGCGAGCCGCTTGACACGCAATTTGTGCCCGAAGAGGACGAGGACGACGACCAGGCCGTCGTTTCCACGCCCGGTCGGCGGCGCCCGTCAGGGATGTAACTTGCCTCCATTGCCGGTTGAGCCGGGGCCGAATTGTGCCTTCTGCCCCCGACTCGCCACCTTCAGAGCGACCAACCGCGCCGGCCACCCCGATTGGCATAACGCGCCGGTGCCGAGCTTTGGGCCCCTCGATGCGCGCCTGCTGATTGTCGGTCTCGCCCCCGGGCTCAAGGGGGCCAATCGCACAGGCCGCCCCTTCACTGGCGATTTCGCCGGGCAATTGCTCTATCGGACATTAGGGGCGGCAGGATTTACCACAGGACGCTTCGCTGAGCGGGCCGATGACGGGCTCAAGCTCATCGACTGCCGGATCGTCAACGCGGTGCGCTGCGTGCCGCCGGCCAACAAGCCACTACCAACGGAGGTCGGCGCGTGTCTCGATTTCCTCAAGGCGGAGCTTGCCGGGATGCCGGCGCTCCGCGTTGTGCTCGCGCTCGGCCAGATCGCACATGGCGCCGTACTGAAGGCCCACGGCGTCCCACCCTCCCGCTGCCGTTTCGGCCATGGTGCCTCCCATGGCCTCCCGAACGGTCTTAGGCTGCTCGGCAGCTATCATTGCTCACGCTTGAACACCAATACGGGGCGGCTAACTGAGCCGATGTTCCGGGACGTCATTGAGGCGGCCAAAGCGGGGCTCGAACGGCCGGCTGCTTGATCCCGCGCGTCGGCTCGGTGAGGATGGCGCCAGCCAAGGAGACCCATCATGGCAACTCATTCGAAGGCGGCCGACACCGCGCGCCAATCCATCGCGGCCAATGGCGCCGAAGCGCGCGCGTTGATTCGCTCCGGCCGCTTTACAGGGCACACGGCGGGGCTCGCGCCCGGCCGTGTGCAAGGCAATCTCGCGATATTGCCCAAGGATTGGGCCGAAGAATTCCTGCGCTTTTGCCAACAAAATCCAAAACCCTGCCCGGTGCTCGCGGTTGGCGAGCCGGGTTCGCCCACTCTGCCCTCGCTCGGCCGCGATATCGATATTCGCCGCGATGTCGGCCATTACAGGGTGTTCCGGGACGGCGAATGCGTGGCGGAACCCACGACGCTGGATGAGGTGTGGCGCGACGATCTCGTTACCTTCGTGCTCGGCTGTTCATTTTCATTTGAGTGGGCGCTCTTGGAGGCCGGCCTTCGGCTCCGACATATCGAGCAGAATCTGACTGTTCCGATGTTCCGCACAACGATCGAGACCGTGCCAACCAAGCGTTTCAAAGGCGGCCTGATCACCTCAATGCGCCCGTTCAAGCCGGCGGATGCGATTCGCGCGATACAAATCACCTCGCGCTTCCCCGCCGTACATGGCGCGCCGGTTCATATTGGTCACCCCGAAATGATCGGCGTGCGCGATCTATCGAAGCCCGATTTCGGTGATCCGCTGGAAGTGAAGGAGGACGAAATTCCAGTCTTTTGGGCTTGCGGCGTGACGCCGCAAAATGTCGTCAAGGCCGCGAAGCCGCCGCTTTTCATCGCCCATTATCCGGGCTGCATGCTGGTGACCGACCTCAACAACAGCCAGCTATCGTCATTCTGAAAATTCTACTCAGCGCATTGGCGGCTTGGCGCGCGGGGGCGGCGTGAGCTTGGGCAACGCATCGGCGAGATGATTGATCAATTCGTGCGGCGTGAAATGCGTCAAATCCTTATCGATCTCAGCGCCAAGCCGATCGAGCGCGTGCTTGTTGAGGACTTTACGCAAATCGCCAAGCGCCTTGGGCGGAGCAACCACCACCAATCGATCGAAGCCGCCCTTTAGCCCCGTCGCGTTTATTTTGTCGGCCACTTCGCGTGCGAATTGTTGTTTCGCCTGGCGGTGCCAGTCAACGCGCGGCGCCATGGCATGACGACCAGAGTTTGCGCTTTCCTGCGTGCGCCCTGGCCTGTCGGTGCCGATGTCGCGCGTGGCGCGGTCATCGCCGATCAAATCGTGGAGTTCGGTGAGGCCCGTATCGCCGGCCCGAGCGGAAAAGATACGAGCGCGACGACCGTCGGCCACCACGAGCCACGTTGTTTCGTGCTTATTCACTTCGGGCGTCTCCTTTGTGTTCCGGCCAAGCGCCTGGATTTTTACATATGGCCCTATGCGACATATCTATCAGACGACAGTTTGTCGCAGTTTAGCCATAGCGTTCTTCGGTCCAAGGATCGCCGTGATTGTGATAGCCCCGCACCTCCCAAAAACCAGGGCGGTCGCGCGGGACATATTCGATCCGCGTTACCCACTTTGCGCTCTTCCAGAGATAAAGCTTGGGCAAAATGATGCGCACGGGCCCGCCATGCTCGCGCGGGATCGATTTGCCCTCCCACGAATGGGCAAGCAGCACATCATCGTCCTCAAATGCCGCGCGCGGCACGTTCGTCGTATAGCCGTCATAGCTGTGGAAGACGATGAAATGCGCGTCTGCCTTCGGCTTGACCAACGACACCAGATGCAGCGCCGCAACGCCTTGCCAAAGATTGTCGAAGCGCGACCACGCGGTCACGCAATGCATGTCGGACACATCGTCAAATTGCGGTTGCGCCTTGAAATCGGCGAAGCTCCATTCAAGCGGGTTTTCGACGAGGCCATCGACTTTCAGGCGCCATTTGTCCGGCTTTATGTCGGGCTGTAGGCCGAGATCGAGCACTGGCCAATCGCGCGTCTCGCGCTGACCGGGCGGCAGCCTCTCAAGACTGCTGGCACTCGACCGGCCGGTCAAAAGCCGGCCCTCCTTGGCCCAGGCCTGTTTCTTTTCGATCAGCTTCTTTTTGAGTTCGCCGATTAGGCTGACGCTATCGTCTTTCATCCGACGTCCCTTCCCCGCTCAACCGCGTGCCCGCATCAAACGGCCTTTCTGGCGTTCCCAGTCGCGTGCAGCCTCGGACGCGCGCTTATCATATTCCTTCTTGCCGCGCCCAAGGGCGAGCTCTACCTTCGCCCGCCCGCGTCCGTTAAAATAGATACTGAGCGGAATCAGAGTCACGCCACCCTGCTTCAAGATGCCGCGTAGTTTTTCGATCTGCTTGCGGTGCAGCAGCAATTTGCGCGGCCGCATCGGTTCGTGGTTGAAGCGGCCGCCCGGCGCATAGGGCGCGATATGAGCGTTGAGCAGAAAGATTTCGCCGTCGCGTTCTTGCGCGAAGGCATCTTGCAACGTGCAACGACCATCACGCATCGACTTGACCTCGGTGCTGAACAACGCGATACCAGCCTCGAGGGTCTCGTCGATATGATAATTATGCCGCGCCTTGCGGTTTTGCGCGACGAAGCGACGGGCTTCAGCCCTCTTATCCGCCATATGACCTCGGCCTCAACGGCCAACCCTGACTAGGGAATCAGTCCGACGCCGCGCATCGCTGTTTCGATACGTTCGCGGCTCGCCGGTAGCGGCGTCACCATCGGCAGCCTGAGCTCGCCGGTGCATTTGCCCAACACGCCGGCGGCATATTTCACCGGCATCGGGTTGGTCTCGACGAACATCGCGTCGTGCAATGTCATCAAACGCGTGTGCAGGTCGAGCGCCTTCTTGACGTCGCCGCTCGCCCAGGCCTTATAAACCTCAACACATTGCCGTGGCGCAATATTCGAGGTCACGGAAATGCAGCCATGGCCGCCCTGCGCAAAAAAAGCGAGCGCCGTGCCGTCCTCGCCTGACATCTGACAAAAATCAGGCCCCGCCGCGACGCGCATTTGCGTCGGCCGCGCCAGATCGGCGGTCGCGTCTTTGACGCCCACGATGTTCTTGAGCTTCGAGAGCCGCGTCATGGTCTCGACGGTCATATTGACCACGCTGCGCGGTGGGATGTTGTAAATCAATACGGGGATATCGACCGCGTCACTGATCGCCTTGAAATGTTCATACATGCCCGCCTGGGTCGGCTTGTTATAATAGGGCATGACATGGAGCGCCGCGGTCGCGCCGGCCTTTTTGGCGTGACGGGTCAATTCGATCGCCTCGGCGGTTGAATTGGAGCCAGCGCCAGCAATCACGGGGACACGCCCCTTAGCTTGATCGATGCAAATTTCGACCACGCGGCGGTGCTCATCGTGGCTCAGCGTCGGCGATTCGCCGGTCGTGCCGCAGGGCACCAGGCCGCCAATTCCCTCGGCGATCTGCCAATCGATGAAGGCGCGATAGGCCGGCTCATCGACCTTCCCCTGCCTGAACGGCGTAATTAGCGCGGTAAAATACCCCTTGAACATCAGTGGCGCGCTCCGACGTAACGGTTTTTCTACACTTAAGAGCGAGCATAGTGTCAGCCCTAGCGCTTCACAAGGTAGGGCTGGTCATTGGGTTGCACCCGCGCGATCAACCACTATCATTGAGACATTATGGATTCGGGTGTCGATTGTCGGGGGCGGCCGCGCCGCAGCATTCTAGGCGGCCCCTTCGCTCAATATTTTCACGGCTTGGTCTTGGTCCTGGCGCTAGCTATCCTATGCGCCGGCGGGGCCATGGCGGCGGAACCGGCCCAAAAACGTATGGCCGGAGACGATTTCAGCATCCTCCGCGAGGCGCTCTCGGCCGCCGATCGGAGCGACTATGGGCGTGCCCAAAAAATCGCCGAACGAGCGAAGGGCCCGCTACCGCTTAAAGTCATGCAATGGCTGGATTATCGCCGGGACGCTTCCGAGGCCTCGTTCGCGCAGATTGCCGCGTTCCTGACCGAAAACCCGAACTGGCCCAACGCCGATGACATCGCGGCAAGTGCGGAGCGCGCGATGGGCCAAAGCGTGCCGCCGCGTTCGGTGCTTCAGTGGTTCGGCTCCCGCGAGCCGGTCAGCCAGGAGGGTCGACGTCGACTGCTCGATGCCGTGGTCGACACTGGGGCGTCCGATCGGGCGACCAAATTGGCGCGACAAATTTGGCGCGATGATGATTTCGGCGCCGCCGATGAAAAGGAATTTCTCGCCCGTTACGGCCGGATGCTGCGTGGCGAAGACCATCAGGCCCGGCTCAACCGCCTGCTGTGGGAGGATAAGGGGGCGGCCGCGCGGCGCCTCTATTCGCGCGTCGACAAAGGCTGGCAGGCGTTGGCGGACGCCCGTCTCGCGCTCCGCGCCAAGGCTAAGAATGCCTCGAAATTGTTGGCCAAAGTGCCGATGCAATATCAGCACGACCCGGGCCTGACCTATGAACGTGTCCGCTGGCGCCGGCTTAAGGGTAATGAGGCGGAGGCCCGCGCGCTGCTCATGGGCGTCAAGGCGATCGAGGACCATGCCCATCTCTGGTGGCAGGAGCGCCGCATCCTGGCGCGCAACGCGCTTGAAAGCGGTGCAAGCCGCGACGCCTATCGGCTGTCCTCATCCCATGGCCTCACCGGCGGGAGTGCGTTTGCCGAGGCGGAGTGGTTTTCCGGCTGGATCGCCTTGCGCCATCGAGGCGATGCCAAGACTGCGCTTAAACATTTCACCAAGCTTCACGATGGTGTCAGCGCGCCGATCAGCCTGTCGCGCGCCGCCTATTGGGCAGGCCGCGCTGCCGAGGCAACGTCTGACGCCGCCGGTGCCAAGCTTTGGTATGAGCGCGCGATGGCTTGGCCAGCCACCTATTATGGCCAGCTTGCCGTCGCTCGCGTGCACAGCAAGGACGTGCCCTTATTCACGGCGAATGAACCAGCCGTCAAAATAAACGACGAGAAACTGCCGGGGCACGAATTGCTGGCGGCAGCTAATATGCTAGCCGTTCTCGGTGAGGACGACCTTGTGACGCCGTTCATGTTGCGACTTGGCGAGCTGGCGCGCGGGCCGGAAGATCACCGCGCGATCGCCGCCATCGCGGTCGATATCAGCCGCCCTGACCTTGCAGTGCGCGCGGCCAAGCTCGCCGCATCGCGCGGGTTCGTTTCAGTCGACGCGCTCTATCCTTTAGCCAGCCTGCCGCTCGCCGATGCCGACAAAAGGCTCGAACGCGCCCTCGTCATGGCGATTACGCGTCAGGAAAGTCAATTCGATCCCCATGCTAGGAGTCCGGCGGGAGCGCTTGGTCTGATGCAGCTCATGCCGGCAACCGCGAAGCAAGTCGGCAAGAAACTTGGGGTCAAGCTTCGCGAAGGCGATTTGACGCGCAAACAGGCGCTCAACATTCGGCTTGGCAGCTCCTTTCTCGCCGACCTGATCAATGGCTTCGATGGCTCCTATGTGCTCGCCATCGCGGCTTATAACGCCGGCCCCGGCAATGTGCGGAAGTGGATCAAGCTGAATGGCGATTTGCTAACCAGCAGCGCGGTTGATCCGATTGATTGGATCGAATCGATCCCCTTCGAGGAGACTCGCAATTACGTTCAGCGCGTCCTTGAGGGCGTCCAGGTTTATCGTTGGCGCCTCGGAGAGCCGAGCAGCGGAGCTCGGTTGGAGCGCGATTTGGTGCGTGGAATCAGCAAGAAAGTCCTGACGGCGCGCTGCGCGGCGAAACCCACTCAGGCCACGCGCCATTCAACGCTCAAGACGGTCTGTTGAGGCGGCGCTTGGCGGCGCTAGAGCCGCCCTGTAGGGTTGTTCCCTGAGCATGGCAAGGGGGACTTACGCAGCGTGAGAAAGCTTTCGACCCGGCTCGGTGCGGTCCTAGCGGTGATTGCCGCGGCGCCCCTTATGAATTCGTCATTGGACGCGGCTGAAAGTGGGCTGACGGGACGAATTGGCGTTGAGGTTCGGAATGTTCGGGTTGAACGATCGGCCAATGCGTTTCGATTCATACACGATCGGGCGTTCCTTGAAACCGGCGGTGTTGGCGTTACGCTAACGCAAGGCCAAGTTTGTTTCAGCAATGGGCAATGTCAGGGAAAACCGGTTCAATACCGGATCGAGGCGAACAGGGAATTCGTCTTCCATAACGCCGAGGTCGAGCCACTCGGCGCCAATGAGACGTTCGCCTATATCTATACCGGCAAGGACGACAATGGCCACGTCGTCGAGACCAAGTTTCGTATCGTAGTCTCGGACGACCGATTCCTGGTAACGCCATGAGCACCGTTGGCGCGATCGAACGTACCCGCGCGTTTCGCGAACGAGCGGTCTCGGCCCGCGATGGCACCAAGCTTTATGTGCGAGACTATGGTGACGCGCTTTCATCGCGCGCGCCGTTGGTCTGTTTGCCGGGGCTCACCCGCGATTCACGTGATTTCCATGATTTGGCGCTGCGTCATGCACCAAGCCGGCGCGTGATTTCTCTCGATTTGCGCGGGCGCGGTCGCTCGCCGCGTGCGACAAATCCAGCCCAATACGCGCCGACCGCGCTCCTGGAAGACGTGCTCGATGTGTTTGATGCCCTCGGTGTACGCCGCGCTTTGGTGATTGGCGCCTCGTTTGGCGGCTATTTGGCGATGGCGCTGGGCGCAGCGCGGCCACGTCTTTTGGCCGGCGTTATTTTGAACGATATTGGGCCTGAGCTCGAGCGCGCGGAGATCGGGAATATCGCTGCGTATATCGCCGACTATCGGCCGCAACCGAATTGGGAGGCGGCGGCCCGTCATGCCCGCGATCTATTGGGCCGCGATTGGGCGCGGCAGGATGATACGATCTGGCTCAAACTCGCGCGTCAGAGTTATAGCGAAGCGGCCGACGGCACGCTCAAGCTCGACTACGACCCGGCCATCGGTTTGCCGCTCACTGACATGATGGGCGGCAATAATGGCCCCGATTTGTGGTCGCTTTTTGGTGCGCTGCGCCGCGTTCCGACATTGGTTTTGCGCGGGGAACGCTCGCGGATTTTAAGCGCGGCGACGCTAACGCGCATGGTTGCGGCCAAGCCTGATCTCATCGTGTCGACGGTAGAGGGCGTTGGGCACATGCCGCTGCTCGATGAACCCGATTCCCTAGAGGCTATTGATGGCTTCCTTGCCCGCTTCTGATCTACCCCAATCCACAACCCTACCTGGCCCGGAGGACGTGCGTTCGGCAGCGATGCAGATCGCTGGCGTCGCTGTGCGGACGCCCCTCCTCTACGCTGAAGCCTTGAGCGAGGCGCATCAATGCCGGCTCTATGTGAAGGCCGAGCCTCTGCAGCGGACAGGCAGTTTCAAATTTCGTGGGGCCTATAATCGGATCAGCCGGCTCGATAAGGCGGCTTTGTCGCGCGGCGTCGTGGCCTATTCATCCGGTAATCATGCCCAAGCGGTCGCGGCCGCCGCCAAATTGTGCGGCGCGCCAGCGGTGATCGTGATTCCGAAAGACGCGCCTGCGATCAAGGTTGCGGGCACGCGCCGGCATGGCGCCGAAATCGTGTTCTATGACCGCGTGCATGATGACCGCGAGGCAATCGGGGGCAAACTCGCGGCGGA
This sequence comes from Rhizobium sp. Q54, assembly GCA_945902735.1. Taxonomy (GTDB): domain Bacteria; phylum Pseudomonadota; class Alphaproteobacteria; order UBA828; family UBA828; genus SHWC01. The sequence goes on along the minus strand of CAMDNF010000048.1, from coordinate 8,573 downwards.
ACGCGGGATGACGTTGGTCAAACCCTATGATGATTTCTTTGTCATCGCAGGGCAAGGTACGATCGGGCTCGAAATCGGCGCCGACTGTCGCGCAAAGGCTATTGCACCCGATCTTGTCGTGGTTCCCGCTGGCGGCGGCGGCCTGATCGCGGGTACGGCGCTTGGGCTTGCGGCCGATTCGGTGAAGACGAAAATTTATTCCGCGGAACCCTTTGGTTGGCACGACCATGCTCTTTCCTTAAAGGCCGGCGAGCGGCTCAAGGCTCCCGACTCCAGTGTTAAGACTCTGTGCGATTCGTTGCTTGCGGCTGAGCCGGGCGAGCTCACTTTCGCGATCAACCGTCAGCGCCTAACCGCCGGGCTCGTGGTTGATGACGTCGATGTGTTCCGCGCCATGGCGGCGGCGTTCAAGGACTTGAAGCTCGTGATCGAGCCAGGTGGTGCGGCGGCGCTCGCCGCTGTGCTTGCGCACAAGGTTGAGATAACCGGGCGCACAGTGGTAGTGGTCGCATCGGGCGGCAATGTCGATCCCGCGACCTATCGTTACGCCCTGGAGCAGGCCGAACATGAATAAGCGCCTTGGCGCCGTCTTGGTGCTTGCGGCCGTCTTCAGCCTTTCAACCGAGGCCGCACAAGCGGGCACCGCTTTGCCTGGCGAAGTGATCGCGGAAATCAAAGGCATGGCGATCGCTGGGCGCGAATCGCAAGACGGTCGCACAGGGCTCACGGCACCGATCGAGAACCAAGAGAATCGCAAGCTCACCGATTTCGTGATCGAGGCAATCGCGCGTGAGCCCGGATTGGGGGTCGTCTATCTCGAGGCCGCGATTGAGGCCGACCCGAAAGCGCGCGACAGGCTGATCGAGCGAATCCGCACCCGTTTCCCCGAACTCGGCGCAATCGTTGATGCCAATCCGGGTTGGCGGGACGAGATGATCGCGGCCGCCGCGCCACCCGATCCGACTACCCGTTATGATGAGAATGGCAATCCGCCGCGCAAAATTGCGAAGCGTGCGGTCATCGACAACATCGTCTATCTCGATGCGCCCCCCAACGGCATGGAGTTCATTCCGCTGTCCGAGCGGCCAGCCGATTTTCCAATCCTTCCGGAAGAAGGCGGCGCTGACGGCTATGCCGATATCGACCCGCTTGAGCCGATCAATAAGGCGTTCTTCTATTTCAACGGCACGCTCGACTATATATTCATCGAACCCATCACGCTGACCTACAAGGCGATCATGCCCGATGCGGCTGAGGAAGCGCTCACCCGTGCCTATGACAATCTCGGTCAGCCGATCACCATGATCAACGACGTGCTCCAAGGCGAATTCGAGCGCGCGGGCATCGCCCTTGGTCGGTTTCTGTTCAATACGACATTCGGCATTCTCGGCCTCTTCGACGTGGCAACGTCGATGAACCTACCGGCTCATGAGGCGGATTTTGGACAGACCCTACATAGCTGGGGTCTTGGCGACGGAATCTATGTGGTGTTGCCGTTCTTTGGTCCGATGTCGGCGCGCGATGCCGTTGGGCTCGGTTTCGATATTGTCGTCGATCCGCGGCAATATGTGTTCGAGGGCGATGCTGCGGTGGCGCTGAGTGTCGGTCAGGCCTTGGTACGTCGCGCTCAAGTGATTGGCCCAGCCGATTTTATTGAAGCCTATGCCGAGCGACCCTATGACGCGGTGCGCGCTTGGAAATGGCAGCAACGGACACGATTCCTTGAGGGTGCCTGTGGTTCGACGACGACCACCCCCTGCCTGCCCTCGCCTGTCGCTCAATAGGATCGAAACGATCGCGGCCTACCAGCGCGATGGCTCGTCGGGCTCGATCGTGTCGTCATCATTCTGACCGGTCAGGTTATCCGGCGGGAGGATCTCCACCGGTGGCCCTCCCGATGCTTCGGCCGCAAAAGCGCTCGGCGTTGTCCCGGTAAGACCGGCATAGCCGACCGATTCGGTCGAGGGCGCCGCGTCGCGCCGAAGAATGCGGTAAAGGGTGAATAACCCTGCCATGCCATAGACCGCCGCCGCATAGCCAAACAACGCGGACTCGCCGAGCACCTGTATGAGCCCAGCGGCCGCGCTTGGGCCGAGGCTGGCGCCTCCCGCAAAAACCAACAGAAGCCCCCGGCTCGCATAAACGAATTGGCCCGCGGCGAGCCGATCGCTGGTGTGCGCGACGCAGAGCGAATAGAGCGGCAACATCGCCGCGCCATAAAGTGCGACCAAGGGCAAGAGCGCGTCGTGCATATAGAGTTCCGCCAGCACAAGCAGCACGGCCATGATCGTGCTGGCGAAGAGCGCACCGGCGATCACACGCCGCCGGTCCGTGCGATCTGAAAGCAGGCCAATCGGGTAGGCCGCGATTGCGCCGCCAATAACGGAAATGCCCATGAACGCCGCGACGAAGCTTTCACCCCTCCCTTCACCAGCCGCGAACAGCGGGCCGAGACTCCAAAACGCACCATTGGAAAGTCCGATTGCGAGGCAGCCGACCACGCCCACGGGCGAGGCGCGGATCAAGGCCATCAAGGGCAATCTCGCCGCCGCGATCGGCGCCGGCGCCGAGCTTGCCGAGAGCGTAATCGGCACAAGCGCGAGCGAAATCGCGATCGAGACATACATAAACGCCTCGAATCCGCCGATCGGTGCGATCGCGATCAAGGCCTGGCCGCCTGTGAGCGCCAGCAGATCGACCACGCGGTAGACCGAATTCATGCGGCCGCGGTTTTCGTCGACCACGCGTTCGTTCAGCCAGCTTTCAATCACCATGAATAGGCCGGCGAAACAAAAGCCGGTGAAGGCGCGCAAGGCGCCCCAGAGAATTGGGTTGACGTAAAGACCATGTGCCAGCGCGATCGCGGCGCCTATGGCCGCGAATGTCGCGAAGGTGCGGATATGGCCGATACGCCGCACGACGCGCGGCACGAACACGCAACCGGCGGCGAACCCGACGTAATAAGCCGACATCAAGAAGCCAACGCTGCTCGACGACAGGCCTTCGGCCGAGGCGCGGAGCGGCAAAAGGGTCGTTTGCAGGCCGTGGCCGATGACGAGCAGCGCCACACCGGCAAATAGCGGCAGGACGGAGAGAATCGTGCGGTTCAGCGGCTCGGTCATGTCATCGCCCGGCGTTCACCCGCCGTTGTATACCGAATCAGGGTGCCGTCGTGCGGAAATCAAGTGAAGAAATAGGGTGCGAAGCCGAGATGATTTTCGTCGATGACGAGGCGCCGATTGAGCGGGGGAAAGGCACGCCGGTTGCAATCGAGCCGGTCGCACAGCCGACAATTCACGCCGATCGGTGTCGCCAGATTATTGGCGGTCAAGGCGACACGATCGGAATAGACCATCTGTCCGGCTTGCGCGATGTCGCAACCGATCGCGACCACGAATTGTTGCGCCGGCATGGCGTGGCCCGCGCCTGGACGTTCGACCAATCGAGCGACGGTAAAATAGGTCGCGCCATCGGGCATTTGCGCAACTTCGATGCGGGTTTCGCCCGGTGTGCGGAAGGTGCGATGAATGCCCCAGCGCGGGCATAGCCCGCCAAAGCGCGCGAAGTGAAAGCCGGCCGCGCTATAACGACGCGAGACATTGCCCGCGCAATCCATGCGCACGAAGAAAAGCGGCAGGCCCTTGGCGCCGGGGCGTTGCAATGTCGTGAGGCGGTAGGCCACTTGCTCGACGCTGACCTGAAAACGCTGGGTCAGCCGGTCAATGTCATAGCGCAGGCCGCGCGCGGCTTCGAGGAACCGCTCATAGGGCATAACAATCGCGCCCGCAGCATAATTGGCCAGGCCGATGCGCAAAAGCCGACGCGCTTCGGGTGAGGCCTGGTTCGAGCCCTCGATCAGATTGTCGATCGGTTCAGCCAGACTGAGAAGCGCGGTTTGATAGGCGAGTTGAAACATACGTCCCGCCGGCGAGAGAACTTCAGACAGCAAAATCCGCCGGCCATGGCGATCAAAACGCCGCACGGTGTCGTCCATCACCTCATGCGGCAAGATTTTCACTTTGATCGCGTGGACGCGCTCGAGATGTTGTTTAAGGCTATCTTCGAGCGAATCCTTGTCGAAACCGGCGTCAACCCATAATTGCCCGGCGGCCGTTTCGAGCGTGCCAAAGTGATTGTCATTGGCTTGGAAAAAATCTTGCGCATCCTCGCCCGGGAAAGCGGCCAAAGCCGTCGACGGCTCATGAGGCCGATCGCTCAACCCTTCGGCGCTATTCATCGTGTTGGACAGCAGCTCGCGATACGCGCGGTAGAGCGTAAACACCGCCTCGCCCAACACCGGGCTTGAGGCCGCCATATCACGCAAATCCTGTGTGCCGATTTCATGGCGGACATAGAGTGGGTCGGAAAACACCTCCGAGAGCAGCGCGTAGACGCGCGCCTCGTCGTCCGCCGCGAAACGTTGCAAATCAATATCAAAGACATGCCCGAGCTTGAGCAGGAATTGAACCGTGACCGGGCGCTGATTGCGCTCGATCAAATTGAGGTAGCTGGTCGAGACGCCGAGGCGCTCGGCCATCACGGCCTGGGTCAAGCCGCGCTCGCGCCGAAGCCGGCGCACCCGTTGCCCGACCATGACTTTTCGATCCGCCATGGCGCATTATTTCGCGGCGCAATGATTTTGACAAGATTTACAAATTGACCGCTGATAAATTCCTGATGCGTACACATGATCCCTGTTTATTTCAATAGCTTATGGACAAATTTGCCGAACGGGCCGATCTTTCTGGCACGTTGCGGCGCAGCAAAAGAACCGCTCTCATGACCGCCAGTGCCCGCTCGATCATACCCCCGACGACTTTGCCCAAAGGGGTCGAACTCCTGGGTGCCTTGACGCTGGCCCAAAGCGCGATTCTGACATCGGAGGCGCTGGCGTTCCTAGCGGCGCTAGAACGTAAATTCGGCGCGGCGCGGCGCACTTTGCTCGATCAACGCGTGGTGCGCCAAAAGACGCTCGACGCCGGCGAGCGGCCGAGCTTTTTGCCGGAAACCAAAGCGATCCGCGAAGGGAATTGGCGCACCGCGTCAATCCCGGCCGACCTTATGGATCGGCGCGTCGAGATCACCGGCCCGACAGACCGCAAGATGGTCATCAACGCGCTGAATAGCGGCGCTAATGTTTTCATGGCCGATTTCGAGGACGCGACCGCGCCAAGTTGGGCCAATGTTCTCGATGGTCAGATCAGTATGCGTGAGGCGGCGCGCCGCACGATCAGCTTCATCGATCCGGCGAGCGGCAAGCAATACGCACTGAACACGAAGACCGCGACGTTGATGGTTCGCCCGCGCGGCTGGCAATTGCCGGAAGCCCATATTCAAGTCGATGGCCAGCCGATGTCGGGCGCTCTGGTCGATTTCGGCCTCTTCTTCTTCCACAATGGCGCCGAGCTCTTGCAACGCGGCAGTGGACCTTATTTCTATCTGCCGAAGCTTGAAGGCCACCGTGAAGCGCGTTTGTGGAACGATGTGTTCGCCTTTGCCGAACAAGAACTCGGCATCAAACACGGTTCCATCCGCTGCACGGTCTTGATCGAGACGATCCTCGCCGCGTTCGAGATGGACGAAATCCTCTATGAGCTGCGCGACTACATCGTCGGGTTAAACTGCGGCCGCTGGGATTATATTTTCAGTTTCATCAAGAAATTCAGAAACCGGCCCGAATTCGTGCTGCCCGATCGCGCCAGTATCGGCATGACGCGTCCCTTTCTCCGCGCCTATAGCCAACTCCTGATCCAGACTTGCCATCGGCGCGGCGCCTACGCCATGGGCGGCATGGCGGCACAGATTCCGATCAAGAACGACGCCGCCGCCAATGACGCCGCGCTCGGTAAAGTGCGCGCCGACAAGGAGCGCGAAGTCGGCGACGGCCATGACGGCACATGGGTCGCGCATCCTGGTTTGGTGCCGGTCGCTAAGGCGGTGTTCGACGCCCATATGCCGACACCGAATCAACTCGGCCGTACGCTCGATAGTCTCGTGGTCACGGCCGCCGACTTGATTGCCGTGCCCGAAGGCAAGATCACCGAAGCGGGCCTCAGACAGAATATTTCGATCGGCATTCAATATATCGAGGCGTGGTTACGCGGTCAGGGCTGCGTGCCGCTTTACAATTTGATGGAAGACGCCGCGACGGCCGAGATCAGCCGCGCGCAGGTGTGGCAGTGGCTGCGCCATGGCGCGGTGCTCGATGATGGGCGGCGCATCGATGGCCGGCTGTTCGATGCCGCGCTCGCGCGCGAGGCCGAGGCCATCAAGACGGAAATTGGGGCCGCGCGTTTCGCCGCCGGACGCTTCGAGGACGCCATCCCACTCTTCGCCAAACTTTCGACCGATGAGGACTTCGCCGAGTTCCTCACTTTGCCCGCCTATGACTTGTTGATCGCGGCCAAACCGGCCGCTCCCTAGCATTCAGTAAAGGAGACCGTCATGACCACCAGCTTCGATTCGCTCATTCCTTCCGCGCCCGCCGGCCGCTTTGACGGCATCACGCGGGATTATTCGCCGAGCGATGTCGTCAAACTGCGTGGTTCGCTGCGCGTCTCCCATACGCTCGCCGAGCACACCGCGAACAAACTTTGGTCGCTCCTAAAGAGCGAGGATTATGTTCACGCGCTCGGCGCCATGACCGGCAATCAGGCGGTCCAAATGGTGCGGGCTGGGCTGAAGGCGATTTATCTCTCGGGCTGGCAGGTCGCGGCCGATGCCAATACGGCCGGCCAAACCTATCCCGATCAAAGCCTCTATCCGGCGGATAGCGGCCCGGAACTGTGCCGACGGATCAATAAGGCACTCAGCCGCGCCGATGAGATCCAACATTATGAAGGCAAGGGTGAAACCGATTGGTTCGCGCCCATCGTCGCCGATGCCGAAGCCGGCTTTGGCGGGCCGCTCAACGCCTTCGAGTTGATGAAAAATTACATCGAGGCGGGCGCCGCCGGCGTGCACTATGAGGACCAGCTCGCGTCCGAAAAGAAATGCGGTCATATGGGCGGCAAGGTTTTGATCCCAACGCAAGCGCATATCCGCAACCTTAACGCCGCGCGGCTTGCCGCCGACATGATGGGCACGCCGACCCTGATCGTCGCGCGGACCGACGCCGAAAGCGCGCAATTGCTGACCAGCGATGTCGATGAACGCGATCGGCCGTTCATTTCAGGCGAGCGTACACCGGAAGGCTTCTATCGTTTGCGTCAAGGCGACGGCGAGGCCATGGCGCGCTGCGTCGCGCGCGGGCTCGCCTTCGCGCCCTATGCCGATTTGATTTGGATGGAAACTTCGAAACCGAATTTGAACCAGGCCAAGGCGTTTGCCGAAGCGATGCACCAGAAATTTCCGGGCAAGATGTTGGCCTATAATTGCTCGCCCTCGTTCAATTGGCGCGCCAATCTCGACGTGGCGACCATCGAGCGCTTCCAACGCGAAATCGGCACCATGGGTTACAAATATCAGTTCGTCACGCTGGCCGGTTTCCATAGTCTGAACCTCAGCATGTTCGAGCTCGCGCGCGGCTATCGCGACCGCGGCATGGCGGCCTATTGCGAATTGCAAGAAGCCGAGTTCGCCGCCGAAGCCAATGGCTATACCGCGACGCGCCATCAACGCGAGGTCGGCACCGGCTATTTCGATGCGATCTCGATCGCGATTTCGGGCGGCGCGTCATCGACCACCGCGCTGAAAGACTCGACTGAAGCCGAGCAGTTCAACAAGAAGGCGGCGTTGCAGACGGCGGCGGAATAGACGTCAAATTCGAGCGAACTCAGCCCTCCCCCTGCGATCGGGGGAGGGCTTCGCTTTACGCCGCTTCCCGTTTCTTCGACCAGCCTTCGGGATCGGCCAGGAAGGCGCGGACTTCAATGAGCGCGGAGTCATTTGCCAAGCCCGCCGACCGCGCCACCTTCAAGAGCGTGTCGAGCTCACAGAGCGCGTGCAGGCGAAGCCGTGCCTCGGCCAAGGCTGTAAGGGCCGACTCGCCGGCCCGCGTGAAGATAACCGAGACATCCTCGACCCGCGCGCCGGCCGCGCGCAGCGCGCCGACGAATTTCAAAATACTGCCGGCGGTGGTGATCAGGTCTTCGACCAAGAGCACACGCTTGCCTGAAACCTCGCCGCCTTCGATCTGTGCGCCCAGGCCATGGCCCTTGGGTTCAGGCCGCACATAGACCAGCGGTAATCTAAGCCGATCGGCCACCATGGTGGCGAAGGGCACACCGGCGGTCACCCCGCCCGCGATCACCTCGACCGCGCCGCCCGGCAGGGCACACCCAATGGCCGTGGCCTGGGCATCCGCGATGCGCGCGCGCGCCTCGGGGTGAAAGATGATCTGCCGACAATTGACATAGAACGGCGCCAATAGCCCCGAAGTGAGCTTGAACGGTTGTTCTGGGCGAATCAGGAAGGCGCCGGCATCCAAAAGCGCGCGGGCGGTGATTTCGGCGGGTGTGTCGGGCATCGAAGCGTCCTATCGGAAATCTTGAGATTGTCGCTTGCCGTCGTACGCCACTTTACAACACGATGCGCCGTGATCGAATCAAACCGACAGCCGACACCCCTGCTTT
>CAMDNF010000047.1:0-20610 GCA_945902735.1 Rhizobium sp. Q54 | reverse complement strand
GCAGAGTGGGAAACTCCGAAAGATATTTGTCGAGCGCCTCACCGGCCGTGCGTTCCTCGGTCTCGAGCGCCTGGGTGCGATCCTTCAAGGCCGCGACCTCGGCCATCAAGGCGGTCGCGTCTTCCTGCTTGGCCTTGGCCTGGCCGATCAGTTTGGAGGCTTCGTTGCGGCGCGCCTGTACGGCCTGGAATTCGGTCTGCAAGCGCCGGCGCTCGGCATCAAGCTCGATGATCGCGGCCGCCGATGGCGGCAGCCCGCGACGCTTCAGCGCGGCGTCGAACTGATCCGGATTGTCGCGAATCGCTTTGAGGACGTGCATGGCATGGCTCGGACATCGGCGCCCCGACTCGCGGCGAATCGCGCCGGGCGGTGCCCCTTATGGGCCGCGTTTCAGCGGAGTTCAAGCCCGAAGCAAAGAGGCGATCAGCGGCCGAAGTTGAAGTCCGTGTCGTCGTAGACGCTGGCTTCGTCTTGGCTCGCCAGAAGCTCGGCGAGTTCGGCCTCTTCTTTCTTGCGTCGCTCCTCCCGCTTCCGCTCGACGACGCCGACCGTGAAGATCGAGATTTCATAAAGGACCAGGAGCGGTATCGCGAGGCCGATTTGGCTGATCAAATCGGGCGGGGTGATGATCGCCGCGATGATGAAGATGATGACGATCGCGTATTTACGTTTCGCCTTGAGACCGGCCGATTTGACGATGCCGACACGCCCCATCAGGGTCAAAATCACCGGCATTTGGAACGCCAGGCCAAAGGCGAAGATCAGCTTCATCACGAGCGATAGATACTCGCCCATTCGCGGCAGTAGCTCGACATTGTTTTGCGCGTCGCCAATGCCGGAGCCGGCGGTTCCCGCCTCGCGCTGGAACGACAGGAAGAAGTCCCACGCCTGCGGAAAAATGAAGTAGTAGACCAGCGACGCGCCGCCGAAAAAAAGCACGGGCGAGAAAAACAAATAAGGCAGGAAGGCCTGCTTCTCGTGCTTGTAGAGGCCGGGCGCGATGAAAATCCAAATCTGCGTCGCGACGATCGGGAAGGAGACGAAAAATCCGGCCCAGAACGCGATCTTCAATTGGGTGAAGAACGCCTCGATGAGATGCGTGTAGATCAGTTTGAAATCGGGATTGCCGCGCCTGATTTCGGCCTGGCGCAGCGGCTCGACCAGAAAATCGAAAATATCTTGCGACACCGTGTAGCAGGCGACCACCGCCACGATCACGGCGATCACCGAATACATGAGCCGCTTGCGCAGCTCCATCATGTGATCGATCAGGGGCGCGCGCGTCGATTCGATCGGTTCAAGGGGCTCAGCAGCCATGGCATCAAACCGGTTTGGCCGGCTCGGAGGTGGTGGTCACCTCGGGCGCGGCCATTGTTGCGGCGGGCACAGCCGGTGCGGAGGCGGGCTTGGTGCCGCCAAATTGCGCGGCCTGCGGGTCGAGCGGGCCGTCGTCCATTTTCACGCCCGTATCGAGATTGACAGTCGTCTTCGACACTTCCGCGAGTTCGCGGTTGGCCACTTCGATTTCCTTCCGGATCGCGGCCAATTCATTCTGGTCCGCCGCCTCTTCGATCGTGCGCTGGAAATCGCGGGCGTATGACTTCGCCTTGCCCGACCACTGACCAAAGGTGCGCAAAATGCGCGGCAGGTCTTTGGGACCCACCACGATCAAGATCACCACCATGATAACCAGGAATTCCGACCAGCCGATATCGAACATGCCCCCTCCGCGCGTCAACGTTGGCGGTAGCGTCGCAACGCCACCGCGTGCCGTGCGCCTGGCCTATTGACGGTTTCGTCCTTGCGGGACGTGGTGTTATTCGCCTCGTCCTGCTGTTCGCCGACGCGGCTTTTGGTGGTGCTGGAAGGCGGTTCAGCCCCATCCTTCATACCTGCCTTGAACGATTTGATTCCCTTGGCGAAATCGCCCATGATTCGGGGCAATTTGCCGGCCCCAAAAAGCAATAGAACGATGACCAATATGAGGACGATTTGCCATATGCCAATGCTCATTGGACGCGCTCCTTAAGCACGCAGCCTATTGGATGATTGCCACGGCCGAACTTTGGAAGGTCAGGAAACCGGCATCCGTGCGTTGCCGGCAAAGGCCAAGCGGCAAGTTCAACTAGGATGGAAATACGAAAGCGTCGCGCGGGTCAAGGGTCAACCACAGCGTTTGACCGACATTAAGTGCTTGTCCTGGCCGCAATCTAGCCCTGAACCTGGTGCCCTGGCCCAGGCGTACCTCGACCAGATTGATCGGCCCCAAGAAACGAACCCGCTCGATCCGTGTTGGGACCCCCTGGTCGCTCCCCGTGGCCCTAAAGCCTTCGAGGCGAATCAGGATTTGGACCCCTCGTCCATCGGCGATCCCCGGACATGGCAGGCGGCCAAAGGGGGTGTCGACGCTACCGTTGCTTGCTTTGCCTTCAAGCCGGTTGAGTTCGCCAAAGAAGCCCGCGACAAAGGGCGAATGAGGCCTGAAATAGAGCTCCTCGGCCGGGCCGGCCTGGCTCAATCGCCCGGCTTCCATCAGGGCAATGCGATCGGCCATCAGCAGCGCTTCCTCGGCATCGTGGGTGACCAGAAGCGTGGCCACGCCCTGCTCCTTCAAGATCGCTAGGGTTTGATCGCGGACCTGATCGCGGAGCCGAGTATCGAGCCCGGAGAACGGCTCGTCCAGCAGCATCACTTGAGGTTGTGGGGCAAGCGCGCGGACCAAGGCGACACGCTGTTGCTCGCCGCCCGACAGGTGATGGGGGTAGGTGCCTGCCACGCCCGCAAGCCCGACGCGCTGGAGGAGCGCGCGCGCGGTCTGGCGTTTGATTTCGGCCGAGTGGCCGCGGAGACCGAAGGCGACATTATCGAGCACGGTCAAATGCGGAAATAACGCGAAGTCCTGAAACATCAGGCCAACCCGCCGGTCTTCGGGAGGGAGCGTTTCGGCCGGTGTCGAGACCAAACGACCTGACAGTGCGATCCTACCTTGCTGCAGGGTCTCAAGGCCGGCAGCGAGGCGTAGAAGCGTCGTCTTGCCGCAACCGGACGGACCAAGAAGACAAACGATCTCGCCCGGCGCGACCGTCAGATCAACACCCTTGAGCACGGCGTTGCGGCCAAAGGCATGATGAATGTCGGCGAGAACCAGGCCGGCCGCCGCGATCGGCTCAATTAGGTCAGACCCGCTTGCGGCGTTCATGCGCTTGCCCCCTCGTGGTGGCCCGGCCGAGCGCGTGCAATGGCGCGGCTGATCAGGGCTACGGGTCTGAGCCCAACCAACACGATCAAAAGCGCGGGCACAGCCGCTTCACGCAATTGTTCGTCGGAGGCAAACTCATAGGCGCGGACCGCGAGCGTATTGAAATCGAAGGGGCGCAAAATCAACGTCGCGGGCAATTCCTTCATGGTGTCGACCAGCACGAGGAGGCCCGCGGTCAACAAGCCCCCCGAAATAAGCGGCGCGTGGACCCTGATGATCGCGCCCGAGGGCGAAGCGCCTAAAGCGCGTGCGGCACCATCCATCGAGGGCGTCACTTTGGTCAAGGCGGCGTCGACCGTCTTGAGCGAGACGGCAAGAAAACGCACGACATAGGCGAACATCAACGCCGCGACCGTGCCACCGATCAGAAGCCCCGGCGACAAGCCAAAGAGGCTACGCGCGATGGCGCCCAAACCATCATCGACCCAAGCGAGCGGCATCAAGACGCCGATCGCGATCACCGAGCCGGGCACCGCATAGCCAAGACTGCCGAGGCGGGCCGCGATGCGTGTGATAGGCCCATGGCCGGCGCGTCCGGCATAGGCCATGACAAGCGCGATAGCGACCGCCAAGGCTGCGGTCGCGAGCGCGAGCCACAGGCTGTTCAGCGCCTCGAGTGCGAAGCGGCCGTCGATCACGCTCGAAGCCGAACGGATCGCCCAGGCCAACAATTGCCCGCATGGCAGCAGAAAGCCAAAGCCAATGGGAACCAGGCAAACCATGAAAGCGAGGAAGGCTTGGGCTGGGCGAAGGGGCATCGGTTCAAGCGGGCGATAACGACGCGAAGTGTGCTCGAAGCGTGCCTTGCCGCGCATCACGCGCTCAAGCCCAAGAACGAACGCGACGACCGCGAGGAGCACAACGGCAAGCTGCGCCGCGGCCGTTGCATCGCCCAGCGCGAACCAGGTTCGGTATATGCCCGTCGTGAAGGTATCGACGCCAAGATGTTGCACGGCGCCGAAATCGCTCAAGGTTTCCATCAGCGCGAAGGCAATCCCCGCGACGATCGCCGGGCGCGCCAAGGGCAGGCCAACGCGCCAAAAAATCCCGAACGGTCCTAGCCCGAGCGTGCGCCCGATTTCGAGCGCGCAAACCGATTGCGCCAAAAAGGCCGAACGCGCCAGCATATAGACATAGGGATAAAGCCCGACCGAGAGGATGAAGGTCGCGCCACCGAGCGAGCGAAATTCCGGGAACCAATAATTGCCATGCGATAGGCCAAAGGTTTCACGCAGCCCGGTCTGCACCGGACCGGCAAACTCAAAGAGCCCGGCATAGGCGTAGGCAATGGCATAGCCGGGCACGGCGAGCGGCAGGAGCAACGCCCACTCGAATATCCGCCGGAACGGAAAGCGATACATGGTCACGAGCCAAGCGCTCGCTACGCCAAACACCAAGGTGCCGAGCCCGACGCCGAACACCAACCAGGCCGTGTTGATGACGTAACGGCTCAGGACCGTGCTCGCCAGATGACGCCAGGTTTCGCTCTGCGGCACGAACAAATGGGCGATGACCACAGCGATCGGCAGCGCGAGAACGAGCGCGATCATGGTCGCGGTCAGACCAAGCCCCGTGCCGCCGAATAAGCGACGGGCGATCGAACGGCCGCTAAAAGCCGCTCGAACCGGGAGGTCAGGCTGGTGGGAAAAGGCCGCTTGCACGGTCGTTCTCCTTCGCCGCATGGCCTAAGGGTGCCACGCCAGCGTGATGCAATTGCAAATCAATATCATTAAATTGGCGATAATGCACGCCTCTCAAACGACTGAACCCGCCAAAAACGGCGGGCTCAGAGTCAAAATCGGGCTTTATATAGGTACGCTATATGTCTTTGCCGCCGGCAGTCGAGGCCGCGGCTCTAGGCGTCGCCGAGGGGTTCGTCGTCCTCCGGCTCGAAGCCCGCCGAGCCCTCCTCCTCCCCGTCCACCGCGAGGCCCATGCTAACGCCCGGCAGTCCGGATGCGACGGGCTCAAGGAGGCCGGTCGCGCGCAATTCCTCGACCCCCGGCAGATCATCGAGGCTATTGAGGCCGAAATGATTGAGGAATTCGGGGGTCGTGACCCAGGTCACCGGGCGACCCGGCACCGCGCGCCGCCCTTTCGGTTTGATCCAGCCGGCCTCGAGCAATTGATCGAGGGTGCCGCGCGAGAGGCCAACGCCGCGAATGGTCTCGATCTCCGCGCGCGTGATCGGCTGATGATAGGCGATGATCGCGAGCGCCTCGAGCGCCGCACGTGAAAAACGCCGCGTGACCGAGCGATAGATGGTCAAATGGCGCGATAGATCCGGCGCGGTGCGAAACGCATAGCCGCCCGCGATCCGCTCTAAACGCACACCGCGATTTTCGTAATTTGCCGAAAGGCGCGCGAGGAGCGCCGCGAGATCGACGCCATCGGGCAAATAGGTCGCGAGCGCCGCCTCGTTCATCGGCTCGTTCGAGGCAAACAGCAAAGCCTCGAGAATTTGGAGCGCGCGCGCTTCCATATCGGCCGCGCTATCGGGCTCCGCGAATGGGCTTTCGATCGGCGCGATATCAACCAAAGTTGGGCCCGCTTCGGGCATCGTCTCCGGTAAAGTCGGTTCTTCGGACATCATGGGTTGGATGGCTGCCGTGCTCATGGGAGGTTCGACGCGCTCCTCAAATAAATCGGCCCGAAGGGCTCTAATTGTTTGATCTGGATTTTACCCTGTTTCGCCAATTCGAGGCTTGCGACCAGCGCACTCGCCACCGCCGAGCGGCGTTGCAGTGGGCTGATGGCGCCGCTGGGCAAAAACCGAATCAACGTCTCCCACTCAGGCGCCGCACCGATGATTTTGGTCAACCACAAATAGGCGTCTTCCATCGAATAATGTTCGGACGCCTCGATCCGGAAGGAATCGGCCTGGGTGACCCGCGCGCGATATTCCGCGTAGCTCTTGAGCAAATCATAAAGCGCCGCCTCGAACACCGGCGTCTTCACAACTTCGACGCCCTCGCCCGCCCCGCGCCCAAACACATCGACGCCGAGCCGCGCTCGCGCCATGAGTTTCTGCGCCGCGTCGCGCATCGCCTCGAGCTTGCGCAAACGAAACGCCAGCAGTGCGACCATCTCTTCCCCGCTCGGCCCTTCATCGGCCGGCGGGTCGGGCAGCAAGAGGCGCGACTTCAAATAAGCGAGCCACGCCGCCATGACCAAATAATCGGCCGCGAGTTCCAATTTGAGCGTGCGCGCGCGATCGATAAAGGCGAGGTATTGCTCGGCCAGATCGAGCATCGACAAGCGCGTCAGATCGACCTTTTGTTGGCGCGCGAGCGTCAACAGCACATCGAGCGGCCCGCCATAGCCGTCGAGCGCGATGATCAGCGCGTCCTCGCCGCCTTCGGAAACGATGGATTCCGGCCGGAGGGCCACAATCTCGGCGCTGGTGGTCTCGGTGCCGGCGGGTTCGTTCATCGCGGCCTATCCTAACACCAAGACCAAATCGAGCACCCAGAGGACTGCGTTAACGATCGGCACCAAGACCCAGGCGATCGGGTTCAAGGACAGGCCGACCTGCTGCCCCATTAGGGGCAAGATTATCATGAGGCCGATCAAGATGAAGAAGCCATAACGCTCGATTTTGGCGAACCGGATGGCAAGAGGCATGGGCAAAAGGCCGGTCATGATCCGCCCGCCATCCAAAGGCGGCAAAGGCAGCAAATTGAAGACGCAAAGCATGACGTTAAAGACGATCGCCTTGGTGATCATCTCGACCCAGAACTCAATAGCGGCCTCGGGCATGACCGAATAAAGGTGCCAGAGCAGGCTGGCGGCGACCGCGATCAGAAGATTGGCGGCGGGTCCGGCGGCAGCAACCAGCACCATGTCGCGTTTTGGCCGCCTGAGCCGCCCGAAATTGACCGGCACCGGCTTGGCATAACCGAACATAAACGGCGAACCCGAGGCAATAAACAGAGCCGGCAAAATGACGGTGCCGAAGGGGTCGATATGACGGATCGGATTGAAGCTGACCCGGCCTAGGCGGCGGGCGGTATCGTCCCCCAGTTTATCGGCCACCCAGGCATGGGCCGCCTCGTGGAGGGTGATCGCGAGGAGGACTGGGATAGCCCAAATCGCAATCTGATAGAGAGCGTCTTCCATGCGCTGGGATCAGACCGTCGCCGTCGTGCCGATCAAGGCATTCAGCTCGGCCAATAGGGCGCGGTGATCGATTTTAGGCGGTGGCTTGAACCGCGCTTTGGCGGCGTTCAAGCGGCGCGCGGCCGCCTCATTCAGAGGCGGTGTCACGCGCGCGATCTCCTCCATTTCCGACGCGACGCCGTTGCAATGAAGCACGACGTCGCAGCCGGCCTCGAGCGCGGCGTTCGCGCATTCCCCTCTTGTGCCGGAGAGCGCCTGCATCGAAATATCGTCGCATAGCAGCAGGCCATCGAAGCCGATCGTGCGCCTGATCACCTGTTCAATCACGTTGCGCGACAGAGTGGCAGGCCATTTGGGATCGAGCGCATCAAACTTGATATGGGCGGTCATGCCGATCGGCATGTCGGCCAACGCACGAAATGGGGCGAAATCGGTGCGCTCCAATTCGTCGCGCGGCGTGGTGACAATCGGCAAGGCGACGTGGCTATCGGCCTGGGCGCGGCCATGGCCCGGTATGTGCTTGATGACTGGGAGCACGCCGCCATCCAACAACCCGTTGCAAGCCGCGCGACCGAGCGCGGCGATTTGCGAGGGGTCAGCGCCCAGCGCGCGATCGCCGATCACCGTGCTCGCGCTTGGCAGTCCCAAATCGAGCGGGGGATAGCAATCGACATTGATGCCGAGCGCGATCATCTCCGCCGCCATCAGACGCGCATTGAGATAGATCGCGCGTTCAGCCAATTCGAGATCGCGGCCCGCCAATCGATCGAACACCGCGCCCGCCGGCGGGCGCCGCCAATGGGGTGGACCGAGGCGCACCACGCGGCCACCCTCTTGGTCGATCAGAATCAGCGCATCGGCCGCATTAGCAGCCTCACAAAGAGCGGCGACCAAATCGCGCACCTGCTCAGGTGAGTCGCAATTGCGCTTGAACAGAATGAAACCACTGGGCCGCGCGGCCCGAAAAAAAGCGCGCTCCTGATCAAGCAACCGGAGGCCCTGACAACCAAAAATGACCGCGCGCCGGGCGGCCTCGGGCCGCTCTATGGAATTCATCAGGGCGCGGCAACCTTGCAGGCGCTACCCGCCGCCACGAGCGAACGGCAGGCGGAATCGGCGCTGGCGCGATCGGCGAACGGTCCCGCCTGGAGCCTGAACCACACGCCCTTGGCGCCAAGATCAGCGCGCACCACGCGATCTTTGATTCCTCCTAAAACCGCCGCATGACGGGTCGCGAGACGCTGCCATTCGGCCTTCGCCGTGGCTTCATCTCGTAAGGCCGCGAGCTGAATCCACAATGGGCCGGCCGCCTGCGCGACCGGTGTCGGTTTGACTGTTTCTTTGGTCGCTTCCTTGGTCGCGCTCGTCGCGGCTTGTGCCACGGTCTTTGGCGCGGTTGGCGGTGGGAGCGGTTCCTTTTTGATTGACTGAGTAGGCGCAGCGTCGACCACCGTCGTCTCGCCCGAACCGTCGCTCGTCGGTTTGGGGAAGACTGTTTCGGGCGCGGCATTGACCAGCGGCTCGACTGTCGGTGGGCCCGGATCAACCGGCTTCGCCATAGGTTCTTCGGGCGCAGGCAGAAGTTGCTCGACCGGTTGTTCCTCCGGTTTGCCGACAAAGGTCTTGTAAACATATTTGTCGCGGTTCGCGACTTCGGCCCCGCCCGGATCGTCGGGGCGGGCCTTAACGGGCGAGGCATCCGCGACGAGCAACGGCAATTCACCGGCGGATTGACCGCCGGGATCGATCAACGCCTGGCTCACATACCACGCGCCCGCCACCGCTGCGATCGCGAGGACAGCCACCACGGCCACCATCACCAAGCGGCTTTTGCGTGGCGGCGGCGTCTCGCGATCGCCACCAGGCGTGGCGACCAAACGTTCGTCCTCTGTCGTCGATCTCATCGCGAGCGCATCTCCTCCGCCGGTTCGATGCCGAAAATATCGAGCCCGGCGGCGATGATCAGACTAATCGCCACGATCAAACCGAGGCGGGCCTCGGTCAATCGCGAATCGGACGCTATTATGAACCTGAATCTGGGGTCGTCGTTGCCCTTGTTCCAGAGCCGGTGAAACGCGGCCGCCAATTCCTGCAGGAAAAAGGCCAAACGGTGAGGTTCGTGTGACAAAGCCGCCTGCTCCAAAACACGCGGCCAGGTCGCGGCGAGCTTGATCAGGCCAAGTTCCGCCTCATCGGTCAGGGGTGAGAAATCGACCTTGGCCAGTGCCCCGACGTCGCGGGCCACGGCCGGCATCTCATCTACGGCGTGACGCAACACGGAATGAACACGCGCATGGGCGTATTGGACATAGAAAATCGGGTTGTCCTTCGATTGCTCGGTGACCTTGGCCAGATCGAAATCAAGCGACGCGTCATTGCGGCGCGTCAGTAGAATAAACCGCACCACGTCCTTGCCGACGCGCTCGACCACATCGCGCAGCGTGACGAACTGCCCGGCGCGCTTTGACATTTTGACCGGCTCGCCATTGTCTAAGAGCCTGACCAATTGGCAGACCTTAACGTCGAGCGCGGCCTTGTCGTTTGAGAGCGCCTTAACCGCCGCCTGCATGCGCTTGATATAGCCGCCATGATCGGCGCCCCAGACATCGATCATATCGGTGAAGCCGCGTGCGATCTTGTCGCGATGATAGGCGATGTCTGTGGCGAAATAGGTCCAGCTGCCGTCGGATTTTTTTAGAGGTCGGTCCACGTCGTCGCCGAATCGCGTGGCGCGGAATAGGCTTTGCGGCCGGGGCTCCCAATCATCGGGCGCGGGCTTGCCCTTGGGCGGCTCAAGCACGCCGGTATAGATCAGCCCATTGGCCTCGAGCTGTTTGAATGCCGCCTCGACCTTGCCAGCCTCGACCAGCGCCCGCTCCGAGGAAAAGACATCGTGCTTCACGCCGAGTGCGCCGAGATCGTCCTTGATCAAACGCATCATCGCGTCGATCGCGGCCTCGCGCATGATCGGCAGCCATTCGGCTTCTGGCGCATCGCGCCATTTGGCGCCGTCGCGCGACGCGAGGGCCAAGCCGACCGGCTTTAGATAGTCGCCGGGATAAAGACCCTCTGGCATTTCACCGATGCTTTCGCCCAGCGCCTCGCGATAACGCAGATGCGCCGAGCGCGCCAGAATATCGACCTGCGCGCCGGCATCGTTGATGTAGTACTCGCGCGTAACCTTGTAGCCCATGCGCGCGAGGAGACTCGCCAGCACCTCACCGAACACGGTGCCCCGGCCATGGCCGACATGAAGCGGTCCGGTTGGGTTGGCCGAAACATATTCAACATTGACCGGCGCGCCCTTGCCGAGATTCGCCACGCCATAATCAATGCCTTCGCGCAGAATTTCGCCGAGGCGTGCGTGCCAAAAACTCGGTGTCAGGCGCAAATTGATAAAGCCCGGCCCGGCGATCTCGACCGCCTCGATATCGGGCGCGCGTTTCAAGCGCGCGGCGATCAGCGTCGCGATATCGCGGGGGCTGCGCTTGGCCGGCTTCGCCAGCACCATCGCCACGTTGGTCGCGACATCGCCATGCGCGACCTCGCGCGGCGGCTCGACCGCGATCGCGCTGGTATCAAGATTTGGCGGCAGCTCGCCGGCCGAGACGAGGGCCGCGACCTCGCTCAGCACAAGGTCGCTTAAAGCAGTGAACAGGTTCATTCAGCTCTCGGGCGGTCCGAACAGGCGGTGATGTTCCTTGAAGGCGTAACGATCGGTCATGCCGGCGACATAATCAGCCACCATGCGCGCGGTTCGCATCGTGGCCGGTCCGTCGCACAACGCGCGCCAGTCGGTTGGCAGGCACTCGGGCTCGGCGATGAAGAGCGCGAACAATTCACGCACCACACGGCGCGCGCGGGACGCCATGCGGTTGACCTTGTAGTGGCGATACATGCGCTCGTAAAGAAAGCGCTTGAGCGCCACGTCGTTCGCGCGCATTTCATCGGAGAAGGCGATCAGCGGGCGGCCGAGCCGGCGCACGTCGTCAACGCTCGTCGGCTTCGCGACCGCGACCCGACGCTTGCTTTCGGCGGTCAAATCCTCAACCATCGCACCAATCATGGCGCGCACGGCCTCGTGAATCAGGCGATTTTGATCGAGCCCCGGATGGGCGGTCTCGAGCGCGGCGAAAATCGGCCCGACCAGCGGCACGTCTTTTAGATCTGCCACGGTAAAGAGCCCGGCGCGCAGGCCATCATCGATATCGTGGTTGTTATAGGCGATGTCGTCCGACAGGGCCGCGACCTGCGCCTCGGGCCCAGGATAGGTATCGAGCTCAAGATTATGGCGCGCGACATAGTCGGTCAGCGCCTCGGGCAATATCTTGCCGCCCTTCACGGGCAGTAGCGGGCCATTGTGTTTGGCGACGCCCTCAAGGGTTTCCCAGGTCAGATTCAAACCATCGAAGCCGGCATAACGCTGTTCGAGCGAGGTCAGGATTTTGAGCGTCTGTGCGTTGTGGTCGAACCCGCCATACGGGCGCATGGCCTCATCGAGGGCATCTTCGCCGGCATGGCCAAAGGGCGTGTGGCCGAGATCGTGCGCCAGTGCCAGCGCCTCGGCGAGGTCTTCATCGAGCCCAAGCACACGCGAGATCGAGCGCGCGATTTGCGCGGTTTCCAGGCTATGGGTCAGGCGCGTGCGAAAATAATCGCCCTCGTGATAGACGAACACCTGGGTCTTGTATTCAAGGCGGCGAAACGCGGCGGAATGAATGATCCGGTCGCGATCGCGCTGAAAGGCCGAGCGCGTGGCGCTTTCGGCCTCCTGGTGGAGCCGGCCGCGGCTTCGCGCCGGCACGCTGGCATAGGACGCGGCGGGCATGGGCCGAGACTACTACATGACAAGGCGCTTCGCGGCAATCAGAGGCTTTTCCCTTGAAAAATAAGGCTCTGTTGACAACCCGTTCAGATTACCTAGATAGGGTATAGGGCGCTTCCCGCGCCGCTTGAGGTTTTTGCCTATGGCCCGACCGATCGAGATTGAAACCATCCGCGATGTCGCCCCGGTCCAGGTGACCGCGCAGGCCGCGGCCCGGATCGCGCAATTGCTCAAGACCGAGGCTGAACCGGGCCAGATGTTCCGCGTCGCGGTGCTGGGCGGCGGCTGCTCGGGCTTTCAATATAAATTCAGCTTCGATACGGCGCGCAATGACGACGATATCGCGATCGAGAAGGATGGCGTCACCGTTCTCGTCGATGAGGTCTCGGCCGGCCATATGGGCGGCTCGGTGATCGATTTCGTGACCGAATTGATGGGCGCCTCGTTCCAGGTCCGCAACCCCTTGGCGACCTCATCCTGCGGCTGCGGCACCTCCTTCGCGCTCTAATAGGCGGCCCCTCTTTTCGCGTGTTACGCTGAAGCGGTTGATCTAGCCCCGCTTCGGGAGTGCACGCCCTGAAAATCGCCAGTTGGAACGTCAATTCGGTCAAGGCCCGCCTGCCCGCTGTCCTTGAATGGCTCGAGGCGGCGAAGCCCGATGTTCTGCTGATGCAGGAGATCAAGACCGTGACCGAGCAGTTCCCGGCCGAGGCGTTCGAGGCGCTCGGCTATGGGCTCGCGGTCGTGGGGCAGAAAACCTATAACGGCGTTGCGATTGCCTCCCGCGAGCGTATCGAAGACGTCGAGACGCGCCTCCCCGGCGAGCCCGAGGACGAGCAGGCGCGTTATGTCGAAGCGACCATCGGCGGTAGGCTCCGGGTCGCCTCGATCTATTTGCCCAATGGCAATCCGGCGCCGGGCGAAAAATATGACTACAAGCTGCGTTGGCTCGAGCGGCTGAAGCACCATGCGACAAAAATGCTCGATGCCGAAGACGTGCTGGTGCTGGGCGGGGATTACAACGTCATTCCAACCGAGCACGATCTGTACGATCCCGAGGGCTGGAAGGACGATGCCTTGTTCCGCCCCGAATCGCGGGCCGGCTTGCGCACGATCATGAATCTCGGGTTCACCGATGCGTTCCGCGCGCTGCACCCGAACAAGAAACACGCCTATACATTTTGGGATTATCAGGCCGGCGCCTGGCAGCGCGACCATGGCCTGCGCATCGATCATTTGTTGCTCTCGCCGCAAGCGGCCGACCGGCTCAAGGCGTGCGACATCGACCGGGAGCCGAGGGGCAAACCCAAGGCGTCCGATCACACGCCGATTTGGTGCGAGCTTGACGTATGACAGAGCCGGCCGAGCAAATTCGCGCGGGTGGCTGTCTATGCGGCGCGGTGCGTTATCGGGCGACCGGCAAGCCGCTGTGGACCGTGCATTGCCATTGCGTGGATTGCCGGCGCGCGGCGGGCGCGGCGTTCGCCACTTGGGTCGGTTATCGAGCGGAACAGATCAGCTTCGAGAATGAGACGCAGCGGCGGCGCTACACCTCATCGCCCGGTGTTAGTCGTAGTTTTTGCGCGGTGTGTGGCACGCCGCTAACCTTCGAGGGCGAGAAATTTCCAGGCGAGCTGCACATCATGGCGGGTTCGCTCGACGATCCCGGCGGCGTTCGCCCGACGCACCATGTGTGGACCGCGGAAGCGGTGCCCTGGTCAATCCACGCCGATGGCCTGAAACGCCGCACCGGCGGCCCCGGCTCGGCGTATGAACAGGTGGCGAAGAGTTAGGCAGAACGGCGACAACCCTCATCCAATCGTCATGCGCGGACTTGATCCGCGCATCCAGGCTTCCTTAAAGACAAGCAGGATTGCCGGGTCAAGCCCGGCAATGACGATGAAATGGATACCGCGCCGCGCTTAGAACTTCCCGGCGATGTATTTCTTATACCGGTTATCGGGGCCCTTGGAGCCTTTGGGTTCCTGGCTCGTGGTGAAGTTGATCTCGATCTTGATGCCCGAGGGGTCGAGCACGAAGAGCTGCCAGATGTCGGCGTGGGGCAAATCCTGCTGGCGCCATTCGCGCCCCGATTTGACGATCTTCTTCTTCAGCGCATCGAAGCCCTTGGCACGCAGCGCGACATGGTCAAGCGGCGAATGGGCCTGGCTATATTTGAAGCCGCCCTTCATATCCTTCGCGGCATGGCCGGCATAGAGGTGAAACATCGTGCCACCCATTTCGAGCCAGGCGCCCGGAAAATCGAATTTCGGGCGGTGCGCCACTTTCATGCCAAGCACCTTGGTGTAGAAATCGACCGTCTCGTCGATGTCCTTGGTCTTGATCGCAACGTGATGGAGATCGATTAGGCCCATAATGCTTCCCCCAAAAGTTCGTAACCGTCTAAACCAATTCTAATACGCCTGCCCGCGGTGGCAATCCCGGCATTTGTCGGTCTCAGATATCCGCGTACATGTGGGTCTCGGCTTTGCCACCCGGGTGCGTGACCGCGCCATTGACCGCGGAACCAACCGTCGCGGCGTATTTCCACAGCACGCCCGATTGATAATCATGCACGCGTGGCTTCCAGGACTTGGCGCGCTTTTTCAATTCGGCGGCAGTCAGATCGACCGAGAGCACGCCCTTGATCGCGTCGATGGTGACCATATCGCCATCCTTCAACAGCGCGATCGGGCCGCCGACGGCCGCCTCCGGCCCAACATGGCCGATGCAAAAGCCGCGGGTCGCGCCCGAGAAACGCCCATCGGTGATCAGGGCCACTTCTTCGCCCATGCCCTGGCCATAAAGCTGCGAGGTGACGGCCAGCATTTCGCGCATGCCGGGGCCGCCCTTTGGGCCTTCATACCGGATCACGATGACATCGCCTTTCTTGTATTTCCTTTTGACGACGGCCTTCATGGCGTCTTCCTCGCAATCGAAGCAGAGCGCCGGCCCGGTGTGCACCAGCTTTTTCATGCCGGCGACCTTCACGATGGCGCCTTCGGGCGCGAGATTGCCTTTCAGCGTGACCACGCCACCGGTCTTGGTGAACGGGTTGGTGATCGGGCGCACGACTTCCTGGTCCTTCGGGAAGCGGATTGATTTCAAATTCTCGGCCATGGTCTTGCCAGTCACGGTCATGCAATCGCCGTGCAAAAAGCCGCCCTCCATGAGCGCCTTCAAAATGATCTGCACGCCGCCCGCATCGAACAAATCTTTCGCGACAAAGCGACCGCCGGGCTTGAGGTCGGCGATATAGGGCGTCTGCTTGAAGATGCGACCGACATCGAACAGATCGAATTTAATGCCGCACTCATGCGCGATGGCGGGCAGATGGAGGCCGGCATTGGTCGAACCGCCGGTCGCGGCCACAATGGCGGCCGCGTTCTCAAGCGCCTTCCGGGTCACGATGTCGCGCGGGCGGAGGCCGAGCTTCAGAAGGTGCATCACCGCGCGACCCGAATCGGCCGCGAATTCATCGCGCGCCTCATAGGCCGCCGGCGCGCCGGCCGAACCCGGCAGCGCCAAGCCGATCGCCTCGGAGACGCAGGCCATGGTGTTGGCGGTGAATTGGCCACCGCAAGAGCCGGCCGAGGGGCAGGCCACCGCCTCGATGGCATCAAGCTCGGCCTCGGTGATCTGACCTGCGCTGAACTTGCCGTAATGCTCATAGACGTCCATCACGGTCACGTCCTTGCCCTTATAGCGACCGGGGAGGATCGAGCCGCCATACAGAAAGACCGCGGGTACGTTGAGACGCACCATCGCCATCATCATGCCGGGCAGCGACTTGTCGCAGCCCGCGACGCCGACCAACGCGTCATAGGAATGGCCCCGCATGGTGAGCTCGACCGAATCCGCGATCACATCGCGCGACACCAGCGACGATTTCATCCCCTGGTGCCCCATGGCGATGCCGTCGGTCACGGTGATGGTGGTGAATTCGCGCGGCGTGCCGCCGGCTTCCTGCACGCCGAACTTGGCAGCCTGCGCCTCGCGCCGCAGTGCGATGTTGCACGGCGCGGTCTCGTTCCAGGTGGTGGCGACGCCGACGATCGGTCGGTTCATCTCCGCGCGCGAGACGCCCATGGCATAAAAAAACGCGCGGTGAGCGGCGCTCTTGGGGCCTTCGGTGATGTGGCGGCTGGGCAGTTTCGATTTGTCGAACTTGGCGGTCATGATCGGGTCCGTTCGCTAGGACAATGGCGGGGCGCCATTAGGCCGCGCTCGGGGTCTACTGTAAAGCGGTCGTAACGACCAAAAAGAGTTGCACCGGGCGCGGCACTCTTTTTTTCGTCATGCCCGGACTTGATCCGGGCATCCAGTCTTAATCCCGTGCTGGCGATGAAGGAACAGGCCTGGATTGCCGGGTCAAGCCCGGCAATGACGACAAGGAAATGGACCGGATAGACGAGCCCCTACCCCACACCCAGGCGCTTCAGGGCGTCTTCGAATTTCACGCGGGTGGCGGCGGCCTCGGAGCGGCGCTCGCGTTGTTCCTCGATCACCTCTTCCGGCGCGCGTTTGACGAAATCGGCATTGCCGAGCTTGGCGTCGATCTTTGTGATCTCACCGGCGAGGCGCGCGATTTCCTTCTCAAGCCGCGTGCGTTCCTTGGCGAAATCGATCACGCCTTCGAGCGGCAGGAACAGCGTCGCCTCGTCGAGCACGAATTGCGCGGCGTTCTTGGGCGTTTGGCCATCGACCGGCGCCACGCGCTCAAGCCGGCCGAGCCGAAGAATTAAATCGCGGTGGCGCTCGATGCGCGCGCGGGTTTCGTCATTGGCGCCGGCAGCCACCAGATCGAGCTTGGAGGCGCCCGGCACGTTCATTTCCGAGCGCACGGCACGGATTTCGGAGATCAAACGCACCAGCCAGTTCATCTCGGTATCGGCCTTGGCATTGATCAGCGAAAGCGGCAGGCTCGGCCAGGGCGCCAGGATCAATGGGGCTTTCCGCGTGTCATCCAAACGCGACCAGAGCTCCTCGGTCACGAACGGCATGAAGGGGTGAAGAAGCCCAAGGATCTGGTCCATCACCCAGCTCGCGCAAGCGCGTGTTTCGGTCTTCTCCGCGCCGTCGGCACCGGTCAGCGCGGGCTTGGCGAACTCGACATACCAATCGCAGAACACATCCCAGGTGAAGCGATAGATCGCCGCCGCCGCGTCATTGAAGCGATAGGCATCGAGCGCCTCGCCGACCTTCGCCGCCGCGCGAGCGGTCTCGCCCACGATCCAGCGATTGAGCGTGCTTTGGGCTTTGCTTGGGTCGAACCCTGCCCCACCGCCGCAGCCGTTGGATTCCAAAAACCGCGCGGCGTTCCAGAGTTTGGTCGCGAAATTGCGATAGCCCTCGACACGCGCTTCGGCGAGCTTGATGTCGCGCCCCTGCGCCTCCATGGCGGCGAGCGTGAAGCGCAGCGCATCGGCGCCGTATTTATCCATCAACGCCAAGGGGTCGATCACATTGCCCTTGCTCTTCGACATTTTCTGGCCGCGCTCGTCGCGCACCAGCGCGTGGATATAAACATCGCGGAACGGCACATCGCCCATGAAATGCATGCCCAGCATGATCATGCGCGCGACCCAGAAGAAAATGATGTCGAAACCGGTGACGAGCACGCTGGTCGGGTAGTAGCGCTTGAGCTCCGGCGTCTCGTCGGGCCAGCCCAAGGTTGAGAACGGCCAGAGCCCGGAGGAAAACCAAGTGTCGAGCACGTCTTCATCACGCTTGAGGGCCACGGCCTTGCCGTAATGCGCGTTTGCTTTCGCCTGCGCTTCGGCCTCGCTTAGCTCGACAAACACGGTCCCGTCCGGCCCATACCAGGCGGGGATTTGATGGCCCCACCAAAGCTGGCGCGAAATGCACCAGGGCTGAATGTTGCGCATCCATTCGAAATAGGTGTTCTCCCAGCGCTTGGGCACGAAGCGGATGCGGCCATCCTCAACCGCCTTGATCGCGGGCTCGGCCAGCGTCTTGGCATCGACATACCATTGGTCGGTCAGCCAGGGCTCGATCACGACGCCCGAGCGATCGCCATAGGGCACGGTGTGTGCGCGCGGCTCGATTTTTTCGAGGAGCCCAAGCGCCTCCATCTCGGCGACGATTTTTTCGCGCGCCTTGAAGCGATCGAGCCCGCGATAGGCCTCGGGCACGTTGTCATTCAGCCGCGCCTCGGCGTCGAGCACGTTGATCATCTCAAGGCCGTGGCGTTTGCCGACCTCGAAATCGTTGAAGTCGTGCGCCGGCGTGATTTTGACCGCGCCCGAGCCCTGCTCGGGGTCGGCATATTCATCCACGACAATACGCAGGCGCCGCCCGACCAAGGGCAAGATCGCGTAACCGCCGATCAGAGACCGGTAACGCGGGTCATCGGGGTGAACCGCGACGCCGCTATCGCCGAGCATGGTTTCGGGCCGCGTGGTGGCGACCGTGATGAACGCGCCCTCGCGGCCCTCGATAGGATAGCGGAAATACCAGAGCTTGCCGTCTTTGACCTCGCGGTTCTCGACCTCAAGATCAGAGATCGCGGTGAGGAATTTCGGGTCCCAATTGACCAGCCGCTTGTCGCGGTAGATCAGGCCTTGTTTGTGGAGCGCAACGAACACTTTGAGCACGGCGGCGCTCAGGCCCTCGTCCATCGTGAAGCGATCGCGCGACCAATCGGCGGTGGCGCCGAGCCGGCGCAATTGGCGCCCGATCGTGCCGCCCGATTCCGCTTTCCAATCCCAGACCCGTTTGACGAACGCCTCGCGGCCCATATCGCGGCGGTCTTGTTTCGCTTCTGCCAGCTGGCGCTCGACCACCATTTGGGTCGCGATGCCGGCATGGTCCATGCCGGGTTGCCAAAGGGCGTCCCGCCCCTGCTTCCGGCGATAGCGGGTCAGGATGTCCTGCAACGTATTGTTGAGCGCGTGCCCCATATGCAGGCTGCCCGTCACATTGGGCGGCGGCATGGTCACGCACCAGGGTTGCGCGCCACCGGACGGCCGGCCCTGGAACGCGCCCGAGGCCTCCCACGCGGCATAGTGGCGCGCCTCGATCTCGGCGG
Source organism: Rhizobium sp. Q54 (assembly GCA_945902735.1). Classification (GTDB taxonomy): domain Bacteria; phylum Pseudomonadota; class Alphaproteobacteria; order UBA828; family UBA828; genus SHWC01. The sequence continues at coordinate 1,356 of CAMDNF010000047.1, read as the reverse complement.
GCGAGAAGGTCTTGTCCAGCACGGCTGAATCTTCGCGAAAAGAGGTGGCTTGAGCGGGGCTGTTTACGCGATCGACGCCAAAAACGCCAGCTTGCGGGTCAGCTCTTGCCGGCCCGCTGCGCAATACGTTCGATTTCGCGCTGGACCAAGCGCTCGACGGTCGCGGGCAAATTCTTATCGAGCCAGCTCTGCAGCATCGGTCGGAGCAGGTCTTCCGCAAGCTCCTCGACCGTGCGGCCATCGCCGGATCGCGTTCCAGTCGATTCTTGCTTCTTCGGCGTAAGTTGCTCGCTTAGCGACGTAAACGCGGCCGCGGCTGCGTCGGCGGTGCCGCCACCGACCAAAGGTTCGGCGGCCTCCTCGGGCGCCGGTGCAGGCGCTGCCGGTTCCGGTTCGGGTGCGGCTGGTTCTGGTGCCGCCGCTACAGGTTCGGGCTCTGGCGCCGAAACGGGCGCCGGAGGTGGCGGCGGGGGTTCGGGGGCCGCATCGGCGGCCGGACGTGGCTTCGGCGGCTCAGACGGGATGACGGGGTTACCCTCGGCGTCGACCTCGGTCGTGAGTTCAAGGACCGCCTCGTTATCGACCGGCGGTTCCACCTTTGGCGGTGCTTTAGCTTGTGGTTCGGGCCCGGGGGCCGCGGCACCATTGGCCGCGGCATTGGCTACGCTCGCGTCGCCATCCTCCGAAATAATACGACGAATGGAGGCGAGAATTTCCTCCATCGACGGCTCTTTCTGTTGTGGCTTCGCGTCAGCCATTCTACGCCCTCGGCTATACCACTGGGAGCGTTAACCAATATTGGTTAACACAACAACAACAAACCCTATTGCATAAGGCCCTGCGCAGATCGACGGCGTCTTATTTGGTTTCGCCTTCGCCATCGATTTCCGTGCCGAACCACTTATCGCGCGCGCGACTATAGTGGACATCGACGTCATATCGCTCGACCTCGAGGCCGAGCCGTTCGGCGGTCAGTTCGCCGACCGAGGATTTGACGCGATAGCTCGCGACATATTCGTCGCGCCGCGCCCGCACCGCGTTGACCTGGGCGGCGAAAAGCTCCTGCTCGGCATCGAGAACGTCGAGCGTCGTCCGGAGGCCGACTTCGGCTTCCTGCTGGACACCGTGGAGCGCTGCTTTGGAGGCTTCGATTTGCGCGGCCAGCGCCGCGCCGCGCGCCTGCGCGGTCGCCAAGGCCTCCCAGGCCTGGGTCACCTCATTAAAAACTGCACGGCGCGCGCGGTCGAGCTTAAGCCGCCTTTGCCCGGCCACCTGCTTGGAGCGCCGGATATCGGAATATTCGGCTCCGCTTTGGTAGAGCGGAATGGTCACCTGCGCCATGATGTTCGCGCCCCT
>CAMDNF010000046.1:0-20937 GCA_945902735.1 Rhizobium sp. Q54 | reverse complement strand
GCGCCCCCTCGAGCCCCTCCCGCAACCTCCAACTGCAGCACTTTCCAGACCCCGCCCAGCGCCCTCGCCAGCGCCACGGCCACCCGCGTCGTCATCGCAACGCTCGCCGCTCCAGTACGAAAATCAGTGATCGTCGTGAATAGGACGGGTTAGTCCAGCCCGCGCGACGAGGGGTTCCCGATCATGTTGAGGAACTCGCGGCGGGTCGCGGGGTCGGCACGGAACGAGCCAAGCATGCGGCTCGTCACCATCAGCACACCCGATTTATGAATACCGCGCGTGGTCATGCAATGATGCACGGCCTCGACCACGACACCAACGCCGCGCGGTTGAATTACCGCATTGAGCGTATCGGCGATTTGCGCCGTCATCTTTTCCTGAATTTGCAAGCGCCGCGCATAAACCTCGACGATGCGCGCGAGCTTGGAGATGCCGACCACGCGACGATCGGGTAGATAGCCGATATGAACGCGCCCAATGATCGGCGCCATGTGGTGCTCGCAATGCGAGCTGAATTGCACGCCTTTGAGCACGACCATCTCGTCATAGCCGTCGGTCTCTTCGAAGGTCTTTTTGAGGATCTGATAGGGATCCTGGGTATAGCCCGAGAAATATTCATCGAAGGCTTTGACGACGCGCGCCGGCGTCTCCAGCAAACCCTCGCGATCGGGGTCTTCGCCGGAATAACGTAAGATGGTGCGAACAGCGGCCTCCGCCTCGGCGCGACTAACCGCGGCGGTCTCGCGCGTCACGCTCCGCTTCGATGGTTCCTTAGCCCTTAGCGCGGCCGCGCGCGTGGTCTTGGTCAACGATACTCTCCTCTTATGCAAACCGGCGGTCGCGAGCGCGAGGCCGTTCAATTCAGATGTCGGGGTTGGTTCGGATAATCGAGCGAGAATGCCGGTATATCGATCAGAAAATGCTCGCCCTCCGTATCCACCATCTCATAGGTGCCAACCATGATCCCCGAGGGGGTATTCAGCGGGCAGCCGCTCGTATACTCGAACACCTGGCCCGGCGCCAGCACCGGTTGCTCGCCCACCACGCCCGGGCCCTTAACCTCTTGCAGACGGCCCATGCCATCGGTGATCCGCCAATGCCGGTTCACCAATTTGACCACCCGCTCCCCCTGATTGTGGATGCGAATATGGTAGCCGAACACGAAGCGGCTGTCCTCGGGCGCCGATTGATCTTCAACGAAGAACGGCTTGACCGTCACCTCGATCGCCTGCGTCACCTTCTGATACATCCTGCCCGCATCTTTCGCCGGGCGGCAAAACGCGCCCCGGCCTCTGGCCATGAATATCGGAGCCGATCAGCGGTTTGTCCAGACGGGGGGCGGTGGGCGCGAACTAGCAGGCTGCTAGGCCCCGGCCAGGGCGGCGCTCAGGTCTTCGCTGAGGTCCTCGATATCTTCGAGCCCGATCGAGAGCCGCACCAGGCCATCGGTAATGCCAAGCTCGGCTCGCTCCGACTCGTTGAGCCGTTGATGGGTGGTGGTCGCCGGGTGGGTGACCAGACTTTTCGCGTCGCCCAGATTATTTGAGATATCAAAGAGCCCAAGACGATTGAGGAAGCGGAACGCGCCAGCCTTGCCACCGTCGAGTTCGATCGAAACCACCGATCCGCCGGCGCTCATTTGACGCCGAGCGAGCGCCGCCTGCGGATGGCTATCGAGGAACGGATAGAGCACACGCGCGACGCCCCGTTGACCGACCAAGCGGTTGGCGATCGTTGCGGCGTTCTGACACATACGCTCGACGCGCAGGTTAAGCGTCTCCAGGCTCTTCAACAGCACCCACGCATTGAACGGACTGAGCGAGGGGCCGGTATTACGCAAGAAGGGCGTCAACTCGTCTTTGACATATTGTTCCGGCCCGAGAATGGCGCCACCCAAGCAGCGCCCCTGCCCGTCGATGTGTTTGGTCGCGCTATAGACCACGATGTCGGCGCCGAGCGCGATCGGCTGTTGCAAGAGCGGCGTGGCGAACACGTTGTCGACCACGACGCGGGCACCCACCGCATGCGCCAATTTGCAAACCGCTGCGAGGTCGACGATCTCGAGCATCGGATTGGAGGGCGTTTCGAGAAAGACCGCCTTGGTCGTGGGCCTTAACGCGCGGCGCCATTGCTCGAGGTCGGTGCCGTCAACCAGCGTGGTTTCAACACCGAAGCGCGGCAGCAAAATGGTCACGATATAATGGCATGAGCCGAACAGCGCGCGCGACGCCACGACATGATCGCCCGCTCTGACCAACGACATCAGCGCGAAGCACACCGCCGCCATGCCGCTTGATGTGCCGCGGCACGCCTCGGCGCCTTCGATCAACGCCAAACGCTGCTCGAACATGGCGACGGTCGGATTGCCAAAGCGCGAATAGACGAAGCCCTCGCGCTCGCCCTTGAAGCGGGCTTCGGCGGTTTCGGCATCCTCGTAAACAAAGCCCGAGGTCAGGAACAACGCCTCGCTGGTCTCACCGAATTGCGAGCGCCGCGTGCCGCCGCGCACCAGGCGTGTCGCCGGCCGTCCGGCGCTCGTGCGCTTTGTCGTATCGCCCATGATCCCATGCACTCCCATAACGAAAAGCCCCGGCCAATAGGGCCGGGGCTTTGCATCCCGACCTTTTAGCGATTTTTAACGTGGTCGCAAGCCGGCCGGCTCAAATCCCACGACGATATGTTGTTCTATCCGGCCCAGTCCAGGGCGTCAATTGGGATCATGGAACGACGGTGAACCGGCTTGACAGCCTCATCCTCCTGCCTCCGCCGAAGCGAAGCCGCTTCGGCTTCGCGCAGGCAGGTCGACCGGCTCAGGATGAGGCTTGAATACGGGCCAAGGCCTAAATATAGAGCCCTCATGCTGGGCTTGTCGAAGTATGAGGGCGGGTCGAAAAAACGCTGCACCTAGGCACTGCACGAGCCACCGCCAAGCACGCAAAAGCGCGCGCAATGCGGGTGGTTGAGCGCAACCGGGCCACGGGCTGAATCGAGCGTCGCCCCGAGCGCGAAACGGTCGTCATAGGCCAGCAGCGTGCAGGGCATGAGGCGCGCCGTCGCCGCGCCTTTCGGCTTCACCACCATGCGCGAGCTCGCGCACATCATGGCATCGGGGCGCTTGCCGAGAATATCCCAACAGGCCTCGCTGATTTCGGGCACCTCGAGCCGTTCATCCATCTCGGGAAACAGCACGAGGACGCGTTGGTCTTGGGCATCAAGCGCGAGCCCAAGCCCTGCGAACAATCCGGCATAGCCGGCACGCAGCGAGGCTTCGCTCTCGTTCCAACCAAGGCGCCCGGCGATGTGTAGCGCGAAGCCATGCCGCGCGAGCCAAATCAAGCCCTCGATGGTCGGCGTCCATGAGTGCGCACCGCGCAACTCCTCATGGCGTGTCTGGTCATAGTGGTCGAGCGAAACGCGCAAAACGAGGCGCGCGCCATGACGCTCCTTCAACGCGAGGAGCTCATCCGCGCACTTCATCATCGGGCGCATGCCATTGGTCAGCACGAGCACGCGATGACCGCGCTCCAGAACATGCGCGAGGATCGTCATGAAGGACGGGTTCATGAACGGTTCGCCGCCGGTAAAACCGATCTCGGCCTCCGCCTCGCCGGCGGAAACCAGTTCATCGAGAAACGGCATCACATCGCCGAGTTCCATATAGGCCAGCCGATCATTGCGCGGGTTTGATTCGATGTAGCAATTCGAACAGCTCAAATTGCACAATGTCCCGGTGTTGAACCAAAGCGTGCGGATCGACGAAAGCGCGACCGAGGCACGGCGTTTGCCATCCATCGTGCGCTGGCGATCGACAAATTTGCCTGGGCCGAGCGCTGGTTGGCGCCGCGGCGTAACCCCAATATTCATCGCTGAACCTGCCTCGATCTTGCCCGCCCAACGAATTTACCACGATGAACGGGACACAAGACTGGGGCGGTTCGCCGGGATTTGCCAGCGCCCTTCGCCGAGCTCGCTTTGATTTGATCGCGGCCCGGGCTAGACTATATAAAGCGCGGTGAGGCCCCTCTTGATCGGCACTGTGGTCCGCACCCTCGCCCGCTGTCGGATCAAAAGGCGGGCTGTCTCTCAAATTGTTATTTAGGTGGATCGTGTCGCGGGCGGTCGTTTCATTCATCGTCATCATCGTGTTTGCCGCGCTCTTTGGCGGCGCCTATTGGAGTTTCGTCGCCCAGGCCAAGCCGCCGGGCGGCGGCCATGGCATGCCGCCCGGCTTTGCCACGCCCGTTGAGGTCGCCGAGGTCACCGTCCAGCCGGCCAAGAAAACCGTCTTCGCGGTCGGCACGCTTGAATCGAGCCAGTCCGTCATCGTGCGCGCCGAGGTTTCAGGGCGCGTCGCCGAGCTCAATTTGCCGGAAGGCCAGGTCGTCAAACTGGGCCATGTGCTGGTCCGCCTCGATGCCTCGATGGAACGCGCGCAACTTCAACAGGCGCGGGCCGCGCTCGACCTCGCGCGCGCCAATTTCAAGCGCGCCGATGAATTGATGAAGCGCGGCTCAGGGACCGTGCGTACGCTCGACGAGGCCGTCTCGCAACTCAAAGTCGAGGAAGCGACCGTCGCCTTGATGGCGGCGCAGCTCGAAAAATTGACCGTGGTCGCGCCGTTCGATGGCGTGCTCGGCCTCAAACATGTCAGCGTTGGCGATTACCTCGGCCCGGGCGCGGAGATCATCAATCTCGAAATGATCGATCCCTTGCGGGTCGAATTCCGCGTGCCCGAACTTTTTCTGCCGGCGGTCGCGGTTGGCAACAAAGTATCGCTCGCGATCGATGCCTTTCCCGGCCGCGAATTTACCGGCGAGGTCTATGCCATCGACCCGCTGATCGATAAAGCGGGCCGCGCCATTGTGATGCGCGCGCGCATCGCCAATCCGAAGGGTGAACTCAAGCCGGGCCTGTTCGCGCGCGTCACCCTCGAACTGACCTCAAACCCGAGCGCCATCTTCGTGCCCGAAGAATCCTTGGTGCCGATCGGCGATACCCGCTTCGTGTTCAAGGTCGTCGATAAGGAAGTCGACGGCAAGACATCGAAAGTGGTGGCCTTCGTGCCGGTCAAGACCGGCACGCGCGGCCATGGTCAGGTCGAAATCTCCGTAGGCTTGGCGCCAAAAGACGTCGTGGTCACCGCCGGCGTGCTCAAGATCTATGAGGGCGCCGCGGTCATGCCGCTGCCGCCCCCTGGAGCCGCGACACCGCCGCCACCCGCCGAGGCCGCGCCCAAACCCGCAGAGCCGGCCAAAGGCTAGGCCGTCATGCGCCTCTCCGACCTTTCGATCCGCCGGCCGGTCTTCGCGACCGTGCTCAGCCTTGTCATCTCGCTGGTCGGCCTGATCGCCTATCAACAACTCGCGGTGCGCGAATATCCGAACATCGATGAGCCGGTGGTCTCGGTCGAGACCTCCTATACCGGCGCGAGCGCCGAGATCATCGAGAGCCAGGTTACCCAACCGCTTGAGGAATCGCTCGCCGGCATTGAAGGGATCGACGTGATCTCCTCGATCAGCCGGCCCGAGATCAGCCAGATTTCGGTGCGCTTTCGTATCGAGCGCAACGCGGATTCGGCCGCCGCCGATGTGCGCGACCGGGTCGGCCGCGTGCGCGCGCTATTACCCGATGATGTGGATGAGCCGGTGATCTCGAAGGTCGAGGCCGATGCCCAACCGATCATTTGGTTGGCCTTTGCCTCCGATCGGCACTCGGAGCTCGAGGTGACCGACTATGCCGACCGCTTTGTGAAAGACCGCCTGCAAAATCTGCCGGGCGTCGCGGGCGTGCGCATATTTGGCGAGCGGCGCTTCGCCATGCGCATCTGGCTCGATCGCGCCCGCCTCGCGGCCTATGGGCTGGCGCCCCAAGACGTGGAGACCGCGCTTCGTCGCCAAAACGTCGAAATCCCCTCAGGCCGCATTGAAAGCGAAGCGCGCGAATTCACGGTGCTGACCGAATCCGATTTGCGCACGCCCGAGCAGTTCAACAATTTGGTCGTGCGCGATAGCGGCGATTACCTCGTGCGCCTGTCCGATGTCGGTCGCGCCGAGATCGGTGCCCGCGATACCCGCGTGATCGCGCGCTACAAGGCGGAAAACGCCGTGGCGCTCGGCGTGGTCAAGCAATCGACCGCCAACCCGCTCGATATTTCGCGCGCGGTGCGCGAGGTCGTGCCCAGTATTACCGCGAACGCGCCCGAGGGCATGAAGGTCGAGGTCGCCTATGACTCATCGGTTTTCATCGAGCGTTCGATCGAGAACGTGTTCGAAACCATCGGCGAGGCGGTGGCGCTCGTCATCGCGGTGATCTTCATTTTCCTGCGCTCATGGCGCGCCACGTTGATCCCGCTCGTCACTATTCCGGTCTCGCTCATCGGTAGTTTCGCGCTGATGTATTTGTTCGGCTTCTCGATCAACACGCTGACTCTGCTTGCGCTTGTGCTGGCGATCGGTCTCGTGGTCGATGACGCCATCGTCATGCTCGAAAACATCTCGCGCTATGTCGAGCAAGGTATGAAACCGATCGACGCCGCGTTCAAAGGCGCGCGCGAGATCTCGTTCGCCGTGGTGGCGATGACGGTCACGCTGGCCGCGGTCTATGCGCCGGTGGCGTTCCAATCGGGGCGTACCGGAAAGCTGTTCACCGAATTCGCTCTGACCCTCGCTGGCGCGGTGGTGGTCTCCGGCTTCGTCGCGCTGACGCTCTCACCCATGATGTCATCGCGCATCTTGAAGCAGCATAAGAACCCGGGCCTAGTCTACCGCTCGACCGAGAATGCCATTGAGTGGCTGAAAGAGCGTTACCGGGGCGTATTGCGTTTCTCGCTCAATATCCGCACCGCCGTGGTGCTCTCGATGCTGTGCGTGGCCGGCATCGCCTGGGTGTTGTTCACCGTCATCCCCTCCGAGCTTGCGCCGGTTGAGGATCGCGGCACGGTGGTTGGCATCGGCATCGCGCCCGAGGGCTCGACGCCCGAATACACCTTCCGTCACGCGCGTGCGATGGAGGAGATCAACAAGACCGTGCCCGAGGTCGAAAAATTCTTCCTCGTGGTCGGCTTCCCGGTGGTGACGCAGGCGATCAGTTTCGTGCGCTTGAAGGAGTGGGCGGAGCGCGACGTCTCGCAGCAGGAAATCGTTGCCAAGCTCGGCGGCCCCTATTTCGGCATACCCGGCATTTTGGCGTTTCCGATCAACCCGCCTTCGCTCGGCCAAAGCCCGATCGACAAGCCGATCCAGTTCGTGCTGCAAACCGCCTCGCCTTATTCCGAGCTCGACGCCGCGGTCAATCAATTGATGGCCGCCGCGCGCCAGAACCCGGGCCTTCAAAGCCTCGATAGCGATCTGAAGCTCAACAAACCGGAATTGAAATTGACGGTCGATCGCGACAAGGCCGCCGATCTCGGCATCGAGATCGATACCATCGGCCGCACGCTCGAAACCATGTTGGGCGGCCGGCAGGTGACGCGCTTCAAGCAAAACGGCAAGCAATATGACGTGGTCGTGCAGGTCGCCGATGTCGACCGCTCGAACCCCGAGGACCTGACCAAGATTTTCGTGCGCGCGGCATCGGGCCAAATGGTGCCGCTCACGAATTTGGTCACGCTGCAGGAAACCGTCGCGCCGAAGGAGCTCAACCATTTTAACAAGCTCCGCTCGGCGACGATTTCGGCCACGCTCGCGCCCGGCTATACGCTGGGCGAAGCGATCGCGTTTTTGAATGCCGAGGCGGCCAAACTGCCGCCTAACATCATCAACGATCTCTCAGGCCAAAGCCGCGAGTTCCGCACCTCATCGGGCGGGCTCTACCTCACCTTCGTGCTGGCGTTGATTTTCATCTATCTCGTGCTTGCCGCGCAGTTCGAGAGTTTCCTCGATCCTCTGGTGATCATGGTCACCGTGCCGCTCTCGATGACCGGCGCGTTGCTGGCCCTCAAGCTCACCGGCGGCACGCTCAACGTCTATAGCCAGATCGGCTTGATAACCTTGGTCGGCCTCATAACGAAGCACGGCATCTTGATCGTCGAGTTCGCCAACCAGCTTCAGGCGCGCGGGCTCTCGAAGCGCGAGGCGGTGATCGAATCGGCGGTGCAACGCCTCCGCCCGATCTTGATGACCACGGGCGCGATGGTGCTGGGCTCGCTGCCCTTGGCGGTCGCCAGCGGCGCCGGCGCCGAAAGCCGGCAGGATATCGGTTGGGTGATCGTCGGCGGCCTTACCCTCGGCACGCTCTTCACGCTCTTTGTCGTGCCGACGGTCTATACCTTGGTCGCGCGCACGCGGAAGCCTCTGGCCGAGGCGCCGCCGCATGACGAGCCGCACCGCGCCGAGCCCCATCTGGTGCCGGCCGATGCGCTCGCCGCCGGCCGCAAAGCGGCGGAGTAGCCACGCTCGTCTGGACAAGTTCGAAGCACCGGCACAAACTCGCGGCGATCGGTACGACGGTCTAATGCCTCAACAATAGGGGCGGCGCCCATGAAACTGACCCCAACGCAGCGCGAAGAATTTGACCGCGAGGGCTATTTGTTTTGGCCCGGCCGCTTTTCACGCGACGAGGCCGCGCTGTTGAACGATGAAGCGCGCAAGGTCTATGCGCTCCAACGCGACGAGGTCTGGCGCGAGAAAAGCGGCGTCGCGCGCACCGCCTTCGCCGCCCACACCTATAACGAAGCGCATGGCCGGCTTGGCCGTCATCCGCGCTTGATCGAGCCGGTCGATCAGGTGTTGGGCGAACACGTCTACATGCATCAATACAAAATCAACGCCAAGGCGGCGTTCGATGGCGATGTCTGGCAATGGCACCAGGATTACGGCACCTGGAAAGCCGATGACGACATGCCCGAGCCGCGTGCCATGAACATCGCGGTTTTTCTCGACGACGTGACCGCGGCCAATGGCCCGCTTCTGTTCATTCCGCGCAGTCATAAGTTCGGCGCGCTCGACGCGGGGCACGACCTCGCGACCACAAGTTACCCTCTATGGACGCTCGATCGCGCGACGGTTACGCGCCTCGCCCAAGTGGGCGGCTGCGTCGCGCCCACGGGGCCGGCCGGCTCGATGCTGATGTTCCATTCCTGCTTGGTGCATGCGAGCCCACCCAATATCAGCCCGTTCGATCGCACCATCGTTTATCTCTCGCTTTGCGCGGTTTCGAACCACATTCGCCGCTTCAAGCGGAAAGAGTGGATCGCGCATCGCGACTTCACGCCGATCACCGCGCTGGCCGATGATTGTCTCGATGATCTGGTGCGCGCGCGGCAAACACAAAACGCGGCGGAATAGCCCGCTTTAAGACAGGCCCTCCGCCGCGTTGGATCGAGCGCCAATCAATCAGCCGCGCGCTTTTGCTCGTCGGTGCGGAGATCGACATAGCCGCTATCATCGATATGCGGCACGCCATAATAGGCGAACACGAACTCGGCCGCTTCGCTATAGGGATTGCGCGTCCAGTGCGGCTGGCCCTTTTTGACGAAACAGGCCGTGCCCGGCCCGCACTCATGCTCGACGTCCACGCCATTCTCGTCGGTATAGCCGTTGATCACGCGGCCCTTGATCACATAGACCACTTCCTCGGCGTGCTCGTGCTTATGCTTAAAGTGCGCCGAACGCGCCGGAAACACGCAATGGCCGAACACCGCCTGTTTGTCGTCCGGCGTTGAATCGCGCGTGATCATGTATTGGATTTCGAAGCCCGGCATGAGCTTCGCGACTTCGGGATCATCGGGAAATTCGCAATAATTCCAGGTCTTCTTCTTGGTCGCCGTCACAAAGCTCATGGCACGCCTCCCCGCAACACGGTGTGTTTGAATGTCCGCCCGCGCCGATCAGAGCCGACACAAGCTTCACGGGGGATATAAAAACAATCGCGCCGTGGGCGGCAAGCAAAAAGACGGCGCCAACCGCCTTAGCGGTCCCGCCGATAGGCGCGCGCGAACGCACGCGCGGCCTCGGTGACGCGCCGCTCAATGGCAATGGCTTCCGGCTCGCCCGCGGCGGGCGGCAGGCCGATGAAGCGCCGGAGGTACAAATCATTGCGGATCGCGCCGAGAAAAAGCTCGGCCGCGAGCGCCGGATCAGCCACGGTCAGCGCGCCGCACCGCGCCATGTCGGCGAAAAAACGTGCGGTGGTCGCGAGCGCGACGGCCGGACCGGCTTGATAGAACGCCTCGGCCAAGTCGGGCTGCCGCCCACTTTCGGCCGCGACCAGGCTGCCAAGAATCAGCGCGTTTTCGGAGAACAGAAGGTCGGCATAACGACGGCCAAGCTCGATCAAGCCTGCCTCAGGCGTCGTGGCGCTCACTTCGAGCGGCGCGCCCGGCTTCATCCGGCTCCCGCATTCCTCAGCCACCATGACGCCGAAGAGCTGCGCCTTGCTGCCGAAATGGGCGTAGACGGTGGCCTTGGAAACGCCCGCCTCACGCGTGATCGCGTCCATACTGGCATTGGCATAGCCGACCGCCATGAAAACGGCCCGCGCCGCCTTCATGATCTGCGCGCGTTTATCGCCGCCGCTTTGGCCGACCGCCTCGGTCTGAGGCGCCAGGGTCGTGGTTGTCACGCTGAGCCTCCTCCTACGTCTAAGGCCGGGGCCATGGCTCTTGACGCCCCCTTTAAGCCTCTTCACTATAAATGAACTAAACGGTTTAGTTCAACACCTCTCCTCTGGCCAAGCGCCCGAGGCGAGACGGAGCCTAGACATGAAAAAGCGCCGCGTCCTCCCCTTGTTGCTGATCGCGCTCGTGATCGGGCTTGGTGGTGGCTTTTGGTATTGGTGGACCGCGCTGCGTTTCATTGAATCGACCGATGATGCCTATGTGGTCGGCGATATCACGCACATCAGCGCGAAGCTCCCGGGCTACGCCCTCAAGGTCGCGGTGCGCGACAACCAGGAGGTCGCGGCCGGCGATCTTTTGGTCAAGCTCGAAGATCACGATGTTCAAGCCCGGCTCGACATCGCCGCCGCGCGCGTGCGCGAGCGCGAAGCCGCGATCGCGGTGATCGATCGCCAGATCGCCCAAGCCGAGGCCGCGACCGCGCAAGTCTCGGCCGAGGTCCGCTGGGTTGGCGCGGAACAAGCACGCGTCGAACAAGACTATAAACGCGACAAACAGCTGATGGATCAGAATCTGATTCCATCGACGCGCTTCGAAAATGCCGCGGCTGAGCGCAAGAAGATCGACGCGACCGCGACACGCAATCGCGCCGCGCTGGACGAAGCGCAACGCAATCGCGAAGTGCAGCAGGCCAATCGCCTTCAGGTGCTCGCCGCGATCGAAAGCGCCAAGGCTGAGTATGAGCTCGCCAAGCTCGACCTCGGCTACACCGAATTGCGCGCGCCGATCGACGGCGTGATCGGCAATCGCACGGTGCAAGAGGGCGAATATGTCCGCCCGGGCATTACGTTGCTTTCCGTCGTGCCCATCCACAGCGTGTGGATCGAAGCCAATTTCAAGGAAACCCAAATCGGCACCATGCGTGCCGGCCAAAAAGTCACGATTGAGGTCGACGCCTATCCCGACCTTGAAATCGAGGGCCGGATCGAAAGCCTCTCCCCCGCCAGCGGCGCGCGCTTCAGCCTGCTGCCGCCGGAAAACGCGACCGGTAATTTCACCAAGGTCGTGCAGCGTGTGCCGGTCCGCATCGGGTTGCCGGCCGACGTGTTGGCGCAGAAGGTTCTACGCCCCGGCCTTTCGGTCGTGGTCACCGCCGACCGGCGCGACGCCGAACAAGAAACCACCGCCGCGACAACCGCGAGCGGTGCCAGTGACGCCGTCGTCGCGCAATAGGCGCCTCGTTCCATGATAGCACGGCCGCTTGCCGCGGCGCCTGACGAAGCCAGCCGACGCAATGTCTTCGGCTTCTTCGTCATGGTGTTCGGCATGTTCATGGCGATTCTCGATATTCAAATCGTGGCCAGCTCGCTCGCCGAGATCAGGGCCGGATTGAACGCCAGCGCCACCGAAGTGAGCTGGGTTCAAACCTCCTATTTGATCGCCGAAGTGATCATGATTCCGCTCTCCGGTTGGCTCACGCGCCTGCTGTCAACGCGCTGGCTGTTCACCATTTCGGCCGCCGGCTTCACGCTTGCCAGCGTCCTCTGCGGCCTCGCCTGGAATCTCGAAGCGATGATCGCCTTTCGCGCCCTTCAAGGCTTCCTCGGCGGCGCGATGATTCCGACCGTGTTCGCGGTGGCGATCCAAATCTTCCGCGGGCCCAATGCCGCGCGCATGTCGATCCTGATCGGCCTGATTGTGATGCTAGCGCCCACCATCGGCCCAACGCTGGGCGGCTGGGTAACCCAGGCGATGAGCTGGCATTGGCTCTTTTTCATCAACGTGGTGCCCGGCCTCGCGATCGTCTTCTTGGTGCCGCTCTTTGTCGATGTCGACCGGCCTGAACCCGGCCTTTTGAAACAAATTGACCTACCGGGCCTCGCGCTGATCGCGGCCTTTTTGGGCTCGCTCCAATTCGTGTTGGAGGAAGGCCCCCGCAATGATTGGTTCGAGGACCGCGCCATCACGATCTTCGCCATCACTTGTTTGGTATCCGGCGTCCTGTTCATTCATCGAAGTTTGACGCACCCGCGCCGCATGATCGATTTGACCGCCTTCGCCGATCGCAATTTCGCGGTCGGCTGTTTTTACAGCATGGTCATTGGCGTCGGGCTCTATGGCTCGGTCTATTTGGTGCCGCAATTTCTCGGCCAAGTGCGCGGCTTTGACAGTTTGAAGATCGGCAACATCGTGATGGTGGTCGGCATCGCGCAGCTGATCTCCGCGCCAGTCGCGGGCATCGTGGCGAACAAGATCGATTCACGCCTGATGTTAGCCTTCGGCATCGCGCTCTTTGGTGTCTCAAGCTACATGATCGCGCATTTGACCAGTCAATCCGGCTATGACGAGATCTTCTGGGCGCAGGCCTTGCGCGGCTTCTCGCTGATGTTTTGCTTTCTGCCCATCAATCAGCTCGCGCTCGGTCATTTACGCGCGGTGAAACTGAAGAACGCCAGCGGCCTCTATAATCTCACGCGGAATTTAGGCGGCGCGCTCGGCCTCGCTCTGTTGAACACGCTGCTGCAAGACCGCGCCAGCCTGCATTATCAACGCATGGCCGAGCATGTCAGCCCATCGAACGATCAAGTTGCGGGCTTTCTGGACGGGCTCTCGTCCTATCTCGGCGAAACGCTCGATGCCGGCACCAGCGACCAGGCCGCCCTGAAAATTCTGGAATCGATGATCACCCGTGAAGCGATGACCATGAGCTTCAATGACGCCTTTCTGGTCATCGCGGCCGTCTTCGGCTTCGCGGTGTTGCTGATGCCGATCGTGCGCCGCGTGCGCTTTGGCAGCGCGGGCGAAGGCCTGCACTAAGGGGCCCTCTTAACCATCCGGCGGCCACAAGCGGCTTTACGACCGCTCCTCGGCCCCGCATAATTCGGCCCATCGCGGGTGTAGCTCAATGGTAGAGCAGAAGCTTCCCAAGCTTAAGACGAGGGTTCGATTCCCTTCACCCGCTCCAACACTCATCCTTGACCAACTCGGCAAATGGTCTGGTCATCCGTCGGCTCGAGTAAACTCTAGCCCGTCACCCCAACACATATTTCGCCAAGGTTTGGCGAATGTTTTGCTCGATCGTGGCGTTGAGATCGTTGACCAGCGATTCGGTGATTTCCTGATACACCCTGTCGCGCTCATTCAGCGAAAGCCCCTCGGGCAAGGTCCGTGAGCGTTGCGCCTTAGCGGTGATGAACGACTGGGCGATCCCGCCATTGTTCACCACCTCGATCAGAACGCTGAGCGTCGCGTCGATGCGCTCGACCTGATCGGTCGTCAGCATGCCCTCGATCCCCTCGGTGCGTGGCAGAGGCACACGTACCGCGCGCGCATCTTCGATGGTGACGCGCAGCGAGTCGTTCTGGCCCTCTGCCTTCAGCCGCTCACCGACCCATTTTTTGAAGGCGGCCGATGGCGTGATCGGAAAACTGTGTTCGATATTGGGTTCCTTAAGCGGCGATTGATATTGCTCGACGACATCGACGCGCGCGACCGAAAGCACGATCGGTGGCTGGCTGGCGAAATCCTGCGTCTGAACCGCGGGCCGGCTCACCGTTGTCGAGCAAGCGGCAATCAATCCAGCCGCGAGAGCCAGCACGACCAGCGAACCGATCATCGAACGCATGCGCTTGACCATGGCGGATCCCTCGATCGCTGCAAATTGTGACTGTTTCGTGACACGCCGCCTCAGCGGCCGGCACGAATTTAAGTCAAACCATATAACGCCGGCCCATAGATGGTCGTTACCGCGCCGATTTTCAAGCGGCGTACAACGCATCGAGCGCCTGATCGTCGAAGCTTTCGCTGCGATGGCAGAACTGACAGGTCACGATCACCTGGCCATCGATCTTCATGGTTTCGATCTCGTCGCGTGGCATTGAGCGCAACACATTCACCACGCGCTCGCGCGAGCAACGACACGCGAAATGGAGCATGCGCGGGCGAAACAGATGCGCCCCTTCTTCATGGAACAGGCGATAGAGCAGGCGCTCTGAGCCCATTAGGGGCGCGAGCAATTCGGCATCGCTGACGCTGCTCATCAAGATCACGGCGCGCCGCCAATCCTCATCGGGATCGGCGTCTCGATCATCGTTCTCATCACCATCGTCATCATCGGCCACGTCATCGACGTCAAAGCCACCCTCGCCCGGCACACGCTGCAACATCAGCGCCCCGGCACGCCACTGGCCGTCGACTAGGCCAGCCGCAAGTTTGATCGCGCTCGCGATCTGCTCGGAGCGGCGAAAATAAGTGTGCGCGCAGGCCGAGAGGCTCGCGCCCTCGAGCTCGACGATCCCTTGATAGCGTTCGGTGTCGGGCCCTTGATCAACCGTGAACGCAAGATGCCCAGCGCCCAGCAATCGTGGCACCAGATCGCGCTCGATCGGGCCCGTCAGGCCCTCGACCGCCGCACGATCATAAGACGCATAGCCACGCAGTGCGCCATCGCTGGTCAAATCGGCGACCAAGGTCCGAACCGCGCCTTCGCCGCGCGCGTGCGCGGTGAACACGCCGTCATATTTGAGCGAACCGCCAAGCACGACCGAAAGTGCCAAGAGTTCGCCCAACAGGGTTGCGACCGGGCGCGGATAATCCGCTTGGCTCAGAATAGTATGTGCCGGCGCGCCCAGCCGCACATGCTGGCCCCTGAGACGTTGGCGGCCGAGCCGGAACGGTTGGAGCAAGTCATCCGGCGGCGCGGCCGATCCGCCGGCGCCGCTCACAGCAGCGCCTCGGGCGCTAGGCAATAAAGCAGAATCGCCTTCTGCGCATGCACGCGGTTCTCGGCCTCATCCCACACCGCCGAGGCCGGCCCATCGATCACGCCGGCGCTGACCTCTTGGCCGCGCGTCGCCGGCAGACAATGCAAAAAGATAGCGCCCGGCGCGGCGCGCGCCATGATCGCTTCGTTCACCTGAAACGCCTTCAACAAATCGAGCGGCTTATCCGGCGCATCGCCCATCGAAACCCACGTATCGGTCACCACGCAATCGGCGCCCGTCGCGGCCGCCTCGGCACTGTTGAACAGCTCGACGCGCGCGCCTTCCGCCTTCGCCCAGGCAAGCACCTCGGGGCGCGGTGCAAAAGGCGCCGGGCAACCGAGCTTCATGGTGAAGCCAAAGCGCGCCGCCGCCTGCACCCAGGTCGCCGCGACATTATTGCCATCGCCGAGCCACGCCACCGTGCGACCCTTGATCGGTCCCTGCTTCTCTTCGAAGGTCATGATATCGGCGATCAATTGGCAGGGATGCGTGCGGTCGGTCAGTCCATTGATCACCGGCACGCTGGCATAAGCGGCCAATTCGCTGAGCGTTTGATGTTTGAGCGCGCGGATCATGATGGCATCGACATAGCGCGACAGCGTGCGCGCCGTATCGGCCGGTGTCTCGCCGCGACTGAGCTGAGATTCCGACGCGTTCAACACCACCGCATCGCCGCCGAGTTGACGCATCGCGACTTCAAAGGAAACCCGCGTTCGCGTCGATTGTTTTTCGAACACCAGCGCGAGGCTCTTCCCCGCGAGCGGCTGCGGCCCTTCAACGCCCTTGGTGCGCGCACGCTTCAAGGCGTGCCCGGCATCCAAAATACGACGGAGCGTCGCGGGCTCGATGGTGTCGAGCCCCAAAAAATGACGGGGAGGTGTCACCGCCCAAGCTCGCGGCAGGCCGTCTCGACCGCGGCGATGCATTCCTCGATCTGCCGCTCGGTGATGATCAGCGGCGGCAAAATCCGCACCGCATTGCCTTCGGCGGTCACGGTCAGGAGCCCGTGGCCGCGCAACGCGGTCAACAAATCGCGCGCCGGCGCCTTGCATACGAGGCCGAGCATCAGCCCCATGCCACGCACGCTCTCGATCACTTGAGGATTGGCTTTTGCGACGCTCTCAAGCCGCGCGCGCAAGAGCGTGCCCAAACGCCGCACGTTTTCGAGGAAGCCATCTTCCAACATGATATCGAGTACGGCATTACCAACCGAGGTGGCCAACAGATTGCCGCCAAAGGTCGAGCCATGCGTACCTGGCACCAGCGCCGCCGAGACTTTGGATTTGGCTAAACACGCGCCGATCGGAAAGCCATTGCCGAGCGCCTTGGCCAGCGCCATCACATCGGGCTCGATGTCATACCACTCATAGGCGAACATTTTTCCCGTTCGCCCCATGCCGCACTGCACTTCATCGAGCATGAGAAGCAGGCCGTGTTCATCGCAAAGCTTGCGCAAGCCCGTCATGAAGTCCTTCGAGGCCGGGCGAATGCCGCCCTCGCCTTGGATCGGCTCGACCAAAATCGCCGCGGTCTCCGGCCCGATCGCGCGCTTGGCCGCGTCGAGATCGTCGAACGGCACATGGTCGAAGCCTTCGACCACCGGCTCAAAGCCTTTCAAATGTTTCGGCTGACCGCCGGCCGCGATGGTCGCCATGGTGCGACCGTGAAAGGCATTTTCGAACGTGACGATGCGATAGCGTTCATACGCGCCGACATGATCTTGATAAATGCGCGCGAGCTTGATCATCGCTTCGTTCGCTTCGGCGCCCGAATTGCAAAAGAACGCCTGATCGGCGAAGGAGTGCGCGACCAGCCGCTCGGCCAATTTGATTTGCGGCTCGATCTGATAGAGGTTCGAGACGTGCCAAAGCTTGGCCGCCTGCTCGTTCAGCGCCTTGACCACATGCGGGTGGGCGTGGCCCAAACCGGTCACCGCGATGCCGCAGGCGAAATCCAAATAGCGTCGCCCGGCCTGATCGAACAAATAGGCGCCCTCGCCGCGCTCGAACGAATAGTCCGAGCGGGCGTAATTGCCCATCAAGGCGATGGCTCCAAGGTTTGATTTGGCGGCGGCGGTCACGGGCTTCGCTCCAGAAAATAGGACGGCGCACCGGCGGAGCGCGGCCCCGCCGGGAAAGGCGGACTATCGGACTCCGGCCCTCCCCTGTCAATTCAGGCCGAAAAGCTCACCAGCCTTGGCTTTCGGCCTGGGGGGGGGGGGCCACCCGGGAGGCGGCTTCGCATGGCCATTTATATTCTCGTCATTGCCGGGCCCCGACCCGGCAATCCAGTCTTTTTGGAGGCGCCTGGATGCCCGGGTCTGCCCCCGACCCCGATCGGGGGTCGATGCCCGGGCATGACGGGTTGAGGGATGTCTAGGTCCGCACAAAGTAGGTCGGATAGGCCCTGGCTTTGGCCACCCCACCCAGGCCCATCACCACAAGGACACCAAGGCACAAAGAACACGCCCCCTCGGCCTCTTGGTGCCTTCGTGCCTTTGTGGTTTTTCCTTCCGGCGGGGCGCGCTCTATGATCCGCCATGGTCCGCGTCACCCCGACATTGGAAATTCCCGAGGCCGAGCTTGAGGAGCAGTTCATCCGCGCCTCAGGCCCGGGCGGGCAAAACGTCAACAAGCTCTCGACCGCGGTCGAGCTGCGCTTCGACGTGCGGGCAAGCCCAAGCCTGAGCGAGCCGATCCGCGCCCGGCTCATGCGCCTCGCCGGCCAGCGCCTGACCAAGGACGGCGTCTTGATCATTCGCGCCGAGCGCCACCGCACCCAGGAGCGCAATCGCGCCGATGCGCGCGAGCGCCTGGCCGAGCTCGTTAAGCGCGCCACCATCGCGCCGATTTATCGCGTCAAGACGCGACCGAGCAAACGCGCCAAACAACGCCGCACCGACAGCAAGGTCCAGCGCGGCCGGCTCAAGCAGACGCGCGGCAGGGGGACAGAGGTTGAGTGAGACTCCGTCGAATCGCAGGATGAGAACGGACAAGAACGTAGGAGGAGGCAGCATGAGCGTGTGGCGCGGTTTGCTTTCGTGGCGAGCGTTGGCGATCTTCCTGATCGGCGGCGTACTGGGCACCGCCTTCAGCGTCGGGCTCGGCTATTTCACCTTCCCCTATGTCTTTCCGCCGCCCGCGGCGATGGACGTGCTAAGCGCCGACGAACAGGCCGAGCTTGTCGCCACCGGTCGCTTCATCCATGCCGACCCGTCGGACCCGATCCACTATGGCAGCGGCACGGTCAAGGTATATGCGGGCGTGGTCTATCTCGATAGCGATTTCGAGGTCGGGCCCGGCCCGGCGTTCCATGTCTATCTCGTGCCGACGCCCCAGGTGCGCCGGGAAGCCGACGTCGAACGCACCATGTTCATCGATCTTGGCGGCCTGCGCGCCTTCAAGGGCAGCCAGAAATATGTCATCCCCGCCGGCGTGGACCTGAAGGCCTATAAGAGCGTGGTGATCTGGTGCGAGCGCTTCGGCGTGCTGATCTCGCCCGCCGACCTCGAATTTGTGCCGAAGGGCGCCGGATGAGGCTGCGATGAACGGGGCCGCGCTGACCCGCGACGAGGTCGTGCATTATGAGCGCGAAGGTTACGTCATCCCGCGCTGGCGCCTCACGTTCAACGCGTTCCGGGCGCATCAACGTCGCCAACCGCGCTCACTCTCATGCACCGGGTTGATCGGGGCGCGAGGAATGGATTAGGGGGGCGTGCTCAGTACACATAAAGCAATCTCGGCAATAAGTCCCATATGCCGATACGAACTTGCACGGAACGAGTGACGCATGGGTGAAGCTGGACTTAGATCGCCGCTCATGGCCGTCGTAGACGAATTTCGGGCGTGGTGGAAGACGCACCAGAGCGGTTTAGAAACTGCAAACCCGGTTCGATCCCCGCTCTTCCATTATACAGACGCGAATGGGCTCGCCGGAATTATCAAGAACCAAGAGATGTGGTTCACTAGCACCTTCCACCTGAACGACCCAAGCGAGTTGGCCTACGGAAACGAAATCGCCCACGCGATTTTGCGCAAAGAGTCGGAGGATGGCGACAAAGCCATCAAGTTTTTCTGCGCGCGGCTGGAAGACGTACTTCTGAGACAGGTCGAAAATGCCTTCGGTTTCTTTGTCACTAGTTTCAGCCGATCACAAGACGAGCTTGGTCAGTGGCGTGCCTACGCCGATGATGGCCGGGGATTTGCGATCGGACTCGCACCTCGTCTCTTCCAAATCGAAGACAAACGGAATCTGAAGCCTAACGAATTGGTCTGGGTGGCGGACGTTAGGTACGACCGCAACAATGCCGAGAACCGGCAGCGCGATGCCATTAGACGCGCAATTGGCGCCATTAAACGAGTGGTTGCGGCGGGCAAGATAAGTTCCGAAGCGGAGGGCCACGAGTTCCTAAAGAAAATGGGGATTGAGCTGACCGCCTCAATCCTTTGGAATAGCATCACCACCAAACACTCAGCCTACCAAAATGAAGCAGAAACTCGCCTCCTGATCGTCAACGACTCTACGAAATTGGCGCCATACATCGAGACTCGCACACGCGGTTCAAATCTCATTCCATTTGTTAAGAGCCCGATGCCAATACGTGCCGACGGTAGCATCACAGAGATTGTTATCGGCCCCTCCGCAACCCTTGATGCGGAGGATGCGGTTAGATCGCTCCTTCTTTCACAAGGGCTGCCATTGACGATACCGGTGCGTCGATCAGACATCCCCTATCGTTCAAATAAGTAACCGGTGCGCTGCGTGAGACGACTGGCTCGACGAGACTATTCCAAGCAACGGGATGCCCGCACAATTGCGAGCAAAAGGCCGACCTATCGTCGCCATCTCCGCCACCCCACCAACCCGACCACCACAATCCCCGCCGCCGGCAGCACCAAGTCTTCCAGCGTGCCGAGCACATAGGCGGTCGCGCCATCGATCAGCGACCAGGCCAAGGGGATCGCCAGCAAATGCCAAGGCGTGCGGCCTTCAACGAGCAGCAAGACGCCGAGAGTGAAGAGCGTCGTCGGCACCGGTGCCAGGCCGACCAGCGGCGTGCCCTGACAGCCATCGCCGAGCGCGAGGAAGATCACCGGGTAGGCGATCAGCCCATAGGCCGCGAGGCCGAGGCCGACCCAGCCGCGTGCATCGGCCTGGAAGCGCAGACTGAGCCGGCCGCGTACACCCCCAGTCCAGGCGAACAGCGCGGCTTCCGCGATGAACAAGCCGCCATAAAGCGGCGCCGCGAAATTGATCGGCGCGAACTGCGTCAGATGCCAGGCCGCCCCCACCCAGGCCCACGTCGTTGCAAGCGCAACGCCAACAAAACGTGCCGCGAGCGCGATACCGACAAAACGCAGGCCGAGTGCGGCGCCAACAAAGCGCGCGGCCCAGGCGCGCGGCCAAATCGCGAGCGCCACAATGCCAAGCGCCAAGGCAATAGCGATCAATTGCGCGGGAAACACCGCGCGGTTGTCCTGCGCGAAGGTAGCGAACAGCACGTCTGAATCATAAGGCAGCATGGGCCTGAGTCTGATCGAAGCTTCGTCGCCTGACTACCCTCACCCTCTTGCCCACCCTCACCCTCTTGCCCACCCTCACCCTCTTGCCCACCCTCAC
>CAMDNF010000045.1:0-20953 GCA_945902735.1 Rhizobium sp. Q54 | reverse complement strand
AATTGCAAACATTGCTGGCCGATCCTAGTTTTTATGCGCGCGATCCCGCCGGGTTCGACAAATCCGTCGCCGCGCTGAAAGTGGCTGAGGCCGGCCTCGCCGCCGCTGAAGACGAATGGCTCGCGCTCGAACTCAAGCGCGAAGAACTCGAAGGGGCATAGGCAAGAATTGCTTGAGCTCTATATCGATGCCGATGCCTGTCCGGTGAAGGACGAGGCGCTTAAAGTGGCGCGTCGCCACGGGCTCAAAATTCACATGGTCAGCAATATGTATATGCGGGGCGATGGCGACCCGGCGATCAATCGTGTTGTGGTGCCTGAAGGGGCGGATGCCGCCGATGATTGGATCGTCGCGCATATCGATGTCGGCGATATCGTGGTGACGCAAGACATCGCGCTTGCCTCACGCTGCCTCGAAAAGCGCGCCGAGGCGATCGGCCCGACCGGCAAGCCCTTCACCGGCGACAATATCGGCATGGCCCTCGCCATGCGCGACCTTAGCGCGCATTTGCGCGAGACCGGCGCGATCAAGGGCAACAACCCAAGCTACACAAAGAAGGATCGCTCGCGTTTTCTCGAGGCGCTCGAGCAAACGATTCAGGCGATCCGGAGAAAGGCCTAGCCCTTCACCTTCGGCATCACCTCTTCGGCGAACCAGGTCATGGCATCGAGCGTCTCCGACAAATCGCGCCGCATGAAGCGGAACAACAGAGTCGATACGCCGACTTTCTTGAACGCATCGATATCGGCCGCGAGCTCGTCCGCGCGGCCGGTGAATAGTTTAGGATCGCCGCTCGGCAGCGTCTCGCGCCGATCGCCCGGCGGCCAAACCACCCATGAGGTGATCGCAATGTCATTGGGGTTGCGCCCTGCTTCCTCGGCATAGCGGCGTACCTTGTCGATGCCGCCCTTGAAGCGCTCGAGCGTATCGAGCGGGTGGCGCGGGTTGCTGCAAATCGGATACCAACCATCGCCATATTTCGCGGTGCGCCGCATGGCGGGCTCGGTCTCGCCGCCGACCCAGATCGGGATGCCGCCTTTCTGCACCGGTCGGGGTGAAAAGACGATTCCCTCGACATTGCAATACTGGCCCTTGTAGCGCGGCTCAGGGTTGGTCCACAGCTCGCGATAGATCGCGACATATTCGTCCGTCACTCTGCCGCGTTCGGCGAAGGGAGGTGCGCCGACCGGTGGAAATTCCTGTTCCATCCAGCCCGTGCCGATGCCGCAAATGACGCGCCCGTTCGACAAGAGATCGGCGGTCGACAGCAATTTGGCGGTCAGCACCGGATGGCGATAGGGCACCACGAGCACGGAGAGCAAGAGCTTCGCCTTGTGCGTCACGCCGGCGAGATAACCGAGCATGGCGAGCGGCTCGAGCACATCGCCACCCTCATTCTGCCCGGCGACATATTTTCCGTCGGTCGTATAGGGGTAGCGCGAATGAATGTCGGCTGTCGGGAAGATGATGTGGTCGGGAATTCCAAATACCGTGAAGCCAAGCGCTTCGCCGCGCGAGGCGATGTGCACCAGATTTTCGGGCCTCGCCAGCGGCCCGCCATTCGGCAGATTGAATCCGAATTCTATCGCACCCCCTCCCTTAGTGTTTGACCTTTGGCATGACCTCGGTCGCGAACCAGGCCATCGCATCGAGCGATTTTTGCAAATCGCCGCGATAGAAATTGAACAGCAGGGACGTGACGCCGATTTTGCGGAAATCCTCGATATCAGCCGCGATGTCGTCGGCACCGCCGGTGAACAACATGGGCGCGCCATCGCTGGCCTTGGCGCGCTCGCCAGCGCCGTGCCAAACCGCCCAATAGGTCATGCCCACTTTGGCCGGGTCGCGTTTTGCTTCTTCGGCGAAGCGGCGCACGGTGCTGACCCCCGCCTTGAAGCGCGCGAGCGTGTCCAGCGGGTACTTCGGGTTGCAGCCGATCGGATACCAGGCATCGCCGATCTTGCCGGCGCGCCGCAGCGCGGGCTCGCTCTCGCCGCCAACCCAAATCGGAATGCCGCCCTTCTGCACCGGTCGCGGCGCAAAGAGGATGTTCTCGACCGTGATGTATTTGCCCTTGAAGCTCGGCCTCTGATTGGCCCACATCTCGCGATAGGCGGCGATGTATTCGTCGGTCACCTTGCCGCGCTCGGCAAAAGGCGGCGCGCCCACGGGCGGGAATTCCTCCGCCATCCAACCGGCGCCAATGCCGGCGATCACGCGGCCGTTCGACAACACGTCGATGGTCGACAGCAATTTGGCCGCGAGCACCGGGTGCCGATAGGGCACCACCAGCACCGAGGTTAAGAGCCGTGCCTTTTTGGTCGCGCGCGCAAGATAGGCGAGCAGCGCCAAAGGCTCGAGCACCTCGCCGCCCTCGTTCTGCGCGTTGCTATAGGTGCCATCGGGCGAATAGGGGTAGCGCGAATTGATATCGCTCGGAAAAATGATGTGGTCCGAGACCGCGAGGATCGAGAAGCCCAATTCCTCGCCCCGAATCGCCAGACGCGCAATCGCATCGGGTGTCGCCAGCGGCCCGCCATTCGGCAGGCCAAATCCGAATTCCATGGATATCCCTCCCCCCGCGCCTGGCGGGCGCCATCAGCGGCGCCCACCGGCACATGTCAGCCCCTGGGATAACGGGGTAGAGCGTTGCGATCAAGCACCGCGAGGAGAGAGATTGGCGAAAAATGTGGCGTCAATCGTCTTGGGAGCTGAGCGACCAAGAGCCATCGCCATTGCGGCAGGCCGTGCCATAGGCACTTTCCTGTCGCCCGCCGATCGTCACGGTTTTCTGGTACTCCCGGCAAAGCCGCCCGGAGGCATTGCGGCCTTCGTAGACCGGCGTGACCGAGCCATAGGCATTGCCGTCTCGCCATCTCACCGGTTCCCCGAGCGGTACATAGGTCGCGCGGGTCTCGGCCGCGCGGTAAGACGATTGCTGCGACGCGCTGAGGACGCCAATCGTCACCAGGGTCAGACCGGCGATCGCCAACAAAGCAAACACGTCGTCATTATCATCATCGCGGTCGTGGCGGTCGTGGCGATCATGGCGGTGACGCGAATCGCGGTCTCGATCATCGCGGTCCCAGCGTTTCGCTGACCGCCGTTCTTCGTGGCGGCCCCCATGGCGTTCGTCATGGGCGCCATGGCCGCGCCAACCCGGGTCGTCATGGTGGCGGCGGCCGCTCCAATCGTCGTCGTCCCGCCGGTCGTGCCGAGACCCGGACCCCGCATGCGCGCTCCCGATCGAGAGCGCCAGGAGGGAAACAGCCGTCAAGGTTGCGATAATGGGGCGCGCGCGCATGGGGAGCTCCGTGGTTGGAGGAAAGGCACCTATGCACGTTCAACGCCCGGACCGACGAACCCCGTCGCGGTTTTCTCTGCGCCATCATGAGAATTTGCGCGGCCACAATGTAGACACATTATTGCCGCATCGGTGTCATGAGGATCGTCTAACGCGGCGGTTCTTGCGCCCGTCGAACGATCGGCTTCGCACCGGATGCCCGCAAATTGGAGAGCTTGCCGAGCACGTCAAACCAGAACGGCGCGCCAAGCGAAACCGCGATGATGGTGATCAGCCAACCAAAGGCGCGGGCAAGCCAGCCAATTGCATCGCTCGGCCAAGGCGCGTTCGACCAGCCGATCGGCAGCGCCCGCAACGCGTCGGTTTGCTTGGCGGAATCGACATAAATCTCGCAGTCTTCGATGGGCTGCGCTTCATCTGTCATGCGGCAGGCCTCGATCGCCTGCGTCGTCGAATCGGCGATCGCGGCGCGCGTCGCCGGCTCATGCCAGAGGGTCTGCGCGACGTGAAAGGAATCGGCGTTCACGCCGATGATCGCCGCGGTCGCGATCACCATAAAAATCAGTTGAACGCGCCGTTTGTACCAACCCAAGACGCGCGCCATCGATGAATCATTCCAGGCTTCCAGGAGATTTATGTCGTCTCTCAATGGCCGAGACAGGGCGTCGTCGACTGTATGAACGCCGGGTCCGATGATCTGAAAAATGTCGCGCTCATTTTACCAGGGCAAAGTAGGCGCGATGGCGGCCGTGCGCATGACAAACTCCGGCGTGCCATTGGTGCGCGCGAGAGCCCGCTCAACCTCGTTCGGCGGGGTGGGCGATAGCGGTGCGCCAAGAAATCGCGCGTGCTCGACGATCAATTTGCCAACGCGTAGGCGTGCCGCTTCATAATTGGCAAGAGCGGCCGACAAATCCTGCGGGTGGGCGATCAACGCATCGGCGAGCGCCATGGCATCGCCACCCGCTTTGGTGACCCCCATGCCGACATGCGGGCGCGCCACGAACGCCGCATCGCCCAACAGCGCAACCCGCCCGAAGGCCATGCGATCGGCGCTGAATTCCATGATCGGCTGGAGAAAAGGTTGCGGCGCGAGGCGCGTCACCTCGATGAATTGCGGCGCGAGCAAGCGCGTTGCATCGGCGCGCATTTCGGCGATAACAGCGCGGCTGACCAGATGGGGCGGAATACCATCGGCGTGATAGTGCCCTTGCTCGTCGGTCAGGAGGCGGCGCAACGCCGTGTCCTCCTCGGCGGGCCGATACCAAACGAAATTGAGTCGGCGCTCGCCGATCGTCAGGCTGTCATTCGCGCCCGCGACCGGATAGGCCAGCGCCTGTTCGCCGGGGTTCAGACAAAACGCCAGATAGTCGAAGATCGTTTCGCGCGTGTGGCCTGAAAGCTGCGCCTCATCGACCAAGGCGCGCCACGCCGCATAGCCCGCATAGCGCGGCACCAAATGGGGAGCGAGCAAGGCCCGCGTGGTCGAGCGCCAGCCGTCTGCGCCGATCAAGAGCTCGGCCGAGTACTGTGTGCCGTCGGCGAACCCGGCGCGAACCTCCCGCGCGTCCTGATCGATCGATTTGAGTTCCTTGGCCCCCTCATAGCAGCCGGCGGGCAGCGCCTCGGTCAACAGGTTCTGCAAGCGGCCCCATGCGGTGAGGATTTGCGGAAAATCATGACGGCCGATCACCGCGCCGTCGCGCCCGACCGTGATACGGCCCGGCACGTGCACGCCAACCTCAAGCGCGCTGGTCACGCCCGAGCGGCGCAAGGCCTCGAATAATTCGGGGTGGGTCGCGATGCCGGCGCCGCGCCCGGCCAGCGTGCCCGGCGCGCGCTCGCACACGCGGACCTCACAGCCGATGCGATGCAAGATGTTGGCAGCAAATAGCCCACCAAGCGAACCGCCGATAATGAGAGCGCGCATCTAGTACCGCGAGACCGTCGTCATGCGGTCATTTTAGTGATTGCGCGCGATGGCCGTCAATTTGGCCGCGTCCAAGGCTTTGGCGAAGACGCCGGACGAGCGGGTTGAAGGGCCGGGGCGGCGCCTTCCAGCCCATCGCTTGTGTGGCGCCGACCCCGGGCGAACAAGCCCTGCATCCACTCCAAATAGAGATAGACGACCGGCGTGATATAGAGCGTCAAGACTTGCGACACGATCAGGCCGCCAACCACCACGAGGCCGAGCGGCTGGCGCAATTCCGCACCCGCCCCGGTGCCGAGCGCCAGCGGCAGAACACCCGCGATCGCCGCCACGGTCGTCATCATGATTGGCCGAAAGCGGACCAGACAGGCCTCGTAAATCGCTTGTTCGGCACCCACGCCATCGCTCTTCCGTCGCTCGATCGCGAAGTCGATCATCATGATGGCATTCTTCTTCACGATGCCGATCAACATCGTGATGCCGATGATCGCGATGACGCTAAGGTCGCCCTTGAACAAGAGCAGCGTTAAAAGCGCGCCGAGCGCGGCTGATGGAATGCCCGCCAGAATCGTGATCGGGTGAATGAAACTCTCATAAAGGATGCCGAGCACCACATAGATCACAAAGAACGCCGCGATGAGGAGCAGGCCCTGATTGTCGAGCGAATCCTTGAACGCCTGCGCGGTGCCTTGGAAGCCGGTTGATATGGTCGCGGGCAGCGCAAGTTCGCGCTCGATCGCCTGAATACGCTCAACGGCTTGGCCGAGCGCCACGCCCTTCGTCAAATTGAACGAGATCGTCACCGCCGGCAATTGACCCTGATGGTTGACGCTGAGCGGGCCGACCAGGCGCCTGATCGTCGCAACCGCATCGAGCGGCACGAGCGCGCCATCGCCCGCACGCACATAGAGGCTCGAAATTCCCGACACATCGCGTTGGAATTTGGGATCAAGCTCGAGAATGACGTCATAGTCATTGGTCGGCGTATAAATGGTCGCGATTTGCCGCGAGCCGAACGCCGAGAATAGTGTGGAACGAATGGCCTCGGCGGTCACGCCAAGGGTCGCCGCCCGCTCCCGGTCGATCTCAACCATCGCTTGCGGGTTTGCAATCTCAAGATCCGTCGTCACGTCGGCCAGCTCGGGCAGCGCCTTCATGCGAGCCTCGAGCTGGGGCGCATAAAGCTGCACCTCCTCGAGGTCGATGCCTTGCACGGTATATTGATAGAGGTTCTTGGACAGGCGCCCGCCTAGCCGGATATTCTGCACCGGTTGGAAGAAGCTATTGACACCGGGAATGCCCGCGAGCTTTGGCTTCAGCCGATCGACCACTTGCGTCATCGACACGTCGCGTTGATCGAGCGGTTTGAGCGAAACGAACAGCCGGCCGCTATTGACCGAGCTACTGGCCCCGCCAACGCCGACGCTCGAAATCACGGTTGCGATGTCGGGATCGGCTTGCACGATACGCGCGACCTCGCTCTGCATCTCGGCCATGGCATCGAACGCCGTGTCGGGCGCGGCCTCGGTCGAAATGAACAAGAGGCCCGTGTCCTCGGTCGGGAAAAAACCCTTGGGCACGACCGAGAATAAATAGACCGTGCCCACAATGGTCAGCACCGTCACGCCCAACATGATGCGACGGTGCTTCAAGACCGTGCGCAGCGTCACATCATAAAAGCCGCGCATGGCCTCGAAGCCCGCTTCGAGCACCCGTGCGATCGGGCCAGGGCGGGTATCGGCCCGTTGGTGCCGCAGGAACCGGCTGCACAGCACCGGCGTCAGCGTCAAAGAAACAAGGCCGGAAACTAAAATGATCAGGCTGACCGTGACCGCGAATTCACGAAAGATGCGGCCGATAATCCCGCCCATGAACAACACGGGAATGAACACCGCAACCAGCGATAGCGTGATCGAAATGATCGTAAAAGAGATTTGACGCGAGCCCTTGAGCGCGGCCTCTAGCGGCCTCATACCCTTTTCGATATGCCGCACGATATTCTCGACCATGACGATCGCATCATCGACGATGAAGCCGACCGAAACCGTCAGCGCCATCAACGTCAGATTATTGATGCTATAGCCGAGCAAATACATGCCGGCGAAGGTGCCGATGATCGAAATCGGCAACGCCACGGCCGGGATGATGGTCGCGGTCAGATTGCGGAGAAACAGAAAGATTACCGCGATCACGATGCCAACCGTGATCAGCAACGTGAATTGCACTTCATCGACCGAATCGCGGATCGATTGCGAGCGGTCATTGTGAACGGAAAGCTGGACCGAAGGCGGCAATTGATTTCGGAAGCTCGGCAGCAGCGCCTTGACGCTGTCGACCACCTCGACCGTGTTGGCGTCGGGTTGGCGCTGTACGCCAAGCACGATCGAGCGCGTGCCGTTGAACCAGCTCGCCGTCTTGTCGTTCTCGACGCCGTCAATCACGCGCGCAACCTCGCCGAGCCTGACCGGGTTGCCATTGCGATAGGCCACGATCAGTTCGCGATAGTCGCGGGCATAACGGGGTTGGGCGCTGGCTTCGAGCGTCACGCTTTTGCCGGCGCCGCTCAAACTGCCGACTGGCGTGTTCGCGGCCGCGGCCGCGACCGATTGCTCGATCTCGCCCAGGCTCAAGCCAAGCGCCGCCAGCGCATTCGGGTCGGCCTGCACGCGCACCGCGGCCTTTTGAGGCCCGAAGACCTGAACTTGCGCGACACCAGGCAACGTGGAAAGCCGCTGGGCAACCAACGTCTCGGCATATTCATCGACGGCTGAAAGCGGCAGCGTCGCCGATGCCATGGCCAAGATCACCACCGGCTGATCGGCGGGATTGACCTTTCTGTAGGTTGGCGGCGTCGGCATTTCGGCCGGTAGCCGCCGCGCCGCGACCGAAAGTGCGGACTGCACATCGAGTGCCGCGCCATCGATATCGCGATCGAGGTTGAATTGCAGCGTGATCTGCGTCAGGCCTTGCGTGCTGTTCGAGGTAATCGAGGTAACGCCCGCGATGGTCGAGAATTGGCGTTCAAGCGGCGTCGCAACCGAAGCTGCCATCGTGTTCGGGCTGGCGCCGGGCAGGTTTGCGCTCACCTGAATGGTCGGAAAGTCGACGTTCGGCAGCGCCGCGACGGGCAGCAGCCTGTACCCAAAAAGGCCGACCATCATGATGGTCGCCATGATCAGCACCGTCATGACCGGCCGGCGGATACAAAGTTCGGGCAGGCTCATGACGCGTTGGCTGGTTTGCCGGCTGCTCCGGCCGGGCGCTTGATTTCAACCGCGGTGCCGGCTTGGAGCCGCAATTGCCCACGGGTCACCACTTGCTCGCCAGTGCGCAAATCGCCGTCGACCACCGCCTCGCCGGCAATCGTGCGCTTCACGACGACGCGTCGAACATCGACCGCCGATTCCGCGTTCACGACAAACACGAAATTCCCTTCTTGATCGGTCTGCACCGCGTTTGCGGGCACCACGATCGCCTCGGGCTCGGTGCGCAGCGTCAGAACCACCGTGACGAATTGCGCCGGCCAAAGCCTGATCTCGCCATTCTCGAACAAGGCGCGCACCGGCAGCATATTGGTCGCGGCGTCGATCGCGTTCTCGATGAAAGCAACCCGGCCTTGGTGCGGCGCCTCGGTGCTGCCTGGAACAGTGGCGAGCACCGTCAATGGGCCGGCCGCGAGCGCGTCTTGCAATTCGGTCAGATAACGCTGCGGCACCGAGAACGACACATAGAGCGGACTCAACTGATTGATGGTCACCAGCGGAGCCGCGCCATTGGCATCGATCGAGCTGCCGGGCGTCACATTGACCGTACCGATGCGTCCGCCGATCGGCGCTTCAATGACGGTGTAGGAGAGTTGAATCTTGGCGCGCTCGATCGACGCTTCGCTCTCTCTCATTTGCGCCTGAAGCCCATCGACGATGGCTTGTTGCTGATCGCGCTGTTGGCCTGACGACACATTCTTTTCGACCAGCGTGTTGACGCGGTTGAGATCGCGTCGGGCGTCTTCAAGCGCGATGCGGCTGCGGGCGAGCGTGGCCCCCGCCAGATGGAGCTGTGATCTAGCTTCGCGGTCATCCAGGCTGAATAAGGGGTCGCCCGCTTTCACATCCTGCCCATCGCGCACCGCGACCGACGCGATCACCCCGCTTATCCGCGAGCGAACGCCGACACTCTTGATCGTTTGAACGCGACCGATGGTCGAAATCTCGACCGCCATCGGCTTCACCGCCACGTCGGCGACCACCACCGGTTGGCGCATGGGCGCGACATCGCTCGCCAATTGGGCCGAGCCCGATTGCCGATCGAACAGGCCGAACGCATAAAGCGCGCCGCCGACCGCCGCCAGCACGAAGGTCAAGACCAACCGGCGCGGCAGGGAGCGGCGCGGTCGATCGGGCACTAAGCGTTGGTCAGGGGGCATCAGCGCTCTGCATTGTTTGGAATCCGTGGCCCAGCCGATAGGCCATGACCGAGGCGGCCAGCCCCTCGATCAAATGGGGTCGAGGCGCCGGCGCGCCAATATACCTTGGATTAAACGGTTGGGCGCGCCGGTTCCGTCGGAGTTAAGGCAAGGCCAAGCGGGCCTTGCTGTTCGCCGTCAGAACACCGGCACGATGTCGTCCGGGTCGAACGCGACCGTTTCCCCATCGATACCGATCTCGGGTATCGCCGGAAAGACGATGCCATGGGGCTCAAGCACGCCCTTGAGCTTCAAGAACGCGGTACGCCAGTTGTCGCGCCGCGCCGCGTCGGAAAGGATGCCGAGCCCGGCCTCGCGCGCGGTCTGTTCGAGGAGCTTGTGCGCCGGCCGCCAGGTTTCCGGCAATTCCCAGAACAGGTCGGGCGGCTCGTAGAGAATCCCTGAGAGGAACACATAGCCGGCCCTGATCTGCTTGGTGATCATGGCGCGCTGCTCGTCGGTCAGCTTGGGCAGAAGTTTGCCGAGCACGGTGAGACAAATGCTCATGTGGCGGGCCTCGTCCTGGCCGACGCGGCGGAAGCATTCCCTGAAGACCGGAATCGTGGTCGCCTTGAACATGCCGTGGAACAGGGTCGACGACGCCACTTCGCCCATCAGGAACGAGGTGAACAGGATCGGCAGCGGGTGCTTGTGAATGCCCTTCTTGAAGCCTTCCCAATAGCGTGCGCCGTTGTGGTGGTACCAGCGTGCGTTGTTCTGGGCGAGCTTGCCAAGCGGCGTCTCGGGCACATAGCCGAACGGCCCGCCCGGCGTCAGCTTGGTAATCGCAAGCTGACAAACCTCCTCGTGATTGACCTCGTCGCGCGTGACCAGAAAGAAGCACTTCCGGATCGGGTCTTCCTCGTGCGTTTCGTAGGTGTGGATCATGGCGCGCGCGAAGACCGCGGGGCCCGATGAATCGAAGACCGAGAGCAGCGCGAACCAATAGGCCATGGCGTAGCGCTGATCCGCGCTGAAGGCCGCCGGATCGAGCGTGTCCCAGGGCAGGCGGTTCGGCGCCCAACCGGGATCGCGACCCTTGTCGTAAAGCTCCATCAGGCGTGGCGTTTCGACTTCCCAGGTCAGTGGGAAAATATTGTCGGCCGGGAAGGGCGGCGGCTCGCTCAGGCCATAGAGCAGCCTGACTGGATCGGGCGCGGTGTCCGATCCGGCGGGCGCATCGATCAGTCGTCGCGCGAGATCGCCAATCTTCGCTTCGTCGGATGTCCCGCTCATAGTCGGCTCCTTAAGGCCCGACGGTTACGCGCCGATCATAGCCGATCGAGCCGCGCTCTCGGCTTTAATCCCTCGGCCTCAAATCATTGACCCGCTTGGCCTTGCCGGCCGAGCGGGCGATCGAGCCCGGCGCCATCAGGCGGACCTCGGCCGAAATGCCGGTCAGCGATTTGATCAAGTGGGCGAGCTCGCGAGCGGCGGCCTCATCCATGACGCCTGGTTTTAGCTCGGCTTCCACCGTAAGCACATCGAGATGATTCTCGCGCCGGAGTTCGAGCACATAGACGGGCGCGAAGCGCGGATCTCTAAGGATCAGCTCCTCGATCTGCGCAGGGTAAACATTCACGCCACGAATGATCATCATATCGTCCGAGCGCGCATGGACCTTGGCCATGCGCCGCATCGGGCGCGCGGTGCCGGGCAAAAGGCGCGTCAGATCGCCCGTGCGATAGCGGATCACCGGCGTTGCCTCTTTGGTCAGCGAGGTAAACACGATCTCACCCGCCTCACCATCCGCCAGCACCGCGCCACTCTCGGGCGCGATGATCTCGGGGTAGAAATGATCCTCCCAAATATGCAAGCCATCCTTGGTCTCGATACACTCCTGCGCGACACCGGGCCCCATCACCTCGGAGAGCCCGTAGATATCGAGCGCGTCAATCCCGAGGCGGGATTCGATTTCCTGGCGCATGCGTTCGCTCCAGGGTTCCGCGCCGAGTATGCCGAGACGAAGCGAGGTCGAACGCGGATCGATGCCCTGCCGTGCCATCTCATCGGCGATGACCAGGAGATAAGACGGCGTCACCATGATGATGGTCGGTTTGAGCTCGACAATGAATTGAACTTGACGCTCGGTCTGGCCGCCTGAGATCGGGATCACCGTCGCGCCCAGGGCTTCGCCGCCATAATGCGCGCCGAGCCCGCCCGTGAAGAGGCCATAGCCATAGGCGATTTGAATGACGTCGTCGGGGCCGCCGCCCGCGGCCCGAATCGAGCGCGCCATCAGGTTCGACCAAGTGTCGATATCGGCGCGGCTATAGCCAACCACGGTCGCCCGGCCCGTGGTGCCCGATGAGGCATGAACCCGCACTACGTCGCGCATCGGCACCGCGAAATGGCGATAGGGATAGGATTGGCGCAGATCGTCCTTGGTCGTGAACGGAAATTTGGCGAGGTCGCTAAGTTGCTTTAGGTCATTCGGATGGGCGCCGAGCGCCTCGCATTTGGCGCGATAGAACGCGACCTTGTCATAGGCATGGCGCAGCGACCATTTCAGCCGCGCGAGTTGCACCGCCGCGAGTTCATCGCGGCTCAGCCGTTCAATCGGCTCGAGCGCGGCTTGGTTGGGTCGGCTCATGGGCGCCCCCAATCTGACGTGATACGCCGCGGAATAGGGCAATGATCGCACCGGCTTCATTGCACACCACGACGTCATAAATGCCACTGCGGCCCGCGATGACGGCCTCCACCGCGCTGGCGACCAGGCGCTCGCCGCGCCGCGCGGGCGCCAGAAAGTCGATCGTGCAATGGGCCGCGACCGAGGTCATGCGCGAATTGCAGGCATAGGCGAAGGCTGTGTCGGCCAGCGTGAAGATCAGACCACCGTGACATATCCCGTGGCCGTTGATCATGTCGTCGCGTACCGTCATTGACATGAGCGCCCGGCCCGGCCCGACCTCATCGAGCATCAAGCCGAGTGCCTGCGCCGCATGGTCGCCGGCATAGAGAAGCTGCCCTGTCTTTTCCGTGTCTCTAGGGCTCATCCGATCCATCTCGCCTGTCCACATTCATCCCGCTAGACTGGCCCGCCCTTAAGCGCCCGCCAACAACAATCAGGGAGATCCGTCGTGGAAATGGAGATGCGCAGCTACCCAAACGCCTGGGTCAAGAACTCGATCATGTACAAACATGGCGTCGGCGGCGGCTCATCGGGCGTTACGCACGAACTGAGCGAGGCCAAGCAAGGCGGCTTCCATTACACGATCGGCCCCTACTCAAAACCGACGCTCTATATCAAGCCGGGCGATCGCGTCGTGGTCGAGACGGCGGACGCCTTCGAAGGGCGCCTCAAAAGCGAATCCGATAAGCCCTCGCAATTGTTACGCGTGCCGTTCCTCAATCCGCAATGCGGGCCGATCATGGTCGAGGGTGCGGAGAAGGGCGATGTGCTCGCGGTCCATATCGAGGCCATGGCACCGCGGGGCGATCAACCGCGTGGCACGTGTTGCATGATTCCCGAATTCGGCGCCCTGACCGGCACCTATTACACCGCGACGCTCAACCAGCCTCTGCCCGAGATGGTCAAAAAAATCCGCATCGATGACAAGCATGTTTATTGGAGCGATCGCATCACACTGCCCTATAAGCCGCATATCGGCACGCTCTCCTGCTCGCCCGAAATCGATTCGATCAATTCGCTGACGCCCGACAATCACGGCGGCAATATGGACCTGCCCGATATGGGGCCCGGCACCATCACCTATTTGCCGGTGCGCTCCCCCGGTGGGCGCCTCTTTATCGGCGATGCCCATGCCTGCCAGGGCGATGGCGAGGTTTGCGGCACGGCCGTGGAGTACGCCACCACGACCACCATCACGGTCGATCTGATCAAGGGCTGGACCATCGAATGGCCGCGCCTTGAGGCCGATGATTTTATCATGGCGATCGGCTCGACCCGCCCGCTTGAAGACGCCACGCGGATCGCCTATCGCGAGCTGATTCGCTGGATGGTCAAGGATTACGGCTATGACCAGTGGGACGCCTATATGATGCTGAGCCAGTGCGGCAAGGTCCGGCTCGGCAATTTCGTCGACCCCAAATACACGGTCGGCGCGGCGGTCTCGAAGAAATATCTATAATCTCAATAGGCCGGGCTGCCATGGCTAAGCTAAGCCGCTGGAAAGCGCCGTCGGCCCTGCTAAAGTGGGGCATCAAATCGGGGAGAGGAAGTAATAATGAAAAGCATTTTGGCGATCGCGGATGGCGGTCCGGCGCTCGAAGCGACGATCGTCGCGGGCGGCTATTTGAGCGGCTTGGTCAAGGGCCAGCTCGACGTGCTGCATGTGCGCGATAGCCTGTCACTGGTCGGCAATCTTGCCGCCGCCGCGATGGCCGAGGGCGCCGCTGCGTTGATCATCGAAGATAGCCAAGCGGCTGTCGCCGAACGCTCCGGCCGCGCGCGCCAAGTTTATGACCGTCTGGCGACCACCTTGCCCCAGGCGCGCTTCATCGACCGCGATGGCAATGAGGCCGATCTTGTGGTGGCGCAGGGGCGCGTGTCGGATCTCGTGTTGGTCGGCCGGCCGGGCGTCGATGAGCGCAAGCCCGAGCCCGCTTATGTCAGCGTGGCGATCTATGAATCCTCACGCCCCGTCATGATCGTGCCGCCCGAATGGCGGCCGGGCAGTTTCGAGCGTGCGCTGGTCGCGTGGAACGGCAGTGCGCAGGCCGCGCGCGCCCTTGGTTATGCCATTCCTATTTTGCAAAAGATTCCAAACGTCACGGTCTTGAGCGTCGGCGCGGCGGATGAGCGTGCGCCGACCGACCCGGTGATCCGTTACCTCGATCGTCATGGCATCAAGGCGATGCCGGCCGCGTTCGATGCCGGCTCGGGCTCCGCGCGGGCGCGCGGGCGGGCGCTTCTGCAACACGTCGCCTCGGTCGGCGCCAATCTGATGGTCATGGGTGCCTATGGCGAAGGCAGCGTGTTGAGCTTCCTCGGTCTTGGCGGCGCGACGGGCAAGATCATCACCGCCTGCAAAGTGCCGGTCTTCATGGCGCGTTGAAGATGGCGCGTTGAAGAAGGTCGTCCCGCCGATGCCCCTAAGGCAAGCGCTCCGTCTCTTTTTGGGGGCGCTCGTTATCGTCGCGGCGCTCGCGACGCACGCCAACGCGATGGACAAGCCGAAGGGGCCGGCGGTGCTGACCATCATCGGCGCGATCGGCGAAACCAACCGGCCGGCTTTTAACGACTTCGAGGACGGCGTTCTCAAATTCCACGAGCGCCGTTTCGACAAGGCGGCGGTCTTCGATCTCGCCATGCTCGAAGCCCTTAGCATGCACGAAGTGACGATCAAATACGCGGAGTGGCCGAAGCCGTTTCGCTTCGAGGGGCCTTGGCTGAAGGACGTGCTCAAGGCGGTAGGCGCCAAACCGACCAGCGTGTCGGTCTTGGCGCTCGATGGCTTTGCCAGCGAACTCAAGGCGGCCGATCTCGACGCTTTTGATTGGATCCTCGCGCTCAAGCGCGATGGGCGCTATCTCGATCTCGGCCAGCGCGGCCCGCTCTGGCTTGTTTATGCGCGGCGTGACGGCAAGGCCTATACCGCTGAAGACGAGCAGCGTTGGCCCTGGGCCGCGTTTCTGATCGAGGTGAAGTAAGGCCGATTACGCCGCTGCATCCGTTGCCCCGTCGCCTTCAATATTGCCCGGCAACCAGCGCAAGGCCTCGGCACGACTAATCCCCTTGCGCTTGGCGTAATCGTTCAGCTGGTCGAGCCCGATCTTACCGACACCGAAATAGCGTGCCTCGGGATGGCTGAAATAATAGCCGCACACGCTTGAAGGCGGCCACATCGCGAAACTTTCGGTCAGGCGAACACCGATGATGCGCTCGGCGTCGAGTATGTCGAACAAGGTGCGCTTCTCGCTGTGATCGGGACAGGCGGGGTAGCCGGGCGCCGGGCGAATGCCGCGATAGGCCTCGGCGATCAGGGCTGCATTGTCGAGCGCTTCATCGGGCGCATAACCCCAATAATCGCGCCGCACGCGCGCGTGTAACGCCTCGGCCAACGCCTCGGCGCAGCGATCCGCCAGGGCCTTGACCATGATCGCGTTGTAATCGTCATGAGCCGCGGCAAAATCAGCCGCGATCGTTTCGGCCTCCGCCCCGGCAGTAACCACGAACGCACCCAGATAATCCGCGACACCTAAATCATGCGGCCCAATGAAATCGGCAAGCGCCAGATTGGGCCGGCGCTCGTCGCGCCGCATTTGCTGGCGCAAGCCGTGCACGGTGGCAAGCGGCGCATCGCGTGCGTCGCTCGTATGCAGCACGATATCGTCGCCGCTTGAATTGGCCGGCCAAAAGCCAAGCGTCGCGCGCGCCTTGAACCAGCGTTCGTCGATGATGCGCGCAAGCATGGCCTGGGCATCGCGAAACAAATCGCGCGCGCTCGGGCCAACCACGGGATCATCAAGCAACGCAGGAAACGCGCCCGCCAGTTCCCAGGTGCGAAAAAACGGCGTCCAATCGATCAACGCGGCGATCTCGTCGAGCGGAAAAGCCTCGATCACGCGCGCGCCGAGAAAGGTGGGCGCGGGCGGGTGCGCCTTCGCCCAATCCAGCCGCAACCGATTGGCCCGCGCGGCCTCGATGCTGGCGCGATCGTCGCCTCTACGCTCGCGCGCATGCTTCACCCGAAGGATTTCATAGTCCGCCCGGATCGTCGTGGCAAAAGCCTCGCGTTGATCGAGCGCGATCAACTGCCCCACCACGCCAACCGCCTTCGACGCATCGGGCACGTGGATCGTCGGGCCGCTATAGCCGGGCTCGATCTTGAGCGCGGTGTGAACCCGGCTCGTGGTCGCGCCGCCGATCAAGAGCGGCAGCGAAAGTTTGCGCCGCTCCATCTCGCGCGCGACCGCACCCATTTCATCGAGGCTCGGCGTGATCAGGCCAGAGAGCCCGATGATATCAACCTGCCGCTCCCGCGCGACATCCATGATCTTGTTCATCGGCACCATGACGCCGAGGTCGATCACTTCATAATCATTACATTGCAGCACGATGCCGACGATGTTCTTGCCGATGTCATGCACATCGCCCTTCACGGTCGCGAGCAAAATGCGGCCCTTGGTGGTGCGCTCGCCCGCCGCCTCGCGCTCGCTCTCCATGAAGGGGATGAGATGGGCAACCGCCTTCTTCATCACGCGCGCGCTCTTGACCACCTGCGGCAAAAACATTTTCCCCGCGCCGAACAGATCACCGACCACGCTCATGCCCTGCATCAAGGGCCCCTCGATCACCTGCAGCGCGCGGGTAACCGTTTGGCGCACCTCTTCGGTGTCCTCGACGATGTGACTATCGATGCCATGGACCAAGGCGTGGACCAAACGGCTGGCCGCATCGCCCGCGCGCCAGGCTTGAACCGCCGGAACATCCGTCTCAGTCACCGCGCGATAGCGCCCGGCGACCTCGATCAGGCGTTCGGTGGCATCGCTCCGGCGGTTGAGAATGACGTCCTCGACCCGCTCGCGTACATCGGGTGGAATATCCTCATAGATCGCGAGCTGCGTCGGGTTGACGATCGCCATGTCAAGCCCGGCCTCGATCGCGTGATAGAGGAAGACGGCGTGCATGGCCTCACGAATCCCGTTCGTGCCACGAAAGGCGAACGATACATTGGAAATCCCGCCCGAGACATGAACCTCGGGCATTTCCTGCTTGATGAGGCGCGTCGCCTCGATAAAGGCGCGGCCATAATCATCGTGCTCGGCGATGCCGGTGGCGACCGCGAAGACATTGGGGTCGATGATGATGTCGCTCGCCGGAAAGCCGATCTTGCTCGTGAGGAGCGCCACGGCCCGGCGCGCGATGGCGACCTTGTGCTCGATCGACCCGGCCTGGCCGTTCTCGTCGAACGCCATCACCACCGTGGCCGCGCCATAGCGGCGCACGAGCTTTGCGTGTTCGAGGAACGCCGCCTCGCCTTCTTTCAAACTAATCGAATTGACGATGCCTTTGCCTTGGAGGCATTTGAGACCAGCCTCGATGATCGACCATTTGGAGGAATCGAGCATCACCGGTACGCGGCTGATATCGGGCTCGGCCGCGATCAAATTGACGAAGCGCGTCATGGCGGCTTCGCCCTCGATCATCGCATCGTCCATATTGATGTCGATGATATTGGCGCCGTTCTCAACCTGCTCGCGCGCGATCGTAAGCGCGGCGTCGAACTCACCGGCCGCGATCAGCTTCTTGAAGCGGGCCGAGCCTGCGACATTGGTGCGCTCGCCGATCAAAATGAAATTGGACGGTAGGCTCATGGCCTGACCTCAAGCGGCTCGAGGCCGGAGAGCCAAAGGCGCGGTTCATGCCGCGCCGCCCGGCGCGGTGCCACGCCCTCGACCGCGTCCGCAATCGCGCGAATGTGCGCCGGCGTCGTGCCGCAACAGCCGCCGACCAGATTAAGGAGGCCGGCCTGCGCCCATTCGCCGAGGTGTGAGGCGGTTTCCTCTGGCGTTTCGCGGTATTCGCCGAGCGCGTCCGGCAGCCCAGCATTGGGATACGCGGAAATCAAACAATCGGCGATGCCGGAAAGCGCCGCGACATAGGGGCGGAGCTGGTCAGCGCCAAGCGAGCAATTGAGCCCCACCGCGAAGGGCGCGGCGTGGGCGACGGAGATATAAAACGCCTCGGGCGTCTGCCCGCTAAGCGTGCGGCCGGATCGATCGCTAATCGTGGCCGACACGATGATCGGCAAACGAAGCGCCATGTCATCGAACAATTCTTCAAGCGCGAAGAGGGCGGCCTTGGCGTTCAGCGTGTCGAACACGGTTTCGATGATGATCAGATCGCTGCCACCCTCGATCAGGCCGCTCGCCACTTCGCGATAAGAGAGGCGAAGATCGTCGAACGTCACCGCGCGAAAGCCCGGGCTCGACACGTCGGGCGAGATCGAACAGGTCTTGTTGGTCGGCCCGAGCGCACCGGCGACGAAACGTGGGCGGGCCGCCGTTGTCAGGGCATCGGCGGCCACGCGCGCGAGGCGCGCGGCCTCATGCGCCATGTCGGCAACACTGGCCTCGAGTTTGTAATCCGCTTGCGAGATGGACGATGTGTTGAAGCTATTGGCGGTCACGATATCGGCGCCGGCCGCCAGAAAATCACGATGAATGGTTTCGATCAGCGCCGGTTGGGTCAATACCAGCAGATCATTATCGCCCTTGAGGTCGCAGGCATGGTTCGCGAAACGCTCACCGCGAAAGCCAGCCTCATCGAGATTATGCGCCTGGATCATGGTGCCCATGGCGCCGTCGAGCACCAGGATACGCTCGGTCGCTTTCGCCTTGAGGGCCGCGATGCGATCGCCTCGTTCGCTCATTCAGGAACCATCCATCGGTAATGTCGCGGACGCCGCTGCCTTGATTCCCAGCGTGTGGCAAATCGCCCGCGTCAGCTCGGGGCGATTGAGCGTATAAAAATGAAAGCTGCGCACGCCGGCGTCGCGCAGCGCATTGCACTGCTCGATCGCGACCGACGCGGCGATCAGCTGACGGGTCTCCGTGTCGTTGTCGAGTCCTTCGAAGCGTTGCGCGAACCGGTGTGGAACCGCGACACCGCAACGCTCGGCGAAGCCGACGAAACGGGCGTAATTCGTGATTGGCAAAATGCCCGGCACGATCTCGGCCGTGATGCCGGCCGCGCGGACACGCTCGACGAAACGAAGATAGACGGCGGGATCGCAGAAGAACTGCGTGATCGCGCGCGCGGCGCCGGCATCGAACTTGCGTTTCAAGTGATCGAGATCGGCGGCTTGATTTTTCGCTTCGCGGTGCGTCTCAGGGTAGGCCGCGACCGTGATCTCGAAATCGGCAACACGCCTGAGGCCGGCGACCAGGTCGGCCGCGTTGGCATAGCCGTCGGGCTGCGCGACAGGGGTGGTCGCGCCGGCGGGTGGGTCGCCGCGCAGCGCCACGATGTGGCGGACGCCGATCTCGTAATAGCGGCGCGCGATATTATCGATCTCCTCGCGGCGTGCGCCGATGCAGGTAAGGTGCGCGGCGGGCGTCAGTGTGGTATCGCGCAGAATGCGGCCGACCAGTGCGTGGGTCAGGCTGCGGGTCGATCCGCCGGCGCCGTAAGTGACCGAAACGAAGCGCGGCCTGATCGGCGCCAGCCGCTCGATCGCCGACCAGAGTTGCCCCGCCGCCGCCTCGTCCTTGGGCGGGAAGAACTCGAAGGACGCCTCGACCTCGTGGCTCGTCATGCGGCCTTCCGCCGCTTGGCCGGCTGGTTGGGCGCACACCGCTTCGCCCGCCAGATCGAGACCGTCAGGGGGCAGCCGCGCAGAAGCTGCGATTTTTTGACCGCGAGCCCGACGGCCTTGCACCACGCCGCAATCGCGTCGTCGGAAAAACCGAGCCAGCGATGGGCGTGATCGGCGCGCAGCTC
This sequence comes from Rhizobium sp. Q54, assembly GCA_945902735.1. Classification (GTDB taxonomy): domain Bacteria; phylum Pseudomonadota; class Alphaproteobacteria; order UBA828; family UBA828; genus SHWC01. Next base: position 846 of record CAMDNF010000045.1, on the reverse strand, counting down.
TTCGAGCGCATGCGGCGCGAAATCGGCGATCAAGAGGTTGCCATTGGGCTGGAGCACGCGCGCCGCCTCGGCGATCGTCGCCTCCGGCCGCTCGGCATAATGCAGAACTTGATGCAGCACCGCGCCATCGAACGCGCCGTCGGGCCAGGGCAGTCGGTCCATATCGCCCTGGCGGACATGGCAATTGCGAAATCCGCCACGCTCCAAATTGTCGCGTGCCATGCGCAACATATCGCGGTTGATGTCGATACCGACGGCTTCGCCAACGCGCGGGCTGAATAATTGAAGCACGCGTCCCGTGCCCGTGCCGATATCCAACAGCCGGTGGAGGTTGAGATCGGCTGTCAGTTCCACCAAAGCGCGCTCGACCTTCGCTTCATCAATGTGAAGGGCTCGAACGCGATCCCAATTCCTGGCATTGGCGCTGAAATAGGCCGCCGCGGCGTCGCGCCGCTCCGCCCGGATCGCCCCCAGCCGGGCGAGATCGGCGGCGTGGTTGGTCGTGCCGTCCGCGTGGAGCTCGATCACTGTGCGCGCGACCCTGCCGCCTGGCCCCGAATCGCCAAGCCGGTGATAGGTCCATTGACCCTCGCGATGCCGCGCGAGCAGCCCAGCCTCGGTCATGAGTTTCAAATGCCGCGAGAGACGCGGTTGGCTTTGCCCGAGAATGCGCACGAGATCGCTCACCGTGAGGTCGGCGCGCGCGCACAGCGCCAGAATGCGAAGCCGTGTGGGCTCCGCCGCCGCGCGCAATCCATCCAGAATCTGATCCGCCATCCCCGCCGGCCTCAATTGCCGATTTAGGGATTATACATGAGAAAATAAGAATATAAAGATATTGTTATA